>JAEZBZ010000174.1 GCA_023412745.1 Pseudomonadota bacterium | reverse complement strand
GGAATGGTCGTGCGTCTCTCGACGACACTGGTGACATGGCCCAGTGCCCTGAGGAGCTCGCTTCTTTCGATCACTAGCCGCATAGCGGGATGCCTCTTCGGAGTGCCGTTGGTGTCCAGGCACAGCACCCATTCGCAACGTGGAAACACTGCGATATATGATGCTTAGACAGGAAGGATTCGCACGTACCAGCAACTTGACCGCATTCGCTGGTTTTTTGCAAGTGCGAGGCTTGCGGCGGCCCACAATGGACTGAAGCAGAAGCTGCGCGCAGCTCCTGCTTCACCCGTTGCCGTACGCCTGACTGGCCTTGCGGAAAGTCCCGCGTCAGGAGTTCAGCAACTTTTTCAGTTCATCAAGCTCGTCACGCAGGCGGTTATTGCCACCTAGCTCACCCTCGATCTTGCGAATTGCATGTAAAACCGTCGTGTGATCTCTGTTGCCGAAGCGGCGGCCGATCTCGGGCAGCGACCGCGAGGTGAGCTGCTTGGCGAGATACATGCCGATCAGGCGCGGCCACCCCACCGAGCGATGCCGGCGCTGGGAGAGGATGTCGCCCTTGGATACGCCGTAGTGGCGCGAGACCACTTTCAGGATGTCCTCTATTTTGATGCGGCGCGGCTCGCTGCCGTGCACGAGATCGCGGATGATGGTCTCGGCGATGTCGAGCGTGATCGGCGTGCGCATGTACTGCCACGTCGCGTGCAGGCGGGTGACGGCGCCTTCCAGCTCGCGGCCGCGTTCCTTGAGGCGGTCCGACAGCAGTTCCAGGATGTCACGCGACATCTCGAAGGACGGATCGAGCTGGCGCTTCTCCTGCATACGCTTTTCGAGAATGCGCAGGCGCAGTTCGGCGTCCGGCGCACCGATCTCAGTCACCAAGCCGCGCTGCAGACGCGAGCGCATGCGCTCGTTCAGTTTCTCGATGTGGTTCGGCGCGCGTGCCGACGCAACCACCACCTGACGGCCGCCATCGAGCAGCGAGTTGATGATGTGGTCGAACTCCTGCTCGGTCTGCTGGCCATGCAGGAATTCAAGATCGTCAACCAGCAGCATGTGGATAGAGCGGAACTTCTCCTTAAAGGCCAGCGGATCGTGGTTCTTCAGGGCCTCGACGAACTGATAGCGGAAGCGCTCGGCCGTGAGATAGAGCACCTGTGCCTGCGGTACGCGGCGGCGCACCGACCACGCGATGGCGTGCAGCAGATGCGTCTTGCCGAGGCCGACCGACGAGTGAATGAACAGCGGGTTGAAGCCGCGGCTGTCGCTCAGCACCGTTTCGGCGACCTGCGTCGCGCCGGCATGTGCCATGCGGTTGGCCGGACCGACCGCGAAGCTCTCGAACGTATAGCGCGGATCGAGCGGTGAGCCCTCGAAGCCGCCGCCCTGGGTGCGGGCAGCCATCGGCATTGCCGGCATCGAGGGACGCACGGCATTCCAGTCGCTCGATGCAACTTCGGCTGACGGAATGGCCGTCCGGCTTTCCGACTTCATGGTGTGGTCAACGGCAGGAGCGCGTGCCGGGCTTGGTTGCCGCAGGGCGACATCGACGCGCTCGGCGCCCTCGAACTCAGCCTGGCAGCACTTCAGCAGGGCATCCGAATAGTGCGATTGAATCCAGTTTTTCAGAAACTTGACCGGGACGGTGACCCGCACGGTCTGACCGTCGAACGGCTCGAATTCCATGGCTTGGAACCAGCTCGTGTAAACGTCCTCGCCAAGCTGAGTGCGCAGCATCTTGCGCACTTTCTGCCCGCGCACTTCCGAGCTGGCCTTCGTGATGACCGTCTCATCGACCGACTTCGACGGTCCGCTTTCCGTCTTCTGGTCGCGTTCGATCCTGCCGCCTTTACCCCCGAAATCGGGGCCCGCCGATTCCATTCTGTTCATGATACTTTCCCGCTGCTCGTGTTCTGTCGTCAGTGCAATGGCGTCATGCGCGCGAGCGCCCTCTACGCTCGTTCACCGACGCTTCCCGTTGCCCTTTGTGGCGCGTTATCCCTGCGCCCAGGGCAGGCCGGCTGCTTTCCAGCCAGCGGCCTTCCCTCGATGGCGATCAGCGTCGAGTGGCCCCTCGAAGCCGTTCGCGACGTTACGGCAGGCCGCAAATCCTGCCGCAGTCATGGCCAGCGCAGCCGCCTTGCTGCGCGCGCCCGACCTGCACATGAAGAACAGCTCCGACTGCCGGTCGACACCGCCTTCATCGAGCATCTTCGAGAGGCGGTCCGCGAAGTCCGGGTCGACCCGGCCGTCGGGGAAAGATTGCCACTCGATCAGGATCGGCCGTTTGCCGATCGAGGAGAGGTCCGGTAGTCCGACGTACGACCATTCCGCCTTGGTCCGCACATCGACTAATACCGAGCCGGCATCCTGCTGCAGCCGCTCCCACACGGCTTGGACGTCGACATCCACAATGTGGACAGTCTGCCCTGAACTCACTCTTTACCCTCCACTCGCTACACAACGACTGCGCACAGTTGCCTGCACTCATCCGCAACAACAAATCGGTCAAAGACGCGCGCAACTGTAATGTCCGCCCAATATGATTGGGCAAACTTCAAGTATTCCGCAGTTTCGACTGGGTGTGCCCGGCTAGTATGCAGTTACAATTTGTGCCGGCATCTTACGCATATCTACAATTTATTGCGGCCGCCCGTTGGTCAGCCTCATTAA
>JAEZBZ010000079.1 GCA_023412745.1 Pseudomonadota bacterium | reverse complement strand
TTTGCAAGTTCGACGCCTGAGCCATCCGGCTTGACCCGAATCTTCACATTGTAGTCGACCACGCGCTTCACGGGCACGAGGATCTTCATGTCATTGGCTCTCCCGAGCTTAATTCCGATTGCTTAGTAACTGTGCCGGCACGCAAGCGCATCCCGCAAGGGTTAGTCGAGGGTAGCGACTTGTTCAGTGTCGAAACCTGCTTCACGAAGTCTTGGCACTTCGCATATGCGAAAGGCAACGTATGCCCGCATCTTGAGCAAGTCAATCTTTCGCCGAACGCGAATTATGCGGGACTTTCTGTGACGCGCCCCGTTAAGCAAGGTTGCGGTCGAACAGCGGCACGCCAGGCCTGCGCATCACCAGAACCAGGAAGGCCCCGGCGGCCAGTCCACCCACGTGGGCCCACCAAGCGATTTGGCCCGCATCGGGGATTATCACCATGACAAGTTGGGTCAGGATCCATGCCCCCAGGGCAAAAGCCGCCGTAATGCGCAGTGGAACGAAGCGGAAGATTAGAACCCAGACATGAACCCGGGGATGAAGCATCAGATAGGCTGCGATGACGCCGGCGACGGCGCCGCTAGCGCCAATCAATGGCGTGGTCGAGGCTGGCATCATGAAGACATGCGCCAGCCCGCCAGCGACACCGCAAAGCACATAGAAAACCAAGAACTTGAGGTGACCGAGCGCATCCTCGACGTTATCGCCGAAGACCCACAAGAACAGCATGTTGCCGGTCAGATGGAAGATGTCGCCGTGGAAGAACATGTAGGAAATCGGAGTCAACTGCTCCGGGATCAGGACACCCGAACCCACCGCGGCGTCGCCAGGAGACAGAGCCCCGAGGCTCAACAATTGCGCAGGCACCAGCGCAAAAGCTAAAACCTGCTCAAGCGGCAAGCTGCCGGTGACCTGCAATCCGAAAATCACCACGTTGGCGACGATGAGACCAATAGTGACGTACTGCAGCCTGATCGACCGCAGGGGATTGTAGTCGTAGACCGGGATGAACAAGGCTCGAGCCCCCTGCACGTTGCACGGCGAGGCACCTTGGCTGTTCAACCCTGCATTTGTCCAGGAGAGACTAGCGTCTCTGCTCCGAAGTGCGGCTGGGTATGGCCAATTTCCCTGATCGTCACACTAGCGGTTCTGCCCAGGCACCCAGAGAACGTCGCCCGCACCGCGATCGTTGGCATAGCGGCTCGCGACGAACAGCAGATCCGACAATCGGTTGACGTACTTCAGGGCGGCATCGCTGATGACTTCATCGGGATCAGCGGCCAGTTCGACCATCAGGCGCTCCGCCCGCCGGCAAACGGTGCGGCCCAGATGCAGCGTTGCCGCCGCGGGCGATCCACCCGGCAGGATGAACGACCGCAGCGGGCGCAGTTCGGCGTTCATCTCATCGATCTCGTCTTCCAGGCGCTTAACCTGCTCAGCGGTGACGCGAAGCTGTTCCTTGCCAGGTTTGCTGGCTTCGCCCGGCATGCACAGATCGGCGCCAAGATCGAACAGGTCGTTCTGGATCCTGGCCAGCTTAGCATCGAGCCCGGGATGGCTCGTGGCCAGATGAACCCGCGCCATCCCGATGATCGCGTTGGTCTCATCGACGGTGCCGTACGCCGACACTCGCACGCTGTCCTTGCGCACACGCTGGCCGGTGCCGAGCGCCGTCGTGCCGTCGTCGCCGGTCCGGGTGTAGATTTTGTTGAGAACCACCATCGCACTACGCCTCGCCGGCTAGGAACCAATCGAAAGTGAGTGCCTGCTAGCCACGATAGCGCTAGCCGGTCTCCAACGAAGCGGCATATCACCGTCCAAGATAGACCGCGGTCATCATGATGACGATAGCAAGGAATTGAAGCCCAACACGCCAGCGCATCAGCGTCTGGCTGGTATTTGCACTGCGGCCGCGCATCATGTTCCACAGCCCGAGGAGCAACACCACGAAAACGGCCAGAACGGCGACAGTCGTGAGGTGTTGGAATACGGTGTGCATGGTCAAATGTTTCGATATCTGGATCAAAGGTGTGCCATTCTCGGCGCTTCGACGATCAACAACTAGATCTACCAGTGTCGCGTCGCGGTTCGCAATTGGTCGCACCTCAAGCGTGTACTATGATGTGCTGCGCTGCGCCAGAATTGCCGCAATCGTTGTAGAGGTTGCTTTTTTCGAACGCTCGGACGGCTAGTCAATCGGCAGGCGACAGAAGCGGACGAAGCGGGCCGGATGACAGGTTTGCGAAGACACCACGACAGAGCGATGAAATCCAGAGCGCCGCGTTTGCTGGCGGTGTCAGCGCTCGCCCTGTGCGCGACCGGCTTGGCCATGTCGACGGTTTCCCTGGCCCAGCAATCGCAGCTTTCCGGCGAGGCGGCCCGCAAACAAAAGGAAAACCAGGAGCGCCTGAAGCAGGTCGAGAGCCGGACAACCAGCGCCAAGGCCGATGTCGCGGCTATGGAACAGGAGCGCGCCCGGCTCAATGCGCAGCTTCAGGAAACCGCACGCAATGTCCAGGCCAGCGAAGCGCGCCTGAGCAACATCGAAGCCCGCCGCGATCAGCTCGAAGAACAAAAGCGCGAGCGCGAGAAAGTTCTCGCCCAGCGCCATGCGTCTATCGCAAGCCTGCTCTCCACGATGCAGCGGATGGGACACAACCCACCGCCCGTCATCATCACGCGGCGCGAGGATGCGCTGGAGATGGTGCGCAGCGCGATGTTGCTCGCCAGGGCGGTGCCGGAGCTTCAGACGCAGGTCAAGGACCTGCTGGCCAGCATCGCTGAGGTCGATGGCCTGATCAAACATATCACCGAAGAGCGTCAGCGGCTCGAAGCCGAGACCCAGACCCTGCGCGATATGGAATTCCGCCTGGCATCCCTGATGGAGGAACGGCGGCAGACGCTGACCGACCGCCAGTCGGAGCTGGCCGCGCTGCGCAAGGAAGCCGAAGCCGTCGCCGGCAAGGTCAGCGAACTTGGCGAACTGATCGCCGCTCTCGATCACACTGTCGCGGAACGGACCGGGCTTGGCGCCTACAACGCCCAGACGCCCGCCGAGCCAGAACCGCCAGCCGGCGGACGGGCACGCGACCTGAAAGGCGAGCCACTGCAGGTCGGCCCCATGAAGGAGGCCGTACCCACTGCGCCGCCCGCCCCAAATGGTCCACAAGTTGCGGTTCTGCTGAGTCCCGGCGCTGGAGCTCTTGCCGGATCGCCTGGCCGCCTGGCCCCCGCGACGCCGTTTCACAGGGCTAAAGGGACGCTCCCTTTCCCGGCCGCGGGACAAAGGGTGCTATCTTTCGGAGAAACAACCTCAAGTGGCCGGAAATCGCAGGGTATCGTGGTCGAAACCCGGCAAGGCGCTCACATTACTTCACCCAGTGATGGCTGGATTGTGTACGCCGGTGAATTTCGTAGCTACGGCCAGCTCTTGATCATTAATGCGGGTGCTGGTTACCATATATTACTCGCTGGATTATCCCGTATAGATGCACAGCTCGGCCAATTCGTTCTCGCTGGCGAGCCAGTCGGGAACATGAGCGCCGCGTCTAGAGGCAGTGCCCAGGACAATGCTCCGGTCCTGTACATTGAGTTTCGTAAGGAAGGGCGTCCGATAGA
>JAEZBZ010000003.1 GCA_023412745.1 Pseudomonadota bacterium | reverse complement strand
AGATGCCCTTCGACGGCTTCTCGCGCGAGGACTACGCCCAGAAGCTGATCAACGAATACAAGGAAGCCGGCGTGCCGGCCTCGGACGTGTTCGCGCAGAGCTTCGACATCGCCGACGTGCGCTACTGGATCAAGGCTGAGCCGGCATTCGGTGCGCAGGCCGTCTACCTGATCGACGACTCAAGCATTCCCGGCCTTAAAGGCATGGATCCCTCGACCTGGGGCTGGGAGCCGAAGGCGCTGAAGGCCGAAGGCATCAATTATGTCGCGCCGGCGATCCCGTTCCTGCTGACCGTGGACGACAAGGGCGAGATCGTGCCTTCGGCGCTGGCGATCGCTCTCAAGGATGCGGGCATCAAGATCATCGCCTGGTCGTTTGAACGCTCGGGTCCTCTGACGGACGGTGGCGGCTGGTATTTCAATAGCGTCTCGAAAGCCATAACCGGCGGCGGCGACTATTACGAAGTGCTGGACGTTCTGGCCCAGCAGGTTGGTGTGGAAGGCGTCTTCAGCGACTGGCCAGCCTCCGTCAGCTACTACGCGAGCTGCATGAACCTCAAATAAGCGACCAGGAAGAAGCCCAGCCTTGGCGCATACTCCAAGGCTGGGGTTGCTGAATGACATGTTGCGGATATTGGCGTTCTTGGCAGGATGGCCCCATCCGGCCGATTGGCTTTGCAGGGCCTGTTTTCGCGGCTAGGAAGCTCCCGGGCATCGTTCCGCCGATGCAGCCCCCGGAGAACAGGCAGGTCCACGCCCACGACTTCTACGTCGGCGTGTTGGTCTTCCGTAAAACCTTCCAGAACAGAGATCCGGTCGGCTCCGTGATCCTGAAGCACGTAAGGTCGGAGCATCGTAGACCAAGCATCGGAATGCTTTGCCACGAGCTGACAGCAGCTCAGCTCGTGGAGAGGCGGAAGAGGCTTGGCTATTTCGGCCGTTGCGAGAGAAGTTTTCTATTCAACGCCTCGTCAGCGAAAGCTTCGATCTCTTTGTAGGTTTCGAGGTCGGCAACGTATGGGATCGACCTTGGAAACGCCAGTTCGAGCGGCAGGCCGGCCCACGTCGCGTCGGCATATCTGTTTAGCAATGCTCCCCTTATGGCATCGAAGATGAGCATAAGGCATTGGACGCTGTCGGACGCGGACGCGCTGACCAAGAACGGCCGCTCGCTTTCGGGGGTGATCCGCGCCTGACAAACGTATTCATCGTCCGTCACGCGCGATGGTTGCATGATTTCTATGGTTATGCTTTGACCCGATCCGCTCAGCATCATCGTTCGTGTCGCGATGGGCCCCGTCATGTATCCTCGTTTGTTGGCTCTGGCGTTGGCATGAGCTGACAGTAACCTGTCTGTCACAGGGACAACTCGGCCCCTATATGGGCTATGCTTGTGCGCTGCGGTGCGATTGTCGCCCCCTCTGCCTTCGGTTACACCCTCGTCCCATATTTGAGTTCCAGTGTCCCAGGATCGCATGTCTCACGATCGCAAAGTCATTTCCGTGCGCGGCGCGCGCGAGCACAATCTCAAGGGCGTCGACATCGATTTGCCGCGCGACGCGCTGATCGTGCTGACCGGCCTGTCAGGATCTGGCAAGTCGTCGCTGGCGTTCGACACCATCTACGCGGAAGGCCAGCGCCGCTACGTCGAAAGCCTGTCGGCCTACGCGCGCCAGTTCCTGGAAATGATGCAGAAGCCCGATGTCGATCACATCGAGGGCCTGTCGCCCGCGATCTCCATCGAGCAGAAGACCACCTCCAAGAACCCGCGCTCGACCGTCGGAACCGTCACCGAAATCTACGATTATCTGCGCCTGCTGTTCGCGCGCGTCGGCGTGCCGTATTCGCCCGCCACCGGCCTGCCGATCGAAAGCCAGACCGTGTCGCAGATGGTCGATAAGGTGCTGGCGCTGGGCGATGGCACGCGCCTCTACCTGATGGCGCCCATCTCGCGCGGCCGCAAGGGTGAGTTCCGCAAGGAACTGGCCGATCTGCAGAAGAAGGGTTTCCAGCGCGTCAAGATCGACGGGCAGTTCTACGAGATCCCGGACGCGCCTAAGCTCGATAAGAAGTACAAGCACGACATTGATGTCGTGGTGGACCGGCTCGTGGTGCGCAAGGATATCGCATCGCGCCTCGCCGACAGCTTCGAAACGGCGCTCGGGATTGGCGACGGCATCGCGGTGATCGAGTTCGCGGATAAGCCGTTGGCGCCGGCGCCCACTCCGCGCGGCAAGGGCAAGAAGGCTGCCCCCGAGGCCGAGGTAGAGCACTCCCTTGGTAAGGGAGAGGCCCAGAGTGGCATCCTGAAAAACAAGAACGAGACCCACGAACGCCTGATCTTGTCGGCGCGGTTCGCGTGCCCGGTGTCCGGCTTCACCATCGAGGAAATCGAGCCGCGGCTGTTCTCGTTCAACGCGCCGGCCGGTGCCTGCCCGAAATGTGATGGCCTCGGCACCGAACTGAAATTCGAGGCCGATCTCGTCGTGCCCGACCGCTCGCTGTCGCTGGCTGACGGCGCGGTCTATCCGTGGGCACGCACGGGCAACACCTCGCCGTATTACGAACAAACGCTCAACGCCATCGCGCAGCACTACAAGATGCGCATGTCGACGCCGTGGGAGGACCTGCCGCCCAAGGTGCAGGACGCGATCCTGTTCGGCTCCAACGGCGAGGAGATCGATTTCAACTACGAGGACGGCTTGCGGCAGTACCGCACCACCAAGCCGTTCGAAGGCGTCATCACCAACATCGAGCGGCGCTGGCGCGAGACCGACAGCGACTGGGTGCGCGACGAGCTCTCGCGCTACCAGGGCAGCCATCCGTGCGCCGCGTGCAACGGCTACCGCCTCAAGCCCCAAGCCCTCGCTGTGAAGATCGGTGGCCGCCACATCGGCGAGGTCGGCGATCTGTCGATCAAGGCCGCGCACGCGTGGTTCGCCGAAATCCCGAACACCTTCACCAAACAGCAGTCCGAGATCGCCACCCGCATCCTCAAGGAAATCCGAGAGCGGCTGCAGTTCCTCAATGATGTCGGCCTCGAATACCTGACGCTGTCGCGCTCATCAGGCACGCTGTCCGGCGGCGAGAGCCAGCGCATCCGTCTGGCGTCACAGATCGGCTCCGGCCTCACCGGCGTGCTGTACGTGCTGGACGAGCCCTCTATCGGCCTGCACCAGCGCGACAACGACCGCCTGCTCGACACGCTGAAGCACCTGCGCGATCTCGGCAACACGGTGATCGTGGTCGAGCACGACGAGGACGCCATCCTCACCGCCGATTACGTGGTCGATATCGGCCCCGGCGCCGGCATCCATGGCGGCCAGATCGTCGCGCAGGGCACGCCCGAGGAGATCATGGCCAACCCGGCCTCGATCACCGGCCAGTACCTCACCGGCATGCGCCAGATCCCGGTGCCGAAGGTCCGCCGCCAGCGCGAGAAGAACCGCACCCTGAAGGTCGTCGGCGCCCGCGCCAACAACCTGAAGAACATCACCGGGGAGATCCCGCTCGGCCTGCTCACCTGCGTCACCGGCGTCTCCGGCGGCGGCAAGTCGACGTTCCTGATCGACACCGTCTACAAGTCCGTCGCGCGCAAGCTCAACAACGCCCGCGAGCATCCCGGCGCGCACGACGCCATCGAGGGCCTGGAGCATCTCGACAAGGTCATCGATATCGACCAGTCGCCGATCGGCCGCACGCCGCGCTCGAATCCGGCCACCTACACCGGCGCCTTCACGCCGATCCGCGAGTGGTTCGCCGGCCTGCCCGAGGCCAAGGCGCGCGGCTACGCGCCGGGCCGCTTTTCGTTCAACGTCAAGGGCGGCCGCTGCGAGGCCTGCCAGGGCGACGGCGTCATCAAGATCGAGATGCACTTCCTGCCCGACGTCTACGTCACCTGCGACCAGTGCAAGGGCAAGCGTTACAACCGCGAGACGCTGGAGGTGACGTTCCGTGACAAGTCCATCGCCGACGTGCTCGACATGACGGTGGAGGAGGGGGCCGAGTTCTTCAAGGCGGTGCCATCGATCCGCGACAAACTGGAGACGCTGGCGCGCGTCGGCCTCGGCTACATCCACATCGGCCAGCAGGCGACGACGCTGTCGGGCGGCGAGGCGCAGCGCATCAAGCTCGCCAAGGAGCTGTCCCGCCGCGCGACCGGCCGCACACTTTACATATTGGACGAGCCGACCACCGGCCTGCACTTCCACGACGTCGCCAAGCTCTTGGAGGTGCTGCACGAACTGGCCGATGCCGGCAACACGCTGGCGGTGATCGAGCACAACCTGGAGGTCATCAAGACCGCCGACTGGATCATCGACCTCGGCCCCGAAGGCGGCGACGGCGGCGGCCGGATCGTAGCGGAAGGCACACCCGAGGACGTAGCAAAGGCGAAGGACAGCTACACGGGCAAATATTTGAAGGAGCTGCTCAGCCGTCGTGCCGGAGGCGCGCAACTAAAGAACGCCGGTGGGCAGGCAAAGGCGGCGAAGGGGAACGGCAGCAAGCGGCAGGCGGCTGAATAACAGTCCCGCCAGCGTAGCGCCCCGCGAGGACCTGCGGGCGCTTTTCCTCAGTCCACCGTCTTCTCGACGACGGTCTCGCACAGGGATGTCAGCCCGGTCAGGGCGTTGGTCGTGAACATGGGCAGCGTGGCGTAATTGTCCAGGCACGCCGCGATCTTCGTCCGATCGGCGGTTGCTTTCTCGAACTTGAAGGACTTCATCCAACTGTCCTTGTCGGCCTTGCTGGCCGAGGTCCAGGCGGGCGCCTTGCTCTGGGCATCGAGCGCGGCCGCGAAGCCGGTTGCAGAGATGAGCGCGACGGCGGCGAGCGGCAGAACGAGCTTCATGGGCGACCAGCCTCGGGTTCGAGCGATACCGCCACTGTGCTCATATTGAACGACGACCACAAGAGTTGGTTTGCATACGGAGGGCGCGTTCACTCCCTCCCGTCATCCCGGCGCAGGCCATTATGTCGAGCGATCCCACTCTCCACCGTCATCCTGTATCTACCGAGCGCGCCGCATACACCACCGTTATCCCGGCGCAGGCCGGTACGCGGAGCGCCCGTCCACTCTCTACCGTCATCCCGGCGAAGGCCGGGACCCACGCCAGTCTCCGCGAGTGCTACGTCAGCGGAGAATACCGACATCACTACCCGTCACCATCACCGCGTAGATAGAGTGCACCTAACCCGCGTGGCACAAGTAGATAGCCTCGTGGGTCCCGGCCTTCGCCGGGATGACGGAATGGGGGATGATGGCGCACTGCGCAGCAAGCGCGCCAACCGCTAACGCCGGAACGGGTGGTAAATCGGAACGTGCACCACCAAACACATCCCCAGTTGCCCAAACTCCTCCGTTGCAGGACAATCTCCTCCCGCTCCGGACACAGCCAATGCACCCCTGCGTCTACATCCTCGCGAGCAAACGCAATGGTGTGCTCTATATCGGCGTCACCAGCGCACTTGCCGACCGCATGGCGCAGCACACGCACGGGCTGATCGAAGGTTTCACGAAACGCTATGGTGTGAAGCTGCTCGTCTACTACGAGTTCCACGCCACCATGCCCGACGCCATCCGCCGTGAAAAGCAGCTCAAGGAATGGCAGCGCGCGTGGAAAGTGCGGCTCATCGCGAGCATGAACCCCGAGTGGCGCAACCTGTTCGATCCGGCAACAGGTGCAATCGCGGACGGCCCCGCGGATAGACAACGCCAAGGAGGTTGATGGTGCGCGCGCGGCGACTGACGCACACACCAGCCCTCAATCTTCACCGGAGCAGGCTCAGCACCGTCGTGGCGAGGCTTGCAGACCACTCCTCGCCAACCTCTCCTTCATCCACACCCGCATCCCGCACCCTCCACCGCCCCTCACCCTCCACCGTCATCCCGGCGTAGGCCGGGACCCACGCCAGTATCCGAGAATGCCATGGTAGTAGAGAATTACCGGCATCAACTGCCGCTCCATACCCCACGTCGATCACATGGACTCCAAATCGCGTTGCATGTGTTGCTCGCCTCGTAGGTCCCGGCCTACGCCGGGATGACGGACTAGGCGGAGCACCGCGTCATTGATCAACGCGCAAGGCCGGATAGGTGCAGTAATTCTTCTGCAGCCGTCCTTAGACCACTTCTAATGCCATCAATGTCAGCTTCGCGTGCGGTGAAGCGGCGATTGTGAGCCGACTTATCGCCAAGTTCCTTTAGGGCCTCCAAGCCTCGCTTCGAATTGCGGCCGAGGTTGATGCTCTTGTCATTCATTATTACATTCAGCAAGCCGCTGAGCATGTGGAAGTTGCCGTCGCCGTTCTTGATCTCTTCGGCTCGACCTAGATGCTCGTAAACTTCGATAATCAGCGTCTCGCCCACGCGCCGGCACATAACCGCGCAGCAATCATATAATTAGCTGTCATAGCTCGCGTTAATCTGCCGAACGACCCGTTCGATGTAAGTACGGGTACCAGTGAATATTTCTCGCGGAAGCACGCTGTCTGATGGGGGCGTTCGGTTCTTTCGCTGCATCTGTACCCCCGCCGATTGAAGGCCCTCCAGCCCAGGTTCGAGGATACGCCAACCCTGCGCAGTCTGCCCCACCTGACTCGTACGAGCGGCGCGATGCAGGATACTCCCGACATTCCATTTTCGGATGTCTAAAAAACCGATAGCCATGGCCTTGGCAGTGATTTGCGCTGGCGTTGCCGGTTGTGGCACATGCGCAAGTATCAGCAAGGTTGGCAGCTTCTGGTCCAGGGCTGCCAACCTTCGTATCTCTAGAAGGAGATCATCGTCACTGAGCAAAGCTCACCTCTGCCTCATGGAGCTTCGCTACTCAGCTTCTCGACGAAGTCTGTTGCGAGGAACTTGAGAGTGAACACCTTGTCCGCCCTCGCCACCCAGTTCTTCCCAACCAAGCCGTGAGCGGGCGCGTGGCCGTTTGTCCACGTGTCCACAGCGTGATGCGCCGTCCCCACGATTCGTCTTGAACGGGCTCCGGCCGCGCGCCACGGTGCGGCGCCCGCGGGTCTGTCGGGCGCCAAAGGGGGAACGCATGATCAGGTTCGGGATGGCACTCGCCGCAGCCGCGGCTTTGTTTTCAACCGCCGCGCAGGCGCAAAGCCCGTCGTACGTTGGCACGTGGGCGTCCAATCCGCTGCAATGCGTGCTTGACCAGAGCATGCCCGCCGCACCGCTGATCCTGACGGCCAAGCGCTACGACCAGCACGAGGCCCATTGCGATTTCACGTCCGTGAAGCGCATCGCCGGTAATGCCTGGCGGGCGCGGGCGCGCTGCAGCGTCGAAGGCGACCGCTCGCGCTCGGTGATGACCATGGCGGTCAAGGGCAACATGCTGACTATCCGCGATGGCGGCGTCGCGCGTACACTGATGCGCTGCTGATTGAGACGCAGCGTTCACCCACGAGCCGGGAGATGGCCAAACGCAGTGCAGGCATTCTCGTTTACCGGCTGACCGGCGCCGCGCCGGAGGTGTTTCTCGTGCACCCCGGCGGGCCCTATTGGGTGAGGAAGGACGACGGCGCCTGGACCATCCCCAAGGGCGAGATCG
>JAEZBZ010000337.1 GCA_023412745.1 Pseudomonadota bacterium | reverse complement strand
GGCTACAGCACTGGCGGCATTTGGGCGCTCACCTCGATCCTCTCCCAGGGGGGCGGGATATGAGAGCGAACCGAGTATTTCAGTCTCATTCGGAATGACGCGGGCATAGGTGCCGGCTGGCGCCGCGGTTTCATCGCAGGCACGATCAGACCGGCGGCGACAGGGCGCGGAGAAGCAGTACGCGCAACGATGCGTCGCGTCGCCTGGCCGGCCATTGATCGCCGGGCTGCAGCTAAACCGCGATGTTGTCGATCAGCCGCGTCCGTCCGAGCCAGGCGGCGACCAGCGCCCGCAGCGGCCTTCCAGAACCAGGTTCTGCCGCCGCCAGTGTCTCGGCATCGCGCACCTCGATGTAATCGACCTTGAAGCCCGCCTCGGTCAGCCGCTCGCGGCTGTGCGCTGTGGCAGCCTCGATCGTCGTGCCGGCCGCCATCGCGGAGGCGACGTCGAGCAACGCGCGATGAATCATGGGGGCCAGCGCGCGCTGCTCGGCGCTGAGATACGCGTTGCGTGAGCTCATCGCGAGCCCGTCTGCCTCGCGCACGGTCGGGTGGCCGATGATATCGAGCGGCAGATTGAGGTCGCGGACCATCTGCCGGATCACGCAAAGCTGCTGGTAATCCTTCTCGCCGAACACCGCGAGGTCGGGTCCGACCTGGGTGAACAGCTTGCAACAGACGGTCGCCACACCCTTGAAGAAGTGCGGGCGGGAGACGCTTTCGAGGCCCTCCGCAGCCCCTCTGGGAATGATGTCCGTAGCGAATCCAGGGGGGTACATTTCTGCAACATCGGGCGTCCACACAATGTCACAGTCGACTTCGGCGAGCTTGGAAAGGTCTCCGCCCTCGTCGCGCGGGTAGCTGGAGAAGTCCTCCTGCGGCGCGAATTGGGTCGGGTTGACGAAGATGGATACGACTGCCCGCCGGGCACGCGCCTTGGCCAATTTCACGAGCGAGATATGACCTGCGTGCAGCGCGCCCATGGTTGGCACGAGGCCAACCTGCTCACCGGCACGCTGCCAGGACCGCACCGTGGTGCGCAGCTCCGCAAGGGAGCGCACGACCTGTACACGCTTCGTAGACAATGGAATTTCCCCAACACCGCCACGGGTCTTGTTGCGGCGCGCAACCTCGTCCTGTCCGGCGCGTTCGTCAAGGCCCACATCATCTTTGGGTGGCAGAACAGCGCGGCGTGCTTGGGCGAGCTGTAAGCCTCGCAGTCTGTTAGACTATGGCGACGCGAACCGAAATGCCGAGAGAGAACGAGATGGTCAAACAGCTGCTGCCGCAAACCGCTGAGCCGTCGCAGACGTTTGTTGCGCCGCCGCAGGACGAGATCGCAAGCTATTATCTGGCCGATGAAAATCGCCTCGTTGGTGCACTGATCGAACGCGCCATTTTCACCGAGGACGAGCGCCGGCGGGTGGCGGATCTGGCGCGCCGCCTGGTGCATGCCGCGCGCGCCGGTCGCCAGAAGTACTCCGGCGTCGATGCCTTCATGCTGGAATACGGTCTGACCAGCGAGGAAGGCGTCATCCTCATGTGTCTCGCCGAGGCGCTGCTTCGCATTCCGGATGCGGAGACCGCGGACCAGCTCATTGCGGAAAAGGTCGGCGGCGGCCGCTGGGACAAGCATGTCGGCCACTCCGACAGTCTGTTCGTCAACGCGTCGACCTGGGGGCTGATGCTGACGGGACGGATCGTCAAGCTGAAGGGTGGCGACGACGATGCGTCGCCCACCGGCATGCTCAAGCGGATGGTGGTGCGCTCCGGCGAACCGGTGATCCGGCAGGCGCTGAAGCAGGCCATGCGCGTCATGGGCGATCAGTTCGTGCTCGGTCGCAACATCAAGGAAGCGCTGAACCGCGCCAAGGCGATGGAAGCCAAGGGCTACCGGTTTTCCTACGATATGCTCGGCGAGGCGGCGAAAACCGGTCCGGATGCTGAGCGTTATTTCGACCGCTACATGACCGCAATGGATGCCGTCGGCCGCAACGCCGGCAAGCTGCTGTCCGACCATCCCGACGCGCTGATGGAGCGGCCGAGCCTGTCGGTGAAGTTGTCCGCGATTCATCCGCGCTATGAGGCCGGCAAGGAAGCCCGTCTCGATCGCGAGCTGCTGCCGCGCATGGTCGAACTGGCGGAAGTGGCCCGCGCCCGCGGTCTGGGCCTGACGTTCGATGCCGAGGAGCAGGATCGCCTGGAGACATCACTGGATCTCATTGCGGAGGTCATTGCGCATCCGAAGCTCGACGGCTGGCATGGCGTCGGACTGGCGGTGCAGGCTTATGGCCGTCGCGCCATCCCCGTGCTGCGCTGGTTGCGGCGCGTGGCCGAGCGGACCGGCAAACGCATCCCCGTTCGGCTCGTCAAAGGCGCCTACTGGGACAGCGAAATCAAATGGGCGCAGGAGCGCGGGCTGCAGGATTACCCTGTCTTCACGCGCAAACTGCATACCGATCTGTCGTACATGGCCTGCATGCGGCTGCTGCTGTCCGACACGCAGGCGTTTTATCCGCAGTTCGCCACGCACAACGCGCACACCGTTGCGGCGGCATATGTGGCTGGTGCCAGCGTGCCGTTCGAGTTCCAGCGCCTGCATGGCATGGGTGAGGCGCTGTACGAGGACGTGGTTGGCCCCGATAAGCTCGGCCGCGCGTGCCGCATCTATGCACCGGTCGGCGGGCACGAAGACCTGCTGGCGTATCTGGTGCGCCGCCTGCTGGAAAACGGCGCCAATACGTCGTTCGTCAATCGCATCGCGGACGAGGAAGCGCCCGTCGCCGATATCATCCGCGATCCGGTCGAGGCTGCGGAACGCGATCGTGAACTGCCTGCCGATGCGCGCTCGCAAAGCCTGCCGCTGCCGCGAGAGATCTTCGGGCCGAGCCGGATCAACAGTGCCGGTCTTCCGCTGACGGAAGTTTCCGTTCGCGACGCATTGCGCAGCCAGATGGACGCGGCGTTGAAGCAGGACTTCGCTGTCGGTCCGATTGTCGATGGCGAGGTTGTCGCGCGGGGCGAGGAGGTGATTGCGACGTGTCCGCATGATCATCGCCAACAGCTCGGCACAGTGCGCCAGGCAACCGCGGAGACCGTGGAAACGGCTATCGTCAGTGCCAGCAACGCGGCGTTTGCGTGGGATCGCATGGGTGGTCCGGCGCGCGCGGATATCCTGGACAAGGCTGCGGTTCTGCTGGAGCGCGATCGCGCCCGCCTGATGGCGGTGATCGTGCGCGAGGCCGGCAAGACAATGGAGAATGCCCAGGGCGATATCCGCGAGGCCGTCGATTTCCTGCGCTATTACGCCAACGAGGCGCGGCGCCTTTTCTCTGGTCCGAACCATCTGCCGGGCCCGACAGGAGAGCGCAATACGCTGCAATTGCATGGCCGGGGGCCGTTTGCCTGCATCAGCCCGTGGAACTTCCCGATCGCCATTTTCACAGGCCAGGTCGCAGCGGCGCTGGCGGCGGGCGATCCGGTGCTGGCAAAGCCCGCCGAGCAGACGCCGATCACGGCTTTCCTTACCACATCGCTGCTGCATGAGGCGGGCGTGCCGCCCGGTGTGCTGCACCTGTTGCCCGGCGGCGGCGAGGTCGGCGCCATGCTGGTCAAGGACCGCCGTGTGCAGGGCGTGGCCTTCACCGGCTCCAACGAGACGGCCTGGAACATCCAGCGCGCGCTGGTGGATCGTCGCGGCGCCATCGTGCCGCTCGTCGCCGAGACCGGCGGCATGAATGCGATGATCGTGGATTCCAGCGCATTGCCGGAGCAGGTCGTGCGCGATGCGGTGCGGTCCGCCTTCGACAGCGCCGGCCAGCGATGTTCGGCGGCGCGCGTGCTGTACGTGCAGGACGACGTCGCCGAACGCATCATCGAGATGCTCGTGGGCGCGACGGAGCAGCTCGATGTCGGTGATCCGATGCTGTACTCGACGGACGTCGGCCCGGTCATCGACGAGGCGGCGCAGGACACGCTTGATGCGCATAAGGCGCGCATGTATCGCGAGGCCAAGGTGCTGGCCGATCTCAAGATGCCGGAGAGCTGCCGCGCCGGCACTTATGTCACGCCTGCGATCTTCGAGATCGATCGCATCAGCCGGCTGGAGCGCGAGGTGTTCGGCCCCATCTTGCACGTGGTGCGCTATCCGCAGGGCCAGCTCGACAAGGTCATCGATGCCATCAACGCGACCGGTTACGGCCTGACGCTCGGCCTGCACAGTCGCATCGCGGCAGTGGCGGATTTCGTGGGCGAGCGGGCGCGGGTCGGCAATCTCTACGTCAACCGCAACCAGATCGGCGCGGTGGTCGGTGCGCAGCCGTTCGGTGGCGAGGGGCTTTCGGGCACCGGACCCAAGGCGGGCGGACCGAACTATCTGGTCCGGTTCGCGACCGAGCGCGTGCGTGCCACCGACATCACCGCAACGGGCGGCAACGTGCAGCTCCTGGGGCTTGGCAGCGACATGCTGCTGAAGTGAGATGGATTAGACGCTGCTGCGCGAGCGCTGGAGATTGATCAGGCCGAGACCGCTGATCACCAGCGCGCCGCCGGCGGCGTGATACCAAGCGAGTTGCTCGTTGATGAGCACCATCGCCATCACCGCGGTGTAGACCGAAGTCAGCGTCAGCGCTGCGGAGGTGAGGATGGGCCCGCAGCGCACGATGGCGAGGTTGTACGAGAGGTAGGATCCGACGCTGGCCAATAGGACGAGGGCTGCGATCCAGGAAACCGTCGTTGAAGTGATCACCGGAGGACCGGTCATCACGGTTTCCATGGCGGCAAACGGCGCCGCCGCCGCGGCACCGATCACGCACATGACGGTGAACAGCGCCAGTGGGGTCAGGTCGGACTTGTCCCGCTTCATGGCGATCGTATAAGCCGCCCAACTGATCGTACCTGCCACCGCCCAAAGGTCGCCAACGTTGAAGGAAAGCTGCGCCAACTGGTGCGGATGGCCCTTGGTGATGATCATGACCGCCCCGCTGATCGACAGCGCCACGCCGGCAATCAGCAGCGTCTCGGCGCGCTGCTGGCGGGTCAGGATCTCGTAGAACACCACAAGCGCCGCTGTCGTTGTGTAAATCAGGCTGACGTTCGTGGCGCTGCTGGCTTGTGCACCGGCATAGGCCGCATAACCACAGAAACCCATGCCGAATGCGGCCAGCAAACAGATGCGCAGCCAGCCCGAACGGCCCGGGCTCCAACGCTCTGCCTTTCGTCCGCGCACCAGGATGAGCAATCCAACCAGCGCGCCGGCCAGCAGCCAGCGTACAGTGGTCAATTGCGCTGGCGCGAACTGTCCGGTCAGCGCGCGGCCAACCACGGAGTTCAGCGCGAAGCCAACTGGCATGAGCGCGAGCAGGACAAGATTGACCATCGGTAATGTGTTCCCTAGCCAGCACTTCCCCTGGCAGACCTGGGGCGCTTTGGCAATCGTTACGCTGGCAACGCTGGCAACGCTGGTGGGCGCGGTTGTGCTGTACGGCGATGGCTGGCGGTGTCAGTTGTTCAGTAGATGTAGGCCGAGGCGGCGGCAGCGGGATTGATGAAAGGAGCGGCGATCATTGGCTGCCTTTTGTCTGGCTGGGATGGATGTTGGGTTGCGAGGATCGCTTTAGATCTCCACAGGGAACGCGAGTTCGTTGACAATCTTCTCGGCTTCCAATTTTTCCCGCCGTTTGGCCATCGTCTCACGAAACTCTTGGGCTTCAACGTCCCTATGAAATTCTGCAGTCGGGGCGAGGCGATGCACGGCCTGTTCCACTTCACCAAGGGTAGCGCGGAAGAATTCTTTCCGCATGTTAGTTGCGTTGATGCGCCGGTCATAAAACTCTGCATGGAGTGCTTGCTCGAGCTCAGGCGCCTCCTCGGAATAGATCATGGCGTGAGTGTCGAACAGGAATGGCACCGACGCGTCTCCCAGTTCCCGGACACGATCCGCAGGATCTAAACGCCTCGTGAGGCCGATTTTGACCACGCCCTCGCCGAATGAGCCTATGTTCGAGATGATGTAGACGAAGCCCGTCTTGGTACGCTCTGCCATCGCCCGTGCCCTCTCGGCCTTCTCATGTGCCTCGGCGAGTTGTTGTTCTAGTTCCGCGATTTTTGCGCGAGTTATCTCTGTGGCCATTACGCCAGCTTCCGCCCTCGCTTTAGCTAGCATGGCAGCATATTTTTCTTCTTCAAGCCGAGCCTCCTCCGCCTCTCTTTCAAGCCGCTGTTCCTCCCGCTTTAGACGCGCTTCTTCTGCACGCTCGTCTCGCTCGGTCTTGAGCCGCTCTCGATGTTCATGCGTCAGTCGAAGCTCTTTCAATTTGAGCTGCAGATAGTCGTGCCTAATTTTGATGTTCAGTGACGCGTTGGCTTTGTCGATCTGGTCGCGTGCGTTTTCGATTCGACGAATCATTGCCTCGGCGTTGTTCCAACGCGTGTTGGCGATTGCGGCGTCTGCCTCCGCGTTAAACGCCCGCAGGGCAAGCCGAACAGCTCGGTTGGTCATAGTCTGACCCTTAGCCTTGGAGCCTTCGACCTTCCATTCGGTGTGAACGCCTACAGCGGCCTTGGTGTTCACCAAAGTTTTCTGTTCATCGCGAACTGCACGTATGGCCTCTTTGTAGCGTTCGCTATCTCCATAGTCGAAATGGGGTTCATAGACCCCAAACTCTGCAAACGAGATCTGTTCGTCGAAAATAGCAACTTGCTCAAGCAGACGATCGTAGATTTGCCGCTTCTCCTTGTAAGCCGATTGTAGATTGGCGATCTGGGTGTCGACTCGCTGCAGCTCGATCCGAACTTTGTGAACTTCGGCCTCAATATCGAGTACCGCCGAAAAGCGGTCTCGGAGCTGGTTAAGTTTGCTTCTGCATTTCAGCCAAAGTCCCAGAAATACCAAAGCTAGGATTGGAGAAACGATTAGTACGGCGACTAGAGCGGTACTCGCTGTCATGGGGGGCTCCAGAGAAGAGAGCAAAAATCATCCGACGCATGACTAATTTAGACCCTTACAGACTAATATGCGGAAAAGCTATAGCTCCCTCATTCAAATGGAGGGCGACGAGCATCAGCTTGCCCTGTTCCAAGCGACCGCGCGTGCGGTGCCGTGGGAAGTCTGCTGTTGGCCCACCCACGATAATCTGCGCAGGCAAGTCCGAAATACCGTTTGCTACACAATACAGCGGCCAAACTCCTGAGCCAAAAAACGCAGGCCGTCCGACGACAAACATCACCCAACACAAAAA
>JAEZBZ010000043.1 GCA_023412745.1 Pseudomonadota bacterium | reverse complement strand
CGGCTCTTCCTCGTCGAGCATCGCTTTCAGCGCATCGAAATGCAGGTCGGCATTAGCGGTGAACGTGCTGAACTGATCGCGCGTCATCTGCGCCATCTCATGTGTCATGATGTTGAGCGGCTTTCCTGTCTGCATGGCCAGGATCTGCACCTGTGCGGCCCGCTCCAGGTAATAAAAATCGTCGAACGCCTGGGCGATAGAGTTGGCGACCACGACGACACCATGATTGGCCAGGAACAGGATGCGCTTGTCGCCCATCACCTCGGCCATGCGATCGCCCTCGTTGATATCGACGGCTATGCCGCTGAAGTCATCGTCGTAGGCGATATCGCCGTAGAAGCGGGCTGCATTCTGGTGGCACATCTCCAGCCGTCCGCCCTTGATCGCGGTGATCGCGGTCGAGTACGGCGCGTGCAAGTGCAACACGACCTTGGCGTGGGGGTGGCGCAGATGGACTCGGGTATGGATCGAATGGCCCGTCTTCGGCGGCTTTCCCGTGCCTTCCAGGGTGTTACCAGCCTCGTCCATGAGGATGATCGAACTGGCGGTGATGCGCGAGAAATGGATGCCCTTGGAGTTTATCAGAAACCGCTTGCCTGGAAGCATGACGGAGAAGTGGTTGCACACACCCTCGTGCATTTCGAGCCGCTCCGCCATGCGAAAGGCGGCAGCCAGATCGATGCGGGCTTCGATGGTCTCCTGCTCATTCGTGCGATCCGTCGTCATCTCTCATCATCCCCTGCATAGTTGAAGTAAGACAGAAGCATGATAGCTGAGACGCGAGGAATGTTGACCGATCAACCTCGGAATATTGCACTGCAGCAAACAACCGATTGACAGCACGTGTGCGCCCCATTAATAACCGTCCGGTTGGTTATTAATTGTAATGGTGCCACATGGCGCGAACGAGGGTCATCGATCGGGAGGCGGTGCTGGATGCTGCCGAGCGCGTTGTCAGTCGCGACGGCGCCAATCGCCTGACGCTCGAAGCCGTAGCCTTGGAAGCGGGCATCAGCAAGGCCAGCGTGCTGTATGACTACAAAACGAAGCAGGCTCTGATCAAAGCCGTCATCGAGCGCCGCATCAATACCGAGACCGCTCGGATGCAGGCACTGATGGATGCGCAGCCGGAATTGAGAAACTGCCCGGTCACAGCGCGGATAACGAAAGCGTGCCGGTCGGTCTCGGAGGCGGATCGTGGCATCGTGGTCAATCTGATCGCTGCGTTGGCACATGATGCGGATCTTCGCGAGCCGGTGCAGGTGGTATACAGGAAGCAGATCGGCGATATTGATCAGTGCGCCTCTGATCCGCGCCGCGCGCGTCTCGCATTTCTCGCACTCGAGGGGTTGATGTTCATGGAGTGGTTCGGGCTCTATGCGTGGTCGAAAGATGAGCGCGAAGACATCCTCAACGACATCGGCTGGCTGCTTGATCGCAATGAATTGAGTTCAAACCGCGCCTCGGAACCTGCTCAGTAGCTCTAAACACTCTGGCCGCTTCAACGGGCGGCTTTCGACTCTTTTTCAGGAACCTCCGTCGATGCCAGTTTCTAGACTGCTCAAACCTGCGTTGATTGCGATCGGCGCGCTGGCGTTTCTGTCCGCCTGTAATGAAAACGGACAGAATGCCGCCAAGGGTCCGCCTGCAATGCCGCCTACGCCGGTCAGCGTGACGTCGGTGCAGCCGGAGGATTTGCCGATTACCAACGAGTTGCCGGGCCGCATTGCGCCGACCCGGATTGCCGAGGTGCGGCCGCGGGTGTCCGGAATCGTCATCGAACGCGTGTTCGAGCAAGGCAGCTTCGTCAAGGAAGGCGATGTGCTGTACCGGATCGATCCGGCGCCGTTCAAGGTCGAGGTCGATCGGGCCAAGGCGACGCTGGCGCGCGCCGAGGCGGCGCAAATGCAGGCCCGGCAGCTTGCGGATCGCCAGCAGGAGCTGCGCGACCGCAACATCTCCAGCGCGCAGCAGCTCGAGAGCGCGATCGCCTCTCTGGCTCAGTCCGATGCCGACGTTGCCTCCGCACGCGCGGGCGTGGCCGCGGCCGAGCTGAACCTGCACTATGCCGACGTGCGGGCTCCCATCTCCGGTCGCATTGGCCGCGCGCTGATCACGGAAGGCGCGCTTGTCGGTGCCAACAGCGCAGCAGCCCTGGCGACGATCCAGCAACTCGATCCGGTTTATGCCGACTTCACCCAGTCGTCGAACGCGATGATGGAGCTGCGGCGCAAGCTGAAGCTCGGGGCGCTGTCGAGTGCCGATCCCGGCGAGGCGCGGGTGCATCTGCTGTTCGACGATGGAACGCCGTATGACCATTCTGGTCGTCTGCTGTTTTCTGAAGCCGCCGTCGACGCAATGACCGGTCAGGTCACGCTGCGCGGTGAGTTCCCCAATCCGGATGGCGATCTGCTTCCCGGCATGTATGTGCGCGTGCTGATCGAGCAGGGCATTCAGCCCAATGCCATTGCAGTGCCGCAGCAGGCCGTGCAGCGCGACGCCGGCGGGAATGCCCAGGTTTATGTGGTGAAGCCGGACAAGACCGTGGAGCTGCGCGGCGTCAGCGTCGGTCGCGTGCTCAATAACCGGTGGGTCGTGGACAAGGGGCTGAACGCCGGCGACCAGATCGTAGTCGAGGGCTTCCAGAAGCTGCGTCCTGGCGCGACCGTCGCGCCGCAGACGTGGAAGAAGGCCGGCGCGCAGGATGCGACGGCTGCCAGCGCAAACACGGCACCCGGCAAGAAGCCGGCCGACACCAACTGACGCGGATCGAAAGCAGCAGCGATGCCAAGCTTCTTTATTCAACGGCCCATTTTCGCGTGGGTCGTAGCCATCTTCATCATGCTTGCGGGCGCCATCGCGATCCCGCTGCTGCCGATCGCGCAGTATCCGAAGGTGGCGCCGCCGCAGATCTCGGTGACGGCGAACTTCCCCGGCGCGTCGCCGGAGGACATGTACCAGAGCGTGACGCGGCCGATGGAGGAAGAGCTCAACGGCATTCCGGGGTTGCTCTACTTTGAATCGACGTCGGATTCCTCCGGCCGCATCAACCTGACGATCACCTTCAATCCGGGCACCAACATCGGCGAGGCGCAGGTCGAGGTTCAAAACCGCATCGCGCGCGTGGAATCGCGGCTGCCGCAGGCGGTGGTGCAGCAGGGTATGCGCATCGAGCAGGCGGGCACGGGCTTCCTTCTCGTGGTTTCGCTGCGTTCATCGGACGGCAATGTCGATGCGGTGGGACTGGGAGATTATCTGAGCCGCAACGTGATCGGCGAGATCCGGCGTATCGACGGTGTCGGCAGCGCGCAGCTGTTCGCCACGCAACGGTCGATGCGTATCTGGATGGACCCCGACAAGATGCTGGGGCTGAAGCTCACGGCCGCGGATATCATCGCCGCGACACGGGCGCAGAACGCGCAGGTCGCGGCAGGTCGTATCGGCGCACAGCCCAACCCGCTCACTCAGCAGATTTCGGCGACGGTTCTCGTGCAAGGCCAGCTTGCCTCGCCCGAGGAATTCGGGTCGATCGTTCTGCGTGCCAATCCGGACGGTTCATCGGTGCGTCTGCGCGACGTGGCGCGGGTCGAGATCGGCGGCGAAAGCTACAACTTCTCGACTCGGCTGAACCGCCAGCCGACCGCGGCCATCGGCGTGCAGCTCTCGCCGACAGGTAACGCGCTGGCGACCTCCGAGGCGATCCACGCCAAGATGCAGGAACTGGCGCGGTTCTTCCCGCCGGGTATCGAGTATGACATTCCCTACGACACCTCGCCGTTCGTGAAGGTGTCAATCGAGAAGGTGTTGCACACGCTGGTCGAAGCGGTGGTGCTGGTCTTCCTCGTGATGTTCCTGTTCCTGCAGAATTTCCGATACACGGTCATCCCAACGCTGGTGGTGCCGGTGGCATTGCTCGGCACCTGCGCGGTGATGTTCGCGGCCGGGTTCTCGATCAACGTGCTGACCATGTTCGCGATGGTTCTGGCCATCGGCATCCTGGTCGACGACGCCATCGTCGTGGTCGAGAACGTCGAACGTATCATGGCCGAGGAAGGCCTGCCGCCACGGGAAGCCACCCGCAAAGCCATGGGGCAGATCTCCGGCGCCATCATCGGCATCACGCTGGTGCTGACGGCGGTGTTCGTGCCGATGGCGTTCTTCCCTGGCGCGGTCGGTATCATTTACCAGCAGTTCAGTTTGACGATGGTGGTCTCGATCCTGTTCTCGGGCTTCCTGGCGCTTTCACTGACGCCTGCGCTGTGCGCCACATTCCTCAAGCCGATCAAGGGACATCACGAACGGCGCGGCTTCTTCGGCTGGTTCAACAGGAAATTCGACCGCACATCGCGCGGCTACAGCAGTGTCGTAGGCGGCGTTACGCGTCGCGCTGGGCGGTTCATGCTCATCTATCTGGCTCTGCTTGTCGGGCTGGGTTGGGCGTATATGCGCCTGCCGAGTGCGTTTCTGCCGAATGAGGACCAGGGCTATTTGCTCGTCGATATCCAGGCGCCGCCGGAAGCCAGCGCCAACCGCACGCTGGAAGTCATCCAGGAGATCGAGAACATCTTCCTGAAGGATCCGTCGGTCGAGCGCGTCTTCGCCATCGCCGGTTTCAGCTTCTCTGGCGCCGGGCAGAATGCTGGTCTGGCGTTCGTCACGCTAAAGGATTGGAGCGTGCGTGGTTCGACAAATTCCGCGGCCGCGATCGCCGCGCGCGCCAATGGCCAGCTCATGCAGCTCCGCGACGCCATCACCTTCGCGCTGTCACCGCCATCGATCCAGGGGCTCGGCTCGACCAGCGGTTTCTCGTTCCGTCTGCAGGATCGCGGCGGCATGGGCCAGACCGCGCTCGCGGCCGCACGTGATGGGCTTCTCGGCGCCGCGCGTGGCAGTCCGATCCTGACAGGGCTGCGCGTCGAAGGTCTGCCTGACGCCGCGCAGGTGATGGTGATTATCGACCGCGAGAAAGCCAATACGTTTGGCGTCACGTTCGCCGACATCAACTCGACGATCTCGGCCAATCTTGGCTCCAGCTATGTCAACGACTTCCCGAATGCGGGCCGCATGCAGCGCGTGACCGTCCAGGCGGTTCAAGGCCAGCGCATGCAGACGTCCGACCTGCTCAATCTCAATGTCCGCAACGCGGCCGGCGGGATGGTGCCGCTGTCGGCGTTCGCGCACGTGTCGTGGCAGAAGGGGCCGTCGCAGATCGTCGGCTACAATGGTTATCCGGCGATCCGCATCAGCGGCCAGGCGGGGCCGGGCTATTCGTCCGGTGATGCTATTGCCGAAATGAACAGGCTCGCCACCCAGCTTCCCGCCGGCTTTGGGTACGAGTGGACCGGGCAGTCGCTGCAGGAGATCCAGTCCGGTGCGCAGGCACCACTGCTGATCGCGCTCAGCATCGTGTTCGTGTTCCTGCTGCTGGCGGCATTGTATGAAAGCTGGTCTATTCCGCTGGCCGTGATGCTCGTGGTGCCGTTGGGCGTCATCGGATCGGTGTTGGCAGTGACGTTCCGCGGCATGCCGAACGACGTGTACTTCATGGTCGGACTCATCGCGATCATCGGCCTGTCGGCGAAGAACGCGATCCTGATCATCGAGTTCGCGAAGGATCTGCGCGCCGAAGGCAAGTCCCTGCGCGATGCGACGATCGAGGCGGCGCATCTGCGTTTCCGTCCGATCCTCATGACGTCGCTCGCGTTTACACTCGGCGTGCTGCCGCTTGCCATCGCACAGGGCGCCAGCGCAGCCAGTCAGAACGCGATCGGTACCGGCGTCATCGGCGGCATGATCTCGGCAACGGTGCTGGCGATCTTCTTCGTGCCGGCGTTCTTCGTGTTCATCATGAACCTGTTCGGCAAGGGCGACGACGCTGTGCAAACCGTGCCGGCCGAGGACAGCAAGAAGCTGCCGGCGGAAAGCAACGCGTAAGCCTGTTGGGCGGGGAGGCGGGGTCTGCGCCTCCGCATTGCCGTCAAGACTGGCGGAATGCCCGCGTTCGCCGCGGGCGGGCGCGTCACGCCGACGCTGCTCCAAGTCATCCCGGGTCTTGGGCCCGGGATCCAGCTTTCAACGCCGCCGACTTCAGTCGACGGATGGATGTCGCAACCTTGGCCTGGATCGCGGGCAGTCTCGATCAGTCGCGCGCTTGTGGGCCGAATTCCTTCCGCAGCATGTCCGTGTGCTCGCCCAATGACGGCACGGCTCTGCCGCTCGGCACCGTGCGCACCGGCGAGGCCGGAATTTGCACCTCGTGCCCGCCAGTCTGCACCGAGACCCGGCGCAGCGCGGGGTGATGCGCCAGATCATCGACCGTCGAGACGTTCGACCAGGCCAAGCCGCTGTCGTCCAAACGCTGCCGGGCTTCATCTACGGTCAATGCGATGAACACGTCACTGAGGATCGCTTGCAAGGCGTTACGATGTTCCACGCGGCGCGGATTATCGGCAAAACGCGGATCCTCGATCAACTCCGGCCGCCGCAGCACGTCGCTGCAAAATCGCTGCCATTCGCCAGGGTTCTGCACGACGATGACGATTTCGCCGTCGCGGCACGTCACGCGGCCATAGGGAAAGATGGAGGCGTGGTTGAGGCCGGTGCGCGGGGTGCGCTTGCCGGCATGTTCGTGATGCAGCAGCGGCACGCTCATCATGTCGGCGAGCGCACCGAACATGTCGATTTCGATCGCCTTGCCGCAGCCGGTTTGCCCACGCTCGATCAGTGCTTCCAGAATAGCGGCGTGCGCGTTCATGCCGGTCAGCACGTCCGCGATCGATACGCCGACTTTCACCGGGCTCTCGGGCGTCCCGGTGACTGAGCACAAACCGGATTCTGCCTGGATGAGTAGATCGTAGGCGCGCATGGCCTTGTACGCGCTGTCCTGCGGATAGCCGACGATGTCGACGGCGATCAGGCGAGGATAGCGCCCGGTCAGTTCGCGTGACCCCAGATCGAGCCGCGCGGCCGCCCCGGGCGCGAGGTTCTGCACGAACACATCGGCCTTGGCGATCATGCATTCCAGCAGGGCGCGGTCTTTCTCAGCCTTGATGTCGAGAACGGCGCTTTCCTTGCCGCGGTTGAGCCACGCGAAGTAGGCGCTCGTGCCGTGAACGGCGCGGTCATAATGGCGGGCCGTCTCACCCTCCGCGCGCTCGATCTTGATGACGCGGGCGCCGGCATCGGCGAGGCGCACGGTGCAGGCCGGCGCGGCGACCGCCTGTTCGATGGAGATGACCAGCAGGTCGGACAGCGGCTGCATCGCGGTACCTCAATACGAGCGCGGCAGTTCGAGCACGTGCTCGGCCAGATAGCACAGAATCAGGTTGGTCGAGATCGGCGCCACCTGATACAGCCGCGTCTCCCTGAACTTGCGCTCCACGTCATAT
>JAEZBZ010000323.1 GCA_023412745.1 Pseudomonadota bacterium | reverse complement strand
ATAGGCCTGCCCATGAACTGGTCCGATGAAGGGGTTATCCTCTCGGTCAAACCGCACGGCGAAACCGCCTGCATCGTCGATATCCTGACCCGCGAACACGGCCGGCATGCCGGGCTGGTGCACGGCGGGCGCGGGCGCAAGCTGCGCCCGGTGCTGCAGGTCGGCAATCATGTCGATGTGGCGTGGAAGGCGCGGCTGCAAGATCAGCTCGGCTTCTTCACGGTGGAACTGCGCACCGGATACGCGGCCGCTGCCATGCAGGATGCGGCCGCCCTGACCGGCCTGACCTCGATCTGCGCGCTGTCGCGGTTACTGCCGGAGCGCGATCCGCATCCCGATCATTTCGAGATCACACTGTTCGTGCTCGGCTATCTGGATTCGACGGAGATCTGGCCAGCACTCTACGTGCGCTGGGAGCTGAGTCTGCTCAAGGAACTGGGCTTCGGCCTCGACCTGACCTCCTGCGCCGCCACCGGCAGCAACGACTATCTGGTCTGGGTATCGCCGAAATCCGGGCGTGCCGTATCGGCATCCGCCGGCGAGCCGTATCGCGACAAGCTGCTGCCATTGCCGGCATTCCTGGTCGGCGCCCACCGCCACGCGGTCACCATGCGCGACGTGATGGACGGCCTGACGCTGACCGGTTCGTTCCTGAAGTCGCGTGTGCTGGAGCCGGTCGGCGAAGCGATGCCGGAACCCCGCCATCGCCTGGTCTCGGCGCTGGGCCGCATGCCGCAGTCCTGACGGACCGCAGTGCCTATTCGGCGGCAGCGGGTAGATCTGTCGTCCCGATGGCGCCATTGGCCAGCAGATCGTCTATATCCTGCGCGCTGTAGCCGATCTCGCCCAGAACCTCGCGGGTAAGCTGGCCAAGCAGCGGCGCGGCCGTTTCGACTTTGCCCGGCGTCTTGGAGAACTTCACCGGCAGGCCGATCGTTTGCATCTTGCCGGCCTTCGGGTGGTTCACCGTCGGCACCATCTGGCGCGCGATGGTCTGCGGATGCGCGTGCATTTCGGTGATCGACAGCACCGGCCCGGCTGGAACGCCAGCCTTCTCCAGCGCGGCCAGCCACTCGGCCGTGGTACGCCGCTTAAAATGCGCCGAAAGCACTTCGGCCAATGCGGGCAGGTTGCCCATGCGCGAGAAATTGTCCTTGAAGCGTGGATCAGTGCCGAGCGCCGGATCATCGAGCAGGGCGATGAACTGCAGCCAGAGCTTCTGGTTGGAAGCGCCAAGGTTGATCCAGCCGTCCTTGGTCTCGAACGCCTGGTACGGCGCGGACAGGGGATGCGCCGAGCCGAGCGGAACCGGCGCGATGCCGGTCGCGAACGCAATCGCGGACTGCCAGTAGGTCTGTGTGATGCCGGCCTCGAACAGCGAGGTATCGACACGCTGGCCTTCGCCGGTCTTGAGCTTGTGTGCATAGGCCGCGCACACGCCCATCGCGGAGAGAATACCGGCGGTGATGTCGGTCAGCGGCGCGCCGACCTTGACCGGCGGGCGGCCCGGACCTTCGCCAGTCACCGACATCAGGCCGGACATGCCCTGCGCCACGAGATCGAAACCACCTTGCTCTCCCCACGGGCCGCTGCGGCCGAAGCCGGAGATCTCGCAATAGATCAGGCCGGGATTGATGGCCTTCAGCGCATCGTAGCCGAGGCCAAGACGCTGCATGGTGTCGTGCCGATAGTTCTCGATCAGCACGTCCGCCTTAGCCACGAGGCGCTTGAGAACCTCTTTGCCGCCCGGGCTCTTCATGTCGATGGCAATGCCGCGCTTGTTGCGGTTCATCATCATGAAGGCAGCGGCTTCGCCGTTGATCAAGGGCGGCACCATGCGCCGGGTATCGTCGCCGCGGCCGATCTTCTCGACCTTGATGACCTCCGCGCCCATGTCGGCGAGCATCAGCCCGCAAACTGGTCCGGCCATGACGTGACTGAGATCGAGCACCCGCATGCCTTTGAGCGGGCCAGTCTTGGTGGCGGTCAACGCGCATCCTCCCGGCTTACGATGTTTTGGCGACTACCTCCGTTTTAGCCGCTCGTCGGGTATCTGCAAGGGTCGCCTCCGCATACCGCGTCCGCGTGGCTGGCGGCTGCTGAGACGGGTTCGGCCTCGACGGTTTGGCGCGAGTCATCCACAATCGCGGCCGTGTTCCGGTTCTGGTGCGCGGGTACAACCCGGTTACACAGGAGAAGAACGCGATGAAAATGGACGCTCAAGCCCTGATCGTCATGGCGATCATCGGTATCGTTGCCGGCTTCCTGGCCTCCCTCGTCGTCGGTGGTGGCGGTGGTGTGCTGTGGTATCTCGTCGTGGGATTGGTTGGCGCGTTCGTCGGTGGACTGTTGCTGAACTCGCTGGGCACCAGCCTGGGCATCAGCAACCCGATCGCATCCCAGATCGTCACAGCCACGATAGGCGCGATCATAGTCATCATCCTGGCGCGAATGATCGCCTAGTCTCCGTTTCATTTGAACGGTTTGTATCAATAACCCCAAAGGAGGGGGACGATGGATTTCGGGCCCTATACACCCTACATCATGCTGGCGATCATCGGATTGATCGCGGGCTGGCTTTCGGGCCTTTTGCTCGGCGGACGTGGTCTCATCCGCAACCTTATCGTCGGCGTCATCGGCGCATTCGTTGGCGGCTGGCTGTTCTACCAGGTCCTGAACATCCGCTTCCATCTGGGCAGCGATATGCTCGACCAGATCGCCGTGGCCACTGTAGGCGCCGTGATCGTCACGATCATCGCCCGGGTTCTGGCGCGTTGAGCGTTTTCAAAGCCTTACATGCGAGCTAGACTTGCTGCTGGACGCTGATCGCAAAGGTCGGCGTCCAGTTTTTGCTTTGCCGCGTCGTCGTGACGGTTGATGATAGGGGCAATACAAGCCACCTAAGTGGGCAACGATGATGGGCGCACGACGCCCGCAATGAGCCGTGAGCAATGGTTACAGTCCTCGACACCCGCGATCGCCACCCTGAAAAGGCCAAGCGGCCGGACACGCCGGTTCTGCGCAAGCCTGACTGGATTCGTGTGAGAGCGCCGGGTTCGCCGGTCTATGGTGAGACGCGCCGCATCGTGCGCGAGCACGGCCTGGTGACCGTGTGTGAGGAGGCCGGCTGCCCGAACATCGGTGAGAGCTGGACCAAGAAGCACGCCACCATGATGATCATGGGCGACACCTGTACGCGCGCCTGCGCCTTCTGCAACGTGCGCACCGGCATGCCGCAGCCGCTGGACGCCAACGAGCCGCATGGCGTGGCCGAAGCCGTCTACAAGCTGGGCCTGGAGCACGTCGTTATCACCTCTGTCGACCGCGACGACCTCGCGGACGGCGGCGCGGCGCATTTCGCCGCCGTGATCCGCGCCATCCGCGCGCGCAATCCCAACACCACCATCGAAATCCTGACGCCGGACTTCCTGCGCAAGGACGGCGCGCTGGAAATCGTGGTCGAAGCCAAGCCCGACGTGTTCAATCACAACCTGGAAACGGTGCCGGGGCTGTACCTGAGCATCCGGCCTGGCGCGCGCTATTTCCATTCGCTGCGGCTTCTGCAGCGGGTGAAGGAACTCGACCCGACCATGTTCACCAAGTCCGGCATCATGGTCGGCCTGGGCGAGGAGCGCGAGCAGGTGCTGCAGCTCATGGATGACCTGCGCACCGCCAACGTCGACTTCCTGACCATCGGCCAGTACCTGCAGCCAACGCGCAAGCACGCGGAGGTGAAGCGGTTCGTGACGCCGGACGAGTTCAAGTCCTATGAGCGGATCGCCACGACCAAGGGCTTCCTGCTGGTGTCGGCCAGCCCGCTGACGCGGTCCTCTTACCACGCCGGCGATGACTTCGCGCGGCTGCGTGCGGCACGCCTGGCGCAAGCCTGATCGCAAAGCGACGGCCGCGGACGGATCGCGCCTGATCCAGGGATCGGGCTCGCGGCGTCCCGTGCCGACTGAGAACCATGTCCGAACCGGAAAGACCGATCAACCGCGTGCTCGTGCTCGGCGCTCCCGGCGCGGGAAAGTCGACATTCGCCCGCGCGCTGGGCGCGAAGATCGGCGCGCCCGTGGTGCATCTCGATCAGCTTTACTGGGAACATGGCTGGGTGATCGCCGACTCGAGTGCCTTTCGCCTCCGGTGCCGTGACGCGGTTTCGGCCGAGCGGTGGGTGATCGACGGCACCTATTCCAATACGTTCGACGAGCGCATTCCCCATGCCGACCGGATCTACTGGTTCGATCGCGGCCGCGTCCCCTGCCTGATCCGCGTGCTGCGGCGCGTCCTCGCCTCGTATGGGCGGGTGCGCTCGGATATGGCCGACGGCTGCCCGGAACGTCTCGACTTTACATTCCTGCGCTATGTGTGGTTTTTCAATGCGACCCGCCGGCCGCGCATTGTCGCCGCCTTGGAGCAGTTCGGCGTGCAGGACCGCACGCACATCATCTGCAGCCACCGGGACGCGCAGATGGTCCTGGACACGTTCGCGGCAAGCGGCAGCTAAAACACACCTCGGGCGTTCCTGTCGCCCGCCACAACGATGAGACTGAGCACATGGCTGACGACGAAGACTACGTTTACGACGAGACCATCGGCGAATGGGTTCCGGCTTCCCAGGCCGCCCAGAATGCCGCCAAAGCCGCAAGCGTCGAAGTCCGGGACGCATCCGGCAACGTTCTTGCCGACGGCGATGCGGTGGTGCTGATCAAAGACCTCAAGGTCAAGGGAGCCGGTCAGACGTTGAAGCAGGGCACGCTGATCAAGTCGATCCGCCTGACCGAGAACCCGGAGGAGATCGACTGCCGTCACGACAGCATCAAGGGCCTGGTTCTGCGCACCGAATTCGTCCGCAAGCGCTGATCATCGATGATCTCCGCAGCGACCTGGAAACGCAGTCCGCATCGGACGGACTCTGAGTAGAGTAGGGTATGCCCAGTTTTCGCACCCATCGCATCGTGCCGCATCCGCCGCAGGCGATGTTCGATCTCGTCGCCGACGTCGAGCGCTATCCGGAGTTCCTGCCGCTGTGCGAGGAACTGCGCGTGCTGTCGCGTGAGCAGAAGGCGGATGGCGTGCAGGAGATTGTCGCGGCGATGCGGGTCGGCTACGGCCCGTTCAACGAGCAGTTCACGACGCGTGTCCGGTTGGAGCAGGCCAGCCACCGCATTTTGGTCAGCTACATCAACGGCCCGTTCCGCCACCTGGAAAACACCTGGAACTTCGCTCCGCATCCGACCGGTTGCCGTGTAGATTTCTCGATCATCTACGAGTTTCGCTCGATCGCGCTGGGCATTGCGATGGGCGCCATGTTCGATCGCGCCTTCCGCAAGTTCGCCGAGGCCTTCGAGGCGCGCGCCGATCACGTATACGGACGCCCCAACCCGGCGCTGAACCAAGCCTGATCAGCCCGGTGGCGAGATCGCACAGCCAATGAGGCCGAGCGCCGCCTTGACGCTTTCCAGACGAATCTGACCGCGGCCGAGATCGCCGAAGCGGCGCTCTAGATGCAGAACGGGGCCATCTTTCAACGCCGCACCGAAGTGCACAAGGCCGACCGGTTTCTCGATCGAGCCGCCGCCGGGGCCGGCAACCCCCGTCACCGACACCGCGACATCAGCCTTGGAATTTGCCAGCGCGCCTGAGGCCATGGCGCGCGCCACCTGCGCGCTGACGGCGCCGTGCGTGACCAGCAGGTCGGGGGACACGCCAAGGCAGCTCATCTTGGCTTCGTTAGAGTAGGTGACGTAGCCGCGCTCCACCACGTCGGACGATCCGGAGATCTCGGTCAGCAGCCCGGCAATCAGCCCGCCGGTGCAGCTCTCCGCCGTCACAATCATCCGGCGCTGGGCGCGCAGCCGTTCGAGCAGCCGCCGCGCGTCGTCGATCAGATCACTCGGAAACATACTACCTCCCTGCCGTACGGCACATCGGCCGCTCACACGGTCCCAGCACCTTAACGCAAAAACCGCGTGATCGTGTCTTGATCACGCGGCTCAGATCTCAGGAAATCCTGGTGCAGACGCCTCAGACGACAGCGATCTTCTCGGCCTGATGCAGCAGACCGTCCAGCGTGTCCTTGCTGTTGGGGCCGAGCACGCCAACCGCGCGCTGCTGCGCCGCCATCCACACAGGATAGGCTTCCTTGATCACACTCTGGCCCTTGGCGGTCAGATGCAGGCCACGGCCGCGGCGACCGGCCGGCGGATCCATATTGATCAGGTTCAGAGCCAGTAGCCGCTTCAGGTTGCGCGACAGCGTCGATTTCTCGATGTCGAGCGTAAAGCCGATCTCGACGGCGGTGATGCCATCGCGCTGGGCAAGCTGGGTCAGCAGCGTGAACTGGCTGGCCGTGATGCCGAGCGGGCGCATGGCGTCGTCATAGACGCGGGTAATGATGCGGCTGAGCTGGCGCACGCGAGTCGCGATGCAGCTCGATGCCGTCACCTCGGCGATACCGGAAATTTCAGTCGTCGATGACGCCGCGACCGGCGGTTCCTGCGTCATGATGTTCATTGGGCAAACCCCGCCTAGCCAGTGGAGATACAACGTTCGTCCTTGATCGGCGATTCTAGACACCGATGCAAGGCGCC
>JAEZBZ010000293.1 GCA_023412745.1 Pseudomonadota bacterium | reverse complement strand
GTTGCACGCTGCACCAGCATCGACTTCGGGCAACCGGCGCGCTCGGCGACTTCCACGAGGCGCAGCGAATTGGAGCTGTTCGGCGCGCCGACGACGAGGAAACGCTCGACCTTCGGGGCCACCGCCTTCACTGCCGCCTGCCGGTTGGTGGTGGCGTAGCAGATATCTTCCTTGGCCGGGCCGACGATCTCCGGGAAGCGCTCCTTCAAAATGCCAATGATCGCTGACGTGTCGTCGACGGACAATGTGGTCTGCGTGGCGTAGGCCAGCATCTGCGGATCTTGTGGCTGGAAGGTGCGAGCGTTCTCCACGGTCTCGATCAGCGAGACGGCGTTCGGCGGCAACTGGCCCATGGTGCCGATGATCTCGGGATGCCCGGCATGGCCAATCAGCACGATGTGGCGGCCGCTATCGAAATGGCGATGCGCTTCACGATGGACCTTCGAGACGAGCGGGCAGGTGGCGTCGAGTTGGAACAGATTGCGCGCCTTGGCGGCGGCTGGAACCGACTTGGGTACCCCGTGTGCCGAGAAAATCACAGGTGCATCGGTTTCTGGAATCTCGTCCAGCTCTTCCACAAAAACGGCACCTTTGGCCCGGAGAGATTCGACCACGAATCGGTTGTGTACGATCTCGTGGCGTACGTAGACAGGGGGGCCATACTTGGCCAGGGCAAGCTCGACAATGTGGATCGCACGGTCCACCCCGGCGCAGAAACCTCGTGGCGCGGCAAGTATCAACGTTAACTTTTGCCGTGATGCCTCGGAAGGCTGGTGTGGGGCTTGTGAAGCGGACATACGTGTGTGACGGTCCATGGCAATGATTCCAATCCGTTGCTACGCGCTTGGTTGCTCCGTGTCGAGTGCGTTGGGTGTCGGGGCATCTGCTGCGACAAGTGTTCTCATAAGCGTGTCTGGTCGGTCCGCGGTCGACCAGGGGGAATTACTGGGGGCGATACGGTACCAGTGCAAAGACAAGTGAAAACCCCTGAGGGCGCTCATTCCATGATTGCTGCGGGACGCGCGATCTTGAAACTTATCGGCTCCGGCCTGCTGGCGGCAGGTGTTGCGGGTTGCGGCATGTCGAGCCTGACATCGGGCATCGGCGGCGGTGCATTCGGCGGCGGTTCGTCGTCCAGTGCGCAGACTGCTGCCGTCAGCGAGGACCAGTTGCTGTCGGCGGCCAAGGCCGAATACGGCACGACCGGCTCCATGGGTATCGATTCCGCCAGCAATTGCCCGCGCTTCCTGGTTTGGCCGCGCGACAATCATGTCACGATCTATGAGCCGGGCCGCGTTGGTGATGGGCTTGCGGTCATGCATCGCGGCGAGATCACCAAGACCGCGCGCGAATGTCAGGTCGAACCCGGCCGCGTGACCGTGAAATACGGCTTCTCGGGCCGCGTATTGCTCGGACCGCGCGGAAAGAATGGCAACGTGAGGCTGCCACTCAATGTATTCGTGACCGACTCCAAGCGCGAGCGCATCGCCCAGGACAAGGCGCAGATCGACGTCGCCGTCGCAGTCGACAAGCCGATTGGCTACTTCTCGCTGGTTCGCACGGTCACGTTCGACATTCCCGAAGGCAGTCGTCCGGGCGAATTCGAGGTTTTCGTCGGCTTCGACCGCAACGTGCCTAACTCGGGCTGACCCGGCACCGAAGATTGCCTGTTATTCAGACATGACAGAGGATAGGGTGTTCTGCCGTGCGGATGGCGATTGACACAACGCCCAACCGCCCTATCTTGACGAAATTGCCAATCGAGACTTGCGGAAGAGGACGGCAAGCGCGTTTGCGCGACACCGGCGCCGAAGGAGCAACCGCCCCGGAACCTCTCAGGCAAAAGGACCGCAGGTTGATGGCGCTCTGGAAAGAGATCGTGGTGGTTTACCGCCCGGTCCACCGAAGGGGTTAAGGTACGCAGCGGCGTCATACGCCGGGGCGGACTGAATCTCTCAGGTACCGAGACAGAGGGGGCTCGTTAGCGGGTGCGCAAGTGCCCGTGAATTGAGCCCTATGAAGCCTCGGGACCATATTCATGAGCGCGCAAGACACCGCTACTCCCTTAAAGCGTACACCGCTGTACGATCTCCACGTCGAGCTTGGCGCCAAGATGGTGCCGTTCGCGGGCTATGACATGCCCGTGCAGTATCCGCTCGGCGTTCTCAAGGAACACCTCTGGACGCGCGAGCGCGCCGGCCTGTTCGATGTTTCGCACATGGGCCAAGCGACGCTGGAAGGTCCCGACCACCAGACGACGGCGGCTGCGCTCGAAGCGCTGGTGCCGGCCGATATCGTCAACCTGAAGCCGGGCCAGCAGCGTTATACGCAGCTTCTGAACGATGACGGCGGCACCATCGACGACCTGATGGTGACGCGTCCGCTGGATTCCGCGGACGATGGCCGGTTGCTTTTGGTCGTCAACGCCTCGCGCAAGGATGTCGACTACACTCACATGGCCAGCCGTCTGCCGAACGGCGTGACGCTGCATCCGATCAATGATCGCGCGCTGCTGGCGTTGCAGGGACCGAAGGCGGCCGAGGTGCTGGCCAAGCTGGCGCCGGAAGCCTCGCGCATGGGCTTCATGGCCGCTCGCGAAACGAAGTTGGGCCCGTTCGAGTGCCACGTCAGCCGTTCAGGCTACACCGGCGAGGACGGCTTCGAGATTTCCGTGCCGGAGGACGGCGCGGTTGCGTTCGCGAAGATGCTGCTCGAAGACGACGACGTGCAGGCTATCGGCCTCGGCGCCCGCGATTCACTGCGCCTGGAAGCCGGCCTGTGCCTCTATGGTCATGAACTGGACGAGACGACGTCGCCGGTCGAAGCCGGCCTGGTGTGGTCGATCCAGAAGCGGCGGCGTGAGGGCGGCGGCTTCCCCGGCGCAACGCGAATCCAGAACGAGTTGCGTGACGGCCCCTCGCGGTTGCGCGTCGGCATCAAGCCTGAAGGCCGCGCGCCAGCCCGCGACGGCACCGAGATCCGGCTGCCGGGTGGCGAGGCCATCGGCACGATCACATCCGGCGGTTTCGGGCCGACCGTGAATGGACCAATCGCGCTGGGCTATGTCGCGGTAGCAAATGCCGCGTCCGGCACGGCCGTTGAATTGATCGTGCGCGGCAAGCCTTTGCCTGCCCGCGTCGCCGAATTGCCTTTTGTCCCAAACCGTTACGTACGCAAAGCCTGAACCCTGAAGGAATTCTACAAATGGCGCTCGAACGCTTCACAAAAGACCATGAATACATCCGCGTCGACGGTGATATTGGCACCGTCGGCATCACGGTGCACGCGCAGGAGCAGCTCGGCGACGTCGTGTTCGTCGAGGTGCCGGACGTTGGCCGGCAGGTGAAGCAGAAAGACTCCGTCGCGGTCGTCGAGTCGGTCAAGGCCGCCAGCGAGATCTACGCCCCGGTGTCGGGCGAAGTCGTCGAGTCGAACGGTGATCTCGCGGCCAGTCCGGTCCTGGTGAACGAAGACGCTGAAGGCAGCGCCTGGTTCTTCAAGCTGCGCATCGCGGACACCAAGGAGCTTGATGGTCTGATGGACCGGGCTGCCTACGACGCCTTCGTGAAGGAGAACTCGTGATGCGTTATCTGCCTCTCGAGGCGGCTGACCGGCAGGCGATGCTGGACAAGATCGGCGTTCCAGCGGTCGATGCGCTGTTCGCCGATGTGCCGGCGGACAAGCTGCTGAAAAAGCTGCCCGATCTGCCCAAGGCCAAAGGTGAGCTGGAAGTCGAGCGCGAGCTGTCGCGGCTCGCGGCCAAGAACGTGGCGGCTGGTTCCGTGCCGTTCTTCGTCGGCGCGGGGGCCTACCGACATCACGTTCCGGCTTCGGTCGATCACCTGATCCAGCGGTCGGAGTTCCTGACCTCGTATACGCCGTATCAGCCGGAGATCACCCAGGGCACGCTGCAATATCTATACGAGTTCCAGACGCAGGTGGCGTTGCTGACCGGCATGGACGTGGCGAACGCCTCCATGTACGACGGCTCCACCGCGTGCGGTGAAGCGGTGCAAATGGCCAACCGCATCACGCGCCGCAAGAAGGCACTGCTGTCCGGCGGCCTGCATCCGCACTATCGCGCGGTGACGGAAACGCTGGCGCACTATGGCGGCTCCAGTGTTGAAGCGCTGCCTGCCGATCCCAACGGCACGGAAGACATAATTTCCAAAATCGACGACCAGACCTCGTGCGTGGTCGTGCAGTATCCGAGTGTCTACGGCTCGGTGCGCGATCTGCAGCCGATCGCCGATGCCGCGCATGCCAAGGGCGCGCTGCTGGTTGTCGTCGTCACCGAGATCGTGTCGCTCGGTCTCATCAAGCCGCCGGGCGAGATGGGCGCGGACATCGTCGCGGCGGAAGGCCAGTCGATCGGCAACGGCCTGAATTTCGGCGGACCCTACGTCGGCCTGTTCGCCACGCGTGACAAGTACGTGCGCCAGATGCCGGGCCGCCTGACCGGCGAGACGGTGGACGCGGAGGGCCGTCGCGGTTTCGTGCTGACGCTGTCGACCCGCGAGCAGCATATCCGCCGCGAGAAGGCGACGTCGAACATCTGTACCAACTCCGGCCTGTGCGCGCTGGCGTTCACGATCCACATGACGCTGCTGGGCGAGGCGGGGTTGCGCAAGCTGGCCGAGACCAATCACGCCAACGCCGTCAGCCTCGCAGATCAGCTTGCCGGCGTGAAGGGTGTCGAGGTGGTGACGCCCGCGTTCTTCAACGAGTTCACCATCCGTGTGCCGGGCGACGCGCAGAAGACCATCGATGCGCTGGCCACGAAAGGCGTGATGGGTGGTGTGCCTGCTGCACGCCTCGAACCCTCGCAAAAGGAGCTGCGTGACCTGATCATCGTGGCATCCACCGAAATCAATACCGACGAGGACCGCGAGTCCTACGTCAAGGCACTGCGGGAGGTGCTGTGA
>JAEZBZ010000288.1 GCA_023412745.1 Pseudomonadota bacterium | reverse complement strand
AGTTGTGCGCGATGTTGTAGCCGACGGCAATCGGCACCAGCGTAAGGAGATAGTGGCTGGCGACGATACGGGTCGTAAAATCGCTACCGAGAATGCGGCTCATGACGGCTGCGGTAATGAGGTAGGCGAGCAGAAAAAACGCCCACGTCCCGATAAGGCCATATGTGCTGGCGATCAGACCGCCGCGATCGGACGGCAGAGACGGTTCGATCTCGCGCCACAAACCTGTTCCCAGCAAACCGTCGAATAATACGGACGACAGCAGCAACAGAACGAGAGCAATCATGGCAAGCGAGTGCTGGCTGCCATCTCGAAGTAATGCAGCGGACCAGGAACGCCAGACAACAACCTCCGACGCACGATCGGGGGTACCGCAGGCTGCGTCTTGCCGCATAGGATGCGACACCCCGATAGGGGCAAACCGCGACAACACATCGAATACGAGCGAGAAAACTTCGCCGCGTTTGAGCCAGGTCCGGGATCCGAACACAAACATGCCGGCAAACGTGAACACCGAATAGGCAATCGCCAGGACGGCCAGCGCCATCGGCGAGGAACTGAATGGCGAGATCAACTCGAGCCAGACAAAGATCAGCAGGAGGAGCACGGCGGGCCATTCCGCGCCGCGGTCAGGATAGGCGTGAACAGGAGCCGTAGGCTGCGTTGCCCCGCGCCGCGTCTCCACCAGTGCGAAGAGCGTGCGCCACGGGTTGAGTGCTGGCCATACGTTGCCAACACACGCGACGAAAATGCTGAACGCACACCACCACATGATCCACACCAGCGTAGGCGCGAGATTGCGCGCAGGATGCGGATTTCCAATCAGGCCTGTGGCGACCACGGATATCAGGGCCACAACGCCGAGGATTTGCAGCGCCAGCGTCACCGCCGATACGAGCGCGCGATTGAACGTTACCCAGCCAACGGGCAGCAACGGACGCTCGGCACCCTCGCGCGGACTGGAATAAACAAACACGACGGCAATCAGAAAAGTGACGGCCACCACGGCGACCGCCCCAAACACGTAAAAGCCGAGGGGAACCGGCAGGTCGTAGCGTTCGGCGATGGCATGCGACCAAGCCGACGATGGCAGCATCATCGACGCCAGGCCGCATAGGCCGACCCAGCCCATCAATCCGCGCGGAGAACTCATTTCGGGACGACTTCCAGGTAAGCCAACGGAGATCCGTGGTGGTGAGACGTTGCCGCTGCGCCGGTCGCGTGCAGCTCTATGCGGAAACGACCCGTCGCCCGCGTTGGGATCCGAAGTAGCGCAGGCGCCCCGGGTTGCACGTTGAGCTCAAGCTTCAAGCCGTGGACATGCAGCACGACGGCACTGTCCGCCGTCGCCTCGATGCTGGCGACATCTCCCTTCGCCACACGGATGGTGCGCTGATGCGGAGGAACAGTATTGCCTTTGATCGTCAGCGCGAAAATCCGTTCTTGTGTTGCGCCGGCCCCAGCGGCCGACAGGACGCAACCGGCAATCGCACAAGCGACGACGAAAAAACGAGCGATCCGTCCCACGGACACGGCTGCTCCTATTCAAGATACCCCTGCCGCCCATTTCCGGGGCGGCAGGGGATCAGGCGACTTCAGCCTTTGACTTCATACTTCGAGGAATCCTGGATAACGCCCAGGATGAACTTCTTTGCAGCGGCCATATCAAAGCCCGCCTCCTGATAGACCTCGTAGATGCGGAAGTCGGAGACGCGCGACAGGACGAAGTTGGCCAGCTTGTTGGCTTCAAGCGAACCGGCCTTCAGCCCAAGCTCAGCCGCGACTTCTTCAATCGCCTTGAGCGCCGTAAAGCCGGCGATGTAGTGGGAGAACGACCACGCACCATCGGTGTAGGTCACGAACCACCATTCCGCCATCTGCTTGCCGGGCTGCACGACGATCGGCGGCATGTCGACGATCTTGGCGGCCTCTGCGAGCGCGGCATTCAGGCCTTCGCCGTCCTTATCGAGATCCCAATGCGGATCGAAATGCGAGGCGGCGGTTGCGATGATCAGCGACTCCGGTGCGCCGCGCTTCATTAACTCGGCATAGACGACTGCGCCGTGCTCGCCCATCCATTTCCATTTGGCTTTGCCGCGCTCTCCACCCCAGGCCTGCGGGTACCACTGCGGCTTGGTAACGGCTCCCGTCTCCGGATTCCATTCGTACCAGACCTTCGCCCAGTCATGCAGGACGAGCGCCGCAATCACGATGTCGCGGTTGACCTTTTCAACCTTGTAGATTTTCTCGTAGGCATCCGCCCATGCCATCGCCACATCGATCCACTCGGCCGCGTGGACCGGCAGACCGCCCGGATAATAGTGGTGGCCCTTGCCACCCGCCGCCGGCGAGGCCAGGAAGGATTGAGTTGCCTTGGCGTTGAAGGCCTTGGTCTCCGGCTTCTCGACCATATCAAGCACAAGGTCACGGATCTTCTCGTCCTTGATGCTCTTAATGTGAGTGATCACGCGATCATAAGCCGATTTCGTCCAGGCACCGGTCGTTGCCATCTGCTCAGGCGTCATGGCCACGATGGATTTGATCCGCTCCTGCGATACGGATTGTGCGTAGCTGGGGGTTAGCAGCCCCGCCACCACGAACATGCACAAAACTCCAAAAATCCTTCGCATTCGTCTGTCCCTTCCTGCTTGGCTAATGAACCCCGAGCGTCCACGCTTAGGGGCGTTGCATGAACTGGATGTGACAATCGCCTGACGTCTGATCGATTTGCGATGATCCCAGGCTGATGCCGCAAGCAGCACCAAGGCGCCGCGAACGCATCGCACAAATGTCGCGAAGCCGCTGTTTTTCCGAATTTTTCAGATGATCGAATAAATGGATACGGCGCGGGGGGCATGCTGCAGCGTTATGCGCTTCGACCAGCATCTCGATGGAAACTCTCATCTCGCCGCCTGCAGCCATGCGCCGTACATCGCTATCAACGCTATTCCGCAATCAACGCTAAGCATAGTTCCGCACAAATGCAACTATGCACAAAATTGCACATCACTGCTGAAAGCAGCATCACCGAAACAGAGCGCTGGCATGGGAACGCAGCCGGACCCACGAGACGTGATGGCTTGGTCCGTACACTGTGCGGTAGGCTGGCGGCGGTTTCTCGCGGCAGCCCGGATGTGGCTTAATACCCATTCGTTTCCATGGGACGGGGATAACTCCAAGATGTGGTCGGGTGATCGTGAAAATCATATCCTGCGGCTGCTGGCGGTCGCAGAGGGTCGATTGGAGACAGAGCGGCTCGCCGAGATGCTCAAGGTCTCCCGCGAGACCGTGCGCCGCGATCTCTTGAGATTGGAAGCGGCCGGCAAGGTTCGTCGCGTCCATGGTGGGGCCATGGCGACGGACGTCGTGGCGGAACTGCCGTTCCAGATGCGCCGTCGCCTCAACGCTGGAGCAAAGCAGCGCATCGCGCGTGCGGCGGCTCGTTTGGTGCAGCCGGGCGCATCATGCTTCATCGACGCCGGGACGACGACCGCCGCGTTTGCTACCGCGCTCGCAAATATTCCACTCGTTACCGTCATCACGAATTCGATCGACGTCGCAACGACTGTGCGTCAGGCCCAGCCTACCGCCGATGTCGTGCTACTCGGGGGCAAGATGGCCGCCGATCTTCCAGGCATACATGGCGAACTGACGATCAGTCAGATCAGTCGCTTCCGCCCGGACGTGGCGTTCATCTCACCGGTAGGCCTTCATCCCAAGCATGGCGCGACCAGTTACTTTCTTCCCGAGGCAGAAGTCGCGCGCGCAATGATCGCCAATGCGGGGCGCATCGTCCTGCTGGCCGATCGCAGCAAGTTGGGCCAGGTCAGTCGCGTCGAGGTCTGCTCATGCCGCGCCATTGATGTTCTCGTCTGCGAACGGGGCGGCCATCCCATGCTGGCTCAGATCAAAAAAAACGGCATCGAAACGGTGCTTGAGGCCTGAAACGGGCGCCATACTCAGTCGGCGCGCACCTGCTGGCTCGAAAGTACGGCGGCGTATTCGATGGCTTCGATGAGGCTGGTTTCGCTCGCAATGCCGCGGCCCGCGATGTCGAATGCGGTGCCATGATCGACGGATGTGCGGATGATCGACAGCCCGAGCGTTATGTTGACGCCGCTGATTGCCTCCCATCGCCCCGTCGCCGGATCAACCGAAAATCCAAGCAGCTTGACCGGGATATGCCCCTGGTCATGATACATTGCAATCACCGCGTCATAGGATCCCCCGCGCATCTTGACGAACACGGTGTCGCCGGGAACCGGGCCATCGACGTCAATACCGCGCGCTCGATAATCCGCCACAACCGGCGCGCTGACGTCGATGTCGTGGCGTCCGAGAATGCCACCCTCGCCCGCGTGCGGATTGAGTGCCGCAACCGCGATACGCGGGTTCGCAATACCCAACTGCAGCAAAGCCTGGCGCGTCAGATCGATGACGCGACGCAGGCGATCAGGGGTCAGCCTTGCAGGCACGGCTTCGAGAGGAATATGCGTCGTCAGATGGCTGACGCGGAATGGCCCGTGCGCCAGCATCATGACCGCACTCGTTCCACCGGAGAGTTCGGTGAGAAGCTCCGTGTGTCCAGGATAAGGCTTACCCGCCAGATGCAACGCTTCCTTGCTCAAGGGCGCCGTCACGATGGCGTCGGCGTCGCCACCCTGGACCGCCCGTACCGCGCGCACTACGCAGTCATACGCGATGCGGCCCGTTTCGGCGTTGGGCGCACCGGGCGAAACGGGCGCATGCGGCGCGCCGATATCCAACACCGAAATATGCTCCGATAACTGGCTCAGGGGCGCGAGCTTCATCTCAGCGGACGCCGCATCAAGAACGGCTGTTGAGCCCGCGATCTGCAAGCTGAATTCGCCCGCCAGTATTCGCGGCACGAGCGCCGCTCCGGCCTTCAGGACGATTTCAGGGCCGATACCCGCTGGATCTCCCATCGTTATGCAAAGACGAGGTTTTCTTCGGTTCATCAATGGGCTCATTCGGCAATCGGGGTGAAGTCGGCGTTGGGCATGCCTGCCACGAGAAGCTCGGCCAGTGCATCAGATGTTCCGAAGGCGCCGGATTTTGATATGACCGGGAGTCCAGGCCATCGACCTGCGGACAGTCGGCTGAGCGGAATGCCACCCGCAACAAAGCCCTCGCATAAAAGCGCGTCAGCGTCGAGAGCGTCGCAAACCGTTCGCAACGTCTCGCCGCCGCTGCAGAACATGGCGTCGGGACGGGTGACGCGCGGCAGCAATGCATTCAGCATCACTGCGATGGCCCGCGCTGCGTCTGTTCGCGAACATGTCGCGAAATCAGGCGCGATAAGGACAATCCGCCCGTCCTCTAACCGGCGATTGATATTGTCAGCCAGTATCGCGGGGTGGTCGCCCTCTGTCCACGGAATGATGGCTCCTGGATCCCGCATACGCAGAGCATTGATCTGCTTGCGCGCTACCGGATGATCTGAACCAATCACAACCAGCACGCGGCTACGCGGTACCGCCAGCCCGGGATATGATGTGCCAGCAAGCACCTGGGCAAGACCGCCGCTGCCGCACCACAAAATGTGGCCACCGCGGTCACGCTCGCGCGCAACGACCACCTGCAAATCAGCATCATTCTCCGCGTCGGCCAGCCTGACGGACGGCTTGCCCGATGCGCGGTGGTCGCCGCGCGTTGCGTAACCTGCGGCGTTCAGTTCGCCAGCAAGATCACGCGGAACGCGCTCGTATGCCCCTCCTGAATTTCTGACGTACTGCCAGCCGCTTCGCGTGACGCGGCCCTGCGAGGGATGAGCCGGGGCCAGCACGATGCGGTCACAGCCAACCCGTTCTGCGAACGCCACGAGTTCGAGCACCGGATGACCACGCAAGAGACTGTCGAGCTTCTTGAATAGGAGAGGTTGACCCAGCCTTTGGCGCGCGACATCCCCAGCAGTGGATGCGCGCGCGACGGCACTTTCCGCTGAACATTCGCGTGTCTCGGTTGAGTAAGCCGATAAAGCACCCGGCATCGCGGGCGAAGGCGCCCACGAGACGGTGACCGGCGCCGCAGGCTGAGCAAAGCTGGCTGCCGAATCGAGCGCTCCGGTAAGATCGTCTGCGACGAGATGAAGGGCGGAAATCATTCTGCCCCCAGTGGCGCCACGATGACCTCAACGCCTGTTTCACGGATTTTATCGAGAACGCCGGAACCCGCCCGCTCATCGGTGACAAGCACCGAGCCAGCCTCGAGTTTCGCAGCGTGGAAAACGGAAGGTTCGCCAAACTTCGAGTGATCGGCAACGATCACAGCGCGTCTGGATGCTCGCAGGATAGCCTGCTTTACCCGCACGACATCGAGGTTGGTTTCGCTGATCCCTGCTTCGGTGACAGCATGCGCACCGACAAACGCAAGATCCGCACGGATCGTTGCGAGCAGTTCCTCACCCGGAGATCCGAGCAGTGTCGATGAGCCGGGGCGCACGGTGCCGCCCGTGACGAGCAGCCGGATGCGCGGATGCTCGGACAGGATCTGGCCGACGGTCAGGTCGTTGGTGATCACGGTCAACGGCAACTGCCCGCGCGCAATCTCGCGCGCAACCTCCACCACCGTCGAACCGCTGTCGAGGATAACGGCCTGATGGGGTTCAATAAGCCGTGTCGCGGCGCGCGCGATCGCTTCTTTCTCAGTCCGCAGAATATGCTCGGCGACCGCCTGGCCCGTTTCCAGGGTGGCGAGCGCTCGCGCCCGCAGACTAGCCCCGCCAAACGATCGATCGAGAAAACCGCCCTGCTCGAGCGTTTCGAGATCGCGGCGGATCGTTGAAACCGAAGCCCCCATGCGATCGGCAAGGTGCTGCACCGAAGCGGCTCCGTCGGCTTTGAGAATTTGCAGAATTTCCGCGTGACGCTGCGCCGGGATCAAACCAACGCGCGCTGATGCTGTTCTGGTTTCCACGTCCACACCTTTGCCAATGCGCGATTGCTACCAAACTCAATCATCAAGTGTCAAACTCGGGCAAAATCGATTGACACGTTCCATCCGACCAACGACACTCCGCCAAAAGTCGAAGCCTTGCATGGCGAAATTGAAAACGATCCGGGTCACGGGAGGACCAATCTCATGCGTTTGAAAACTATGGGACTTTGCGCGGTTGCCGCGCTTGCGATGCTTGGCGTGCGAGATGCCAGCGCCGCCGATGTCTCTTGGAAATTCTATACGTACTTCGCCGCCAACGATAAGCCGACGACGCTGCATCGGGCCTTCGCCAAGGACGTCGAGACAGCCACCAACGGTCGCCTGAAGATCACGGTATTCTCGGCTGGAGAGCTGCCCTACAAGGCCTCCGATGTGCTGCGCGTCGTCAGTTCACGCCAGGTGGAGATGGGCGATGTGGCGTTCGGCTTCGTGGCTGGTGACGTGCCTGAACTGAACGCGCTGTCGATGCCGTTCTCCTGCACGTCGATGGACAAGTTCTACGATACGCTGGCGCCGGCTATCGAAAAGCCAATCAACGAGGTACTTGGCGGCAAATTCAAATCAGCCTCGATCATGCAGTGGGTGATGCCGCCGCAGCAGCTTTGGCTCGCAAAGCCGATCGACGGCATTGACGGGCTCAAGAACCTGAAGGTCCGCTCCTGGAACCGCGAGCAGGCCGAAATGATGCGGCTCGCGGGCGCTTCCGGCGTCACCATCACGCCGGCTGAAGTGATTCCGGCGCTCCAGCGTGGCGTTGTCGACGGCGCATTCACCGCCGCGGTTCCGGCCTTGGACTGGAAGTTCAACGAGGTCACCAAGTTTGGCTTCATGATCAACCTCACGCTCGCTCATCAGGCGATCGTAGTGAACCAGACCGCGCTCGACGCTCTGCCGGAAGATCTCCGCAAATCGCTTCTCGCGAAAACCAAGGAATGGGCTCCGAAGTATCGCGCAGAACTGATTGCGGCCGACAAGACGGCGCGCCAGACGCTGAGCGAAAAGGGCATGACGCTCAAGGACGCCACGCCTGAAGAAATCACCCGTTTGCGCGAGATCACCGCGCCGATCGCCGGTGATTGGGTCGGCAAGGTTGGCCCGGTGGGCAAGGACATGCTTGCAACCGCTATCAAGGCGTGTAGCTGAGCGGGCCGCGCGCTTGGCCCGACAATAACGGAAAGCCTTAATGGACCGCATACCGTTTGTGTCCCGCGCGCTCGACGTAGTGCAGTGGATCGGACTGGTGATCGGCGCGGCAATGATCGTTGCCATGGCCGTGCTGATGAATGTCGAGATCGCGGGCCGGACACTGTTCGGCATATCGACGCAAATAGCCGACGAGTATGCGGGCTACTTCTTTACCGCCGCAACGATGTTGTGTTTCGTCCCGGCGCTGCGCGAGGGACGGTTTCTGAGGGTCGAAGGACTGATGTCCTTCTTCCCGCCTCGCGCCCGGGCGATCCTTGAGATTATCGCGGCGGTTATCGGTGCCGTGACCTGCGCTGTCCTTGCCGATGCGACCTTAGATCTTGTTGCTGCCAGTGCTTCGTTTGGAACCCGGTCTCTGCAGCCCTCCGCGACACCACTCGTCATTCCACAGGCCGTGATGCCGTTGGGCTTTGGGCTTCTGGCCATCGCGTTTTTCGAGTGCGGAACCGTATGCGCACTCCGCCTCTGGCGAGGCCAGCTTCCTCAAGAGGAGCGCCTGAATGCCGTGGACTGATCTTCTTGCGATCTACGCGGTCTTGTTGCTTTCGACACTGGCATTCGGCGTGTCCATTGGCGCCGCAATGGGCTTCGTTGGCATCGTCGGCATCACGATGGCGAGCGGGACTACGCTGTGGCCGACGTTCGGCGACATCGTTTTCAACACGACCACGAATTTCAGTCTCGTCGCCATCCCGCTCTTCGTGCTGATGGGGGAGTTGATCCTCCAGAGCGGCATCGCGGGGCGCTTCTACTCCGGCATCTCCGGCCTGTTCAGCCGAGTGCCGGGCGGTCTCGCGCAGACCAACATTGCCGGTTGCGCGATCTTCTCGGCGATCGCCGGGTCCTCGGTCGCAACGGCGCTGACCGTCGGCACCGTCGCCGTCAAGGAAATGCGCTCGCGTGGCTATGCCGACAATCTTACGCTCGGCACACTCACGGCAGGCGGCTGCCTCGGGATCCTCATTCCGCCGAGCATTCCTCTGATCGTCTACGGCTCGATGACACAGGAATCCGTGATCGATCTGTTCATGGCGGGTATCGTTCCCGGTATTCTTTTAGCCCTGCTGTTCTCGATCTATGCCGCGGCACGAGCGCTGATCACGCCGAGCCTGACTCCCAAGCGCGAGCGCATGACCGGCCTCGGCATAGGCCATGCTGCGCGTGACGCGCTGCCCATTATCGGGCTGATAACAGCGGTCATCGGCGGCATGTACGCAGGCGTGGTTACGCCGACGGAAGCATCGGGCTTAGGTTCGCTGCTCGCTCTCATACTGGCAGCGGCCTATCGCGAACTGACCTGGGCGAAGCTGTGGCTGGCTCTACGCAATACGGTGTTGACCAGCGCCACGATCATGTTCATCACCATCAACGCCCAGGTGCTGAACTTCGCCGTCGTATCGTCGGGTGTCGGACGCGGACTGGCGGACTGGATGACGGCGCTCGACGTCTCCCAGTTTTTCTTCTTCTGCATCCTGCTGGCTGTTTACACGATCGTTGGCATGTTCATAGACGGCTTGTCGATCTTGCTGCTGACGGTGCCGCTGCTCTATCCCAGCCTGATGGCACTTGGTTTCAACGGGATCTGGGTCGGCATCATTCTCGTGGTGTTTATCGAGCTTGGCGCACTGACGCCGCCTATGGGGCTCAATCTTTTCGCCGTTAGTTCAATCGCGCCGGACCGAACGCTTGGCGAGATCGCGTGGGCCTCCGCGCCCTACGCCATCATCATCGTGGCGTTCTCGTTCCTGCTTTATGCGGTACCAGAGATTGTCCTGTGGCTCCCCGCAGCCCTGAAATAACGCTCGGAGTTTCGACCGATGTTTGCGCCGCCGCCAGTCACCGAGGCCACAGTATTCACGCGCCTGCCAGACAGGTTTCGTAAAGCTGAGCCTACATCGGAGTGGCATCTCCATCAGCCGGGTGTGCTGCCGGCCCATTCGCTGCTGGAAGGCCCGTCCTTCGACCACGAAGGCCGGCTCTATTGCGTCGATATTCCGTGGGGCCGGGTTTTTCGCATCGATACGGCGGGCGAGTTCGCGCTGGTCGCCGAATATGACGGAGAACCGAACGGCCTGAAGATTCACAAGGACGGCCGTATTTTCGTTGCCGACTACAAGAATGGCATCGTCATCCTCGATCCCGACACCGGCAAAGTCACGCCGTTTCTGCCACGTGTTCGCCTTGAACGCCTCAAGGCCGTCAACGATCTGGTTTTCGCCTCGAATGGCGATATGTATTTCACCGACCAGGGCCTGACCGGCTGGCACGATCCCACCGGCCGGGTCTTCCGGGTGCGGGCCAACGGCCAAGTGGATTGCTTGCTCGACAACATCCCGAGCCCCAATGGGATCGTGCTCGATCCAAGCGAAAGCGTTCTTTACGTCGCCGTGACGCGCGCCAATGCCATCTGGCGCGTGCCGCTGATGCGCGATGGGACGGTGGCGAAAGTCGGCACCTTCATCCAGCTCTCGGGCGGCGGCGGCCCCGACGGCCTGGCCATGGACGAGGCCGGAAATCTTGTAGTGGCCCATATCGGCCTTGGCGCAATCTGGCTATTCAACCCGGCCGGAGAACCGATCCTGCGCGTCCAGTCCCGCCATGGATCCCATACGACGAACATGGCCTATGGCGGCGAAGGACGGCGCACTTTGTTCATCACGGAATCGGAGACCGGAACAATCCTCCGCGCCGAAATGCCAGTGGCCGGACGGCAGATGTATTCAGGATTCTGAGGCCTGAAAACGGGAGTAAACTCTTCGCCTGGCATCGGCGCGTGGCTGTGTGCTTTCCGGCAAAGGCTCGCGCCGCCATCGGATCAACGACCCGCTCTCAACGAGGATCGTTCTCGTCCAGAACAGATCTGACCTTCGCGCCCAGTTGGTCCAGGGTGAAAGGCTTCTGGATAAAGTTCGTGCCGGGATCAAGCATGCCATTGTGCACGACGGCATTGCGCGTATAACCGGTCATATACAGAACCTTCAGGGTCGGCAGCACCTTCAAAGCAGCATCGACGAGCTGGCGTCCATTGAGCTCCGGCATGACGATATCCGTCAGGAGTAGATCGGGTCTCAGCCCGTCCTGAAGCCTCTTCAGCGCCTCCACGCCGCCGAGCGCGGTCACCACCGTGTATCCCAGCTCCTTCAATGCCTCGGACGCAAATGTGCGCACATCGTCGCGATCTTCGACGAGCAGGACACATTCGCCCATTGCCTTCGAGATTTCCTCCCGACGCGGCGCTTCGAACGCCGTTGCGTCTCCGCGATAACGCGGGACATAGAGCTTGACCGTCGTTCCGACACCGACCTCAGAGTAGATCTTGATGTGCCCGCCGGACTGACGCACAAAACCGAATATCTGGCTCAAGCCAAGCCCGGTGCCTTTGCCGACTGCCTTGGTTGTGAAAAACGGCTCGAAGGCACGGCTTGCAACTTGGGGCGACATGCCCGCGCCGGTGTCGCTGACTGCAATCAAAACATACTGCCCCATCTCGACGTCGTGATCGCGCGCGTAGTTGTCATCGATATGGGCGTTAGCCGTTTCGATGGTCAGCTTGCCGCCGTCCGGCATCGCATCACGTGAATTGATGGCCAGATTGAGAATGGCGTTCTCGAGCTGCGCCGGATCAATTCTGGTGCGCCAAAGGCCTGCGGAAAGCACGCTCTCGATTTGGATGTGTTCTCCCAGCGTGCGGTAGAGCATCTCTCGCATGTTGGCGACGAGGCTGTTCGCGTCAATCGGCTTCGGATCAAGCGGTTGCTGCCGGGAAAATGCCAGTAAGCGCTGCGTCAGCGTTGCAGCTTTGTGCGCGCTTTCAACCGCGCCATCAATAAGCTCCTGGACGTCCGTGTCGCCACGAGCCAAGCGGCGTTGAATGAGCCCCAGGCCACCGATGATGACCGCCAGCATATTGTTGAAATCATGCGCGATGCCGCCGGTAAGCTGTCCGACGGCCTCCATTTTCTGAGCCTGGCGGAGCTGCTCCTCTGATTTCAGCAGAGCCGAAGTGCGCTCATTGACCTGTTTTTCCAGAGATATTGTCAACGCGCGCAGCTCTTTTTCGGCTCGGCGGCGCTGCACCGCCAACCGCGTACGCTCGGCGATATCACGTATCAACTCGATCTCATCTGGCGTCCACGGTCGCGCGGACTGGTGATTGAGATAGAGAAGCGCAACGAGCCCGTTTTCTTCCGTTATCGGCATATTTATAACGGATTGCGCGCTGATCGCTTTCAGAGCTGCGGCAGTCGACGCCGTGCGTGGATCAGCTTCGGCGTCGTCAATGACGACCGTCTCACCGCGCTTCAGGTTTTCTATGTACGAGCCATAATCGCGAAAGTGCAGCGTGCCCGCGAGGCTTTGTATGCCCGGCGCGTTCCAATCCCGCTCGATTGTAATCGTTTCGTTCTTGGTATTCACAACGCCATAGCCTGCGCGGCTGACGTTCATCAAACGTCCCAGGGTCTCGGCAGAAGCGTAGGCGATGTCTGCCGGCTCCAGGAGCAATCTGAATTGCTCCTGGAGATTGATAATCGCCGAGCGCCTGATCTCGGCCAACTTCAGTTCATGGATATCGATGACTGAGCCGATGTAGCCGAGAAATGTCCCGTTATCGTTCAAGCGCGGATGGGCCGCGTCAATCGCCCACCGATAATTTCCGTCCGCCTGACGCAGCCTGTACTCGACGCGAAATGGCGCTGCTCTTGCATTGGCATCCAGAAAAGCCTGCCGAGCACGCTCGCCATCGTCCGGATGCGTCGCATTAAGCCAGCCTAACCCTTCAGCCTGCGCGCGAGTTTGCCCAGTTACTGTGTACCAAGTCTTATTAAGATACGTGCAAAACCCTTGTTCGTCGGTCACCCACATCATCACCGGAGAGTTATCGGCCATGTTGCGAAAGCGCTGTTCACTTTCCCGCAACTGGCGCTCGAATTTGGTTCTCTCTGTCGTTTCGTTGACCACGCAGATGACACCGGCAACGCTGCCGTTGTCATCGAGGATCGCGGAAAAAGCGATGTCGAACGTCACATGCTCGGGATAACCGTGACGCTCCATGTAGAAAGGTCTATCCCGAGCGAAGACATACTCGCCCTTCTCACGCACGCGATCCAGCAACGGTCGCAGGTCATCCCACAACTCACTCCAGTTTTCGACGGCTGGTCGGCCGAACGCCCCCGGGTGCCTGCTGCCTATGGTCGGCGCATAGGCCTCATTATACAGCGCGACGTACTCCGGACCCCAAAACAGAATGATTTGCGATGGCGAACCGAGCATGGTCGCAAATGTGACGCTTAGCTCTTTGGACCAAGTCGATGGATCACCCAACGGCGACTTGGACCAGTCAACACCAGCTATCAGCTTCTCGTAAGCGGTCGCGTGCGTCTTTCGCCAGGCCATTGCCTATCCGTGATCCTTACTGGGCATCGCGACGATTGCTTGTCGGAAATTCCCAGTCAACAATTTATCGGAAAGTACGACGCGGCAGCAGCGCGATCGGTGCGGAAGCGAACATTGGCGATTTCTGACCGCTTTGCTTTTAGCATCAAAGTGCTGGGTGATGGAGAAACACCCGACTCACCGTATACGTCGCGATTAAAGAGCGCATGCTTACGGATAGCACGTGCAAGCAGATCAAAGCCCACGACCAACCAGCCGGGGCATTGTATCCGAAGCGCTGCGAGCACCGCCGCGCGCTTCGGGAGCGTGAACGCCAAAAAGGCCGGGGCATGACCCCGACCTCTCACACCACTCAGCTCTGCCGCCAGTACATCCGTGGTCAGCGGAGCGAATGGGATCCTTAGGCAGCCTGCAGGTTTCCGGCAGAGCTCTTGCCCGAGCGACGATCCTGCACGATCTCGTACTGGAGCTTCTGGCCCTCAGCAAGTGTCTGCATGCCTGCACGCTCTACTGCGGAGATGTGGACGAAAACGTCGGGGCCGCCATTGTCCGGTTGAATGAAGCCGAAACCCTTGGCGTTGTTGAACCACTTAACTGTGCCAGTATTCATAACGATTTCCTTTCGTAAAAATCGCGGTGGTTCCCGCGGTACCTTGCGGGATTAGATCGATTTTTGAGAGGAAATCGGACGGAGCCGAAGCTCTCGAAGGATATCTCTAGCAATTCTCGATCGGTCCAATATAGGCTGAATCCCAAACTCCGCAAGGGGACCGCCCGACGGTTCCGGAAGGACTGGCAAAATTGCGTGGGCGGCCACCCACCCCGCTGGGTCCTCCCCAGTCGGCTGCCGACGCGCGATCGCCGCCGACGGCCCCAGTCGCAGTCAGCGGTTCGTTTCTGCTGAGGGGGGTCTGGCCAGACGGGCTCGGACATGCTCAACATTCGGGCAACGAACCAACCGCATATGTCTCTACGGAATTGTTTGAATGATCAAAGAACGCCTTGCTCTTATTGGCTACGGCGCCATGGCCCGCTCGCTGGCGGCACGGCTGGCGGACGGAACGCCCCCCATCATCGTCGGCGGAGCCCTCGTCGAGGCTGCAGGCGATGCGCCGGACACCATTTTCTCCACGACCCGGGTAGAGGAACTCATCGCATGGCGCCCGACACTGGTTGCCGAATGCGCTGGCCATGGCGCGGTCGCAAGCGTCGTTCCACTGCTCCTGGAAGCCGGCATCAACGTCATCATCGCGTCCGTTGGCGTGCTGACCGACAGCGCCATCCGCGATCGGCTCGCTGAAGCCGCACAAAAGGGAGGCGGCCGTCTGATCCTGCCGGCGGGCGCGATCGGCGGTCTCGATGTGTTGCGCGCGGCACGAACCGCGGGCCTGGATCAGGTGCTCTATACGGGGCGCAAACCACCGCGCGCGTGGCTCGGCACGCCTGCCGAGTCCGTTGTTGATCTCGCCGGACTGACCGAGGCCACGGTCATCTTCGAAGGCAACGCCAGCGATGCGGCGCGGCTTTATCCGAAGAACACCAACGTGACGGCCGCCGTGGCGCTGGCCGGCCTTGGGTTCGAGGCCACCAAGGTTCGCCTGGTTGCCGATCCCGCTTCGGATCGCAATGAGCATGAGATTTATGCGGCAGGGACTTTTGGCGACTTCCGGATACACCTCCGCAACGTGCCGCTACCGGAAAACCCGAAGACCTCGATGCTGGCCGCGCTCAGCCTCGAGCTGGAAGTCCGCAGACAGATGATTACCCAACCGTTCTAAGAGGAAGACATGCGTTTCAACGATAAAGTCGCCATTGTCACCGGCGCGGCCGCGGGCATTGGTGCAGCCACGGCCAGGCAGTTCGCGGCGGAGGGTGCGCGCGTCGTCGTGGCGGACTGGAACGGTGATGGAGCCAAGATCATCGCCGACGAAATCGGAGCCAAGGCCATCTCAGTCGCCGTCGATGTGCGCGACGATGCTGCCGTGCAGAATATGGTCGCGAAGGCCGTGGAGGCATTCGGCCGGATCGACGTCCTCGTCAACAACGCGGGCAAGGGCCTGATCGGCGACGTAGTCACCACGTCGGAGGGTGACTGGGACGACATCGTCTCGATCAACCTGAAGAGCGTCTTTCTGTGCTCCAAGCACGTCATCCCGCACATGCGTAAGCAGGGCGCGGGTTCGATCGTCAACACTGCATCGAACGTAGCCCAGGTCGGCATCAGGGACCGGGCAGCCTATGTCGCAGCAAAAGGCGGCGTCGCGGCTCTGACTCGGGCAATGGCACTGGATTTCGCGAAGGACAACATTCGCGTCAACGCGGTTGCTCCGGGCGTGATCTGGTCCAGCTACTACGAGCGCATGCTGGAGACGGTGCCGGATCCCGAAGCGTTCGTCGCCGGTCTCAAAGCGCGTTCCCCGATCAACAAAATGGGCCGCCCAGAGGATATCTCCTCGATCATCCTGTGGCTTGCATCGGATGATGCTGTCTTCGCGACGGGCTCCATGTTCACGGTCGACGGTGGTATGACAGCGCAATAGGCGCTGTCGCTGCGGCGGCGACCTTGGACCCGACTTGCGGGCCATGGGTCGCCCCGCGCATGGTCAGGCTGAACTTTCCAAACCGGATTGCCAGCCACGCAGGCCGCGCGCCGATGTGGAAACGCCGCGCATAGCCTGATACTGGAACAGACGAAAGGCACCCGCTGCCATCCATCAATAAACCAGGAACGCCTCAGATGTTGCCAATTCCGCGCCTTGACCCGCAGGTCTATATCGAGGTCCGGGAACTCGCCCGCCGCTTGGCCGACGACGTCATCAAGCCGGCGGCAGCCGATCTCGATCGCGAGGAGCGGCCTCCCTACGAAATCTACGAGCAGATGGCCGAACTCGGCCTGTTCGGTATCTCGGTGCCTGCGGAGCTGGGCGGCGCTGGTCTCGACGCTTACGCCTATTCTCTCGTCATGGAAGAGCTATCACGCGGCTATGCCTCGGTCGCCGATCAGTGTGGCCTGATGGAACTGCTGGTCACCCTGCTGGCGCAGCATGGCACGCCGGAACAGCAGGAGCGCTACCTCTCCAAGTTCCTAGCCTACCGCATCAAGCCCGCATACTGCATCACCGAAGCGGAAGCAGGTTCGGACGTCTCGGGCCTCAAAACCACGGCTCAGCGCAACGGCAGCGGCTGGAAGCTCAACGGCTCCAAGAGCTGGATTCACAACGCGCCGATCGCCGACGTCGGCTTCGTGCTGGCACGCACCGATCCGGCCGCCGGACATCGCGGCATGTCGATCTTCATCGTCGACCTGCATGCCAAGGGCGTCACGCGCGGGCCGAAGGAACACAAAATGGGCCAGTGCGCCAGCCAGGTCGGCGGACTGACCTTCGAGGATGTCGAGCTGTCGGCGGATTCGATGCTCGGCGCCGAGGGCCGCGGCTTCCACATCATGATGGGCGCGCTGGAGAAAGGCCGCATCGGTATCGGCTCGCTCGCCGTCGGCATCGCACAGGCAGGCCTGGAAGCGGCGCGCGAATATGCCCAGATCCGCCGCCAATTCGGCAAGCCGATCATCGAGAACCAGGGCATCCAGTGGCGTCTCGCCGATATGGTGAAGGAGATCACCGCGGCGCGTACCCTGGTGCATCGCGCAGCGGTCATGCTGGACAACGGTGAGCCGGCCAATGCAGCGTGTTCCATCGCCAAGTGCTACGCTGCCGATACAGCAGTGGCCCAAAGCTCGAACGCGCTGCAGATGTTCGGCGGTTCCGGCTATATCCGCGGCTTCGAGGTGGAGCGGCTCTATCGCGACGCCCGCATCACGCAGATCTACGAAGGCACCAACGAGATCCAGCGCACCGTGATCGCGCGCGAGCTGATCAAGAGTGGTGCACGCCAATAGGTTCGCCTCGACCCGCGTCACGATACAAAAGCCGGTTGCGAGACGGTCGCAATCGGCTTTTTGCTGGCCGCTTCGCCCTGCCCGATGGAAAGCTGCGTGCTTGCCGATCGGCAGGGTTGCCCGTAAATCTTGAGGAACTCCACTTGCATCAAGGCATGCGTCGACGTCCTGCCACTCCGCCCAACGCCAGTTCCGAGGCTTCCCGTGTCCAGGTCCCCTGCCCTGCTGTTATCGCTCGCAACGGCCATCCTGTGTGCGATCCCGGCACAAGCCTACGAGGCTTACAAAGTCACCGGCATCAAGCCGCGCGACCATCTGGTTATCCGCGAGGAACCGGCGGATGGCGGCAAGATAGCAGACTGGAAGGAAGTCGGCCGCATTCCCGCGGGATCGGACAACGTGCTCGGCACCGGCCGGTCCAAGCTGATCGGTAAACAGCGGTGGCTCGAAGTGACGTTCAGTTCCCTCAGCGGATGGGTGAACCAGACGTTCCTTGAAGCCACTGATCCGACCGACCTCAAAAGCGCGACGTTCAGTTGCACGGGCACCGAACCATTCTGGGGTGTCGATCTTGGGCCAGGGAGCGGCGAGTACAGCGATCCCGAGTTCAAAATCCCGCTGACGACCGAGAGTATCGATCCCGCGACTGCACGCTTCTTCCCTTTGTTCTACCGGATGAAAGGCGCCAACGGACGCACCTATCGCGCAACTGTTTCGCACCACAAGTGGTGCTCAGATGGCATGTCGGAATACGAATACGCCTTCCAGGTTCTGCTCACCGACGACGCGGTCTTTCAACAGGGCTGCTGCAGCATCAACAGATAGCGGCGGCAGCTTGATCGCGCGGGTGTTCAAAGCGGCGCAGCGCCGATGATGCGTTGGCAATTGCGCGGCTGGCAGTCGGCGATTTCCAGCACCAGCTTGCGGCGCACGGCGCTCTCGAAGCTGGCGCGATCCTCCGCAGTCAGCACGAAGGCGCCCGGCCCGCCGATGATGGTGCGGAAGAAAGCATCCTCCAGATCGTAGCCCATCGGCCGCCCACCACACTTCTCGTCGCGACACAGAATAGCGAGGCCGTTGATCGTGATGTCCGCCGCGATCGCGGCTTGCCGCGCGGTTTGCAGCGGAACGCCCGACCAACTGTTGGCGCTATCGGCCGACACATCGATGACGCGGCGCTCCGCGGTGATGGCGTTACTCTCGATCAGGGACTGGCCGAGCGCGATGGCCGAACCGATGGCGTTGCCGCCCCATGTCTGTCGCGGCTTGCTCGGATCGCGCAGCGCGGCGGCGAACCGGCCGGCGGCTTCCGCGCCATCGATGATCATCCACGGCACGATGATCGCCTGACTTCCAGCCGTCGCCCACTCGACATAGACCACCGCGATGCGGCGCTTGAGGCCGCTGGCGATGGCGGCAAGCACCGAGGGATGCATGATTGCCGCGGCATAACCTTCGCGTTGAAACCGCAGTTCGGCTTCATCGATGGATCCGGATGCGTCAGCGAGAAGGACAAGTTCGAGGTCGACTTGGTCTGCGGCGCGGGTATCGCTCACTGTTGCGATGCAGACAAACGCGCCGGCAACGAGCGTCGATAGAAATCGCAGCATGCACACCCCTCGTCGTTATCGATACGAACAAGAACGGCTGTTGCTTGCGATCTTAGTCAGACCTGTCGGCACATGCAAAATGCGCCGCGATTCAGTGCGGTGAATGTCGGCTTTCTCTGCGCAGGCGAGAGGGGGAGAACGGATCGTTTCCGCGCTTCAATTCCGTCTTAGACGCAAGGTATCCGGAAATCGACGTGGTAATGCTCATCATGCGGCACCCACGCCTGCCGGTTGTTGAACGACATCACGTCACGCAGGCGCGCGCCCGCCTCTGTCGCAAATAGCCGGGGCTGCAGACGGACATCAAAAATCACCCGCCCAATGGAAATGCCCTGCGCGCGCGCCGCCGCGTCCAAAGCCAGCAGGTGCAGCGCCATCGCTTCGAAGTCGATCAGATAGTTGCCTGAACGGCCGAGCCTGTCGAAACGAACGTTATAGCCGAGCTTGTTGAACACCGAGGCCGGGAAGTCCGTAACCGCGCCTTCCAGTGTGCGCACCGGGACCTGGAAATCGACCGAGGTGCCATTCATGTGCGTGCGATGCGGCGTGAACCGACCGCCCCACGGCCAGGCGCTCTCGGCGTAGCTGAAGCGCAGGTCCGGATGGGACTGGGCCAGGCTGGCGTAGGCCGCAAGCGCGGCATCTCGCGCCGACTGATGCATGAACGTCCGGCCGGCGAGCCATCCCGGGATCGAATAGGCGGTGTAGTTCGCGCCCCACAGCGGCAGCCGCTTTCCGCCTTCGAGCCATCCGCCGACGACGCCACCATAGCAGCGGCTCGGCGGACCGCTATCGCGGCCGATCCAGGCAATCCAGGCCGCGAAGCCGCAGAAAGCTATCAGTGGAACCATGACGAGGACTGTCAGCGCCCGCCGAAAACCTCCGCGCCGCGCTTTACTTCTGCTCAATTTCGACATTCTCGCCGTCCACGATTTCGTCGCTCTAAGGACGGTCATCCTGTAGGGCCGCCACGGGAAGCGTGCTAGAGGCATATCGAATTCGAGGCAAGCTCCGCATCCGGGGGGAGGTTCTCAGCCATGCATATTATGAAATCGATCATGATTGCCGTGATCGGATCCATCGCGGCACTACAGCCACTTAGCGCCGCCGAGTTCACGTTCAACGAGAAGGTGAACCAGGACATTGCGAAGAAGCTGAATATTCCCGTCTACTTTGCGGTCCCGTCTAGTGCGCGCGCAACCTTGCCGCGAACATTCAACACGACCGACAAACTCGTCGAGTTGAAACATCCCGACGCCAAGGACAACGCCGCCGACATCGGCCTCCGGCTGATCGTCGCCAAGCGGTCCGGGTTCGGCGCGCGGATGGCCAAGAGCGGTTTGATCCGGACCGGAGATATCCTGCTGACCTTCCGTCCGGAATGGGGCGGCGGCGGCACGTATCCGAACCTGCAGATGGGCGTCAGCCACACGGGCATCGCCTACGTCAGGAACGGCGTCGTCTACCAGCTCGACAATCCCATGGACGCCGAGCACATCGGCAAGCAGCTCAAGGGTGACTTCACCGGCGATCACTATCGCAACCTGAAGTTCCTTCACGTCATCCGCCCGCGCAACCTGACGGATGAGGAACGCGCCAACATTCTCGCCTGGACGACGCGGCTCGGCGACGGCGCACGCAAGATCTACCCCAAGCAGATCTCGTTCAACACCGATTACAACGCGCCGAAGTACAGCCCGGGCAAACCGCTGCAGTTCGTGAAGACCGTTGCGCAGAATGCACTCGGCCAGAGCGGCGCTGCGAGCACGGACATGTACTGCTCGGAGTTCGTCTGGTCGATCCTGGCGCTACGCAAATGCGACCCCAAGACGACCGCCAGCTCCTTCAATGGGCAGAGTGTTCCTTCCTGCGTCAGCATGCCGATGACGCCAATGAAAGCCACCGGCAACTTCGTCAGCCGCCGCAGCAACGCATCCTATGCCGGTCTCGCCGATGGCCCCCTGCTGGTGATCGACGCGCTGAAACTGCCGAAGGCTGAGCGCAACACGCTTCTGGAATCGGTCTTCGTGGCGAACCCGGCCAAGGCCGCCAGTATGTCGCCCGGGCATCGTGAGGTTGCAACCAGCATGCAACCGAAGTTCGCGCCACTCGAACGGTATTATAAGGCGGTCGCGGAAGGAGGCTTCCACCGCATTCAGGCCTATTTCATCGGCAATGCGTTCCGCAACGCGATGCCCGATAACTATTCGCCGACCTCATACCTCATCAACACACTGCTGCCGTCAGGCAACTCCAACCGCACGATGGACTACGTCGCGACCGTCATGTTCGAATGATGCACGGAGCGCGCGCGGCGGCCGGATCGTGGTCCGGATGCCGCGCGTGCGACCTTGGCCCAGCCAACATGGCTTCGCCCCACTTCCATTGCCAATCCGGGTGACTGCCGCATGATCTGTGCGCTCAACCGCCGTGCGGTACTTTCGGGGCTCATCGCCGGTGCGCTGGCTGGCCCTCGGCCGACCCTTGCCGAGACGAGCGCGCGCATCCCGATCGCCGACATGCACGCGCATCTGTTCTTCATCGGACCCAAGCCCGCTTCCCGCCAGCCGCTTGCCCGAAACATGGCCAGCGGTGGCGCCTCTCTCGTCTCGTGGTCCATGGTTGGCGACATTCCATGGCTCAAACGTGGCAAGCGCGGCCTGGTGCAATCAGGCGCGCCAGAGCCCGGTGGCGCGTCCACGTGGTTTGAAGCCGAACTCTCCCGCGTTAAAGCCCATATCGCGGAGCAGAAGCTCAAGATCGTCACGACGCCTGCCGATCTCGACAAAGCCCTGGCGGGCGATCCGCACGTGGTTCTGTCGGTCGAGGGCGCCAGTTTCCTCGATGACGGCTTCGCCGGCCTCAAGCGGGCACACGACGCCGGCATCCGGCACATTCAGCTTGTGCACTACATTCAAAATGACATCGGCGATTTTCAAACCGAAAGACCGCGACATGACGGACTGACGGCGTTCGGTCGCGATGTGATCAAGGCATGCAATCGGCTCGGCATTCTTATCGACCTTGCGCATTCCACCGCCAATACCGTGTGGCAGGCATTGGACATTTCCACCTCGCCCATGGTTTGGTCGCACAGTTCCATCGAAATGCGCCTCAACCCGAGGGCACAGACACCGTGGCGCGCGCGCAAGCTCGGCATCGCTGAAGCGCGCGCAATTGCGGCCAAAGGTGGCGTAGTGGGACTATGGGCGCTACGGAGCGATATCGGTCCGAGTGCTGAATCGTATGCCGACCGCATTCTGGAAATGGCGGCCTCGATCGGCGATGATCACGTCGCATTCGGAACGGATATGAACGCCCTGCGCGGATCGCCGATTTCCACCTACGCAGATTTGAGGCGTGCGGTTTCCTATATGGAAGGCAAAAACATCGGCCGCGATCGCATTCAAAAAATCGCTATTGGCAATTACGCCCGCGTGCTGCGGACAGCCATGCAATCCAGGCAGCAATAACCGCAGCCGCTCAGGTCCACCTTGGCCCATCTGGGTCGATGGGCACCAGGAGCCCGCAACGGATTTACTTCGGAGCGTAGTGAAATGCGGGCAACGCGCGCAACGCGTCCTTGGTCGCGCCCGCGAGCACCAACCGGTCGTTCTGCAGTTTCAGCTGGTTTGCCGGAATTGCCACATCATGCGTGCCGATGCCCAGGAATCCGCCAGCTCCGACGATCGCATAGGATACCGAGCGCTCCGGCGAAATGATGATATCTTCGACAGTGCCGACCTCTTCGCCTTTGTCATTGTAGACGTGCTGGCCGAGAATCTGGCGCTTGGCACTCCACCCATTCACGACATCCTTGAGTTCGACAGTCGCGACCCCGAGCTGCGACGTGCCCGCGACCTGCGCAAAAGAAGGCACCGCGAGCACGATCATTGCCAAAGCCAACGGCACCGCACGAAGCAAGCGTTTCATAGCGCCACTACATTCTCGTGCGCAAAACCGCCCGATCCGCGACCGAGTTCCTGCGACTTCTGCATTGGCTCAGGAAAGCGATTGCCGCCGAACCCGGGTGCGTCACATCTTCGATGAATGAGAGAATGGCGTGCTTCGTCGCCCCATCGTTCCAAGACGGCAGAGAATCGAATCGCTGCGCCAGAGCTGTAGCCCACGGCGATGCTCCGACGGCCCTCAAGTGGAGCCGAGAAAAGCGGCGATCCAGACCCAGCCCCCTCAAACCTGCTGCAACAATCAGAGACAACTCGACCGGCTCTCCGATATATGCGACGCCCGACGCGATGGATTGTTTCTCAGGCTTGCGGGCTGGGAACGAGTGCGAAATCGAGAGGGCGGTCCGAAAAATGGCGAACGCGCCATAGTAGGCGTTCGCCATCCAATGCCTCGACCAGTCAACGATGGCGCATCATCCGCGCGGACGATCACCATCCTTGAACGACGCGGCAAGCGCGTCGCCGTGCTTCGCCAGCAGGCCGACATCGGTGCCAACGGCAACGAACCGCGCGCCCCAGTCGATGTAACGGCGCGCATCGGCCTCGATCGGCGCGAGAACACCCGTCTGAATGCCCACGTCCTTGCTGAGTTCCAGCGTCTTGCGGATCGTCGCCTGCACGGTCTCGTTGCTCGGAACGCCAAGGTGACCCAGGTCCGCCGAAAGATCGCTCGGCCCGACGAAGATGGTATCGATGCCTTCGACCATCGCAATGTCGCGCGCAACTTCCGCCGCGGCACCGGTCTCGATCTGCGCGGCAATGAAGATCTCGTTGTGCGCGTTGGCGTGATAGTTCTTCACGCGGCCGTAGCGGTTCGCCCGCTGCACCATCGACAGGCCGCGGATGCCGTCCGGCGGATAGCGCGTGGCGGCGACCAGCGCCTTGGCCTGCGCGACATCCTGGACCATCGGGAATAGGAACGAGCGAATGCCGACATCGAGAAACTGCTTGATCAGATTGATGTCCTGGCTGGGCGGGCGCACCACGATCTCGGTCTCATAGGCCGATGCTGCGCGGTGCTGATGCAGCGCCGACAGCATATCGTTGGGGCTGTGCTCCAGATCCACCAGCAGCCAGTCAAACCCGGCGCCGGCGAACAGCTCCGTCGAGACGGGGCTACCCAGAGTGCACCACATGCCAACCTGCAACTTGCCGGCCTTGAGTGCCTCTTTCAGAGGATTGTGAAGGTCTTTCATTTTCTTTTTGCATCCCGTCACGAAAACGCGCCCCGAGAAAACCGCGGCGACCATGTGCAGACGACAGATGGCATGGGGGCGTTGCCAGCGTCAACGCCGAGGCAAGCAAAGGCGCCTGCGGCTTTGAAGCCGCCGGCGTCATGAGGTACGCGATTGATCTAGTTGCTCATCAAATTTGGCAAATACAGAACGATCTGCGGAAACACCGCGAGAAGCGCGGCCAACACCATCAGCACGAGAAAGAAAGGTATCGCAGCACGCGTGACAGTGAGGATATCTTTGCCGGTGATGTTCTGTAGCACGAACAGGTTGAAGCCTACTGGCGGCGTGATCTGCGCAGCCTCGATCATGATGACGACAAAGATGCCGAACCAGACAAGATCGATCCCGGCGCTCTGAACCATCGGCAGCATGACCGACGATGTCAGCACGATGATCGAGATGCCTTCGAGGAAGCAGCCCAGGATCAGCGTGAATACCGCCAGCACCGCGAGCAGTGCGTAGGGCGACAAATGCATCGAGTCGACCCAGGTCGCCAGCGTGCGCGGAATGTCGACGAAGGCCACCGCGATGGTCAGGCAAGCCGCGCACGCGATGATGAACGAGATCATGCAAGACACACGGACAGCCGACATCAGGCTCTCCATGAAGCTCTGCAAAGTCAGCCCGCCGCTAATCGCCGCCAGCACCAGCGCACCGATGACACCGATCGTCGCCGCTTCCGTCGGCGTCGCGATACCACCGTAGATCGATCCGACGACCGAGGCGATGAGCAGCGCCACCGGGATCAGGCGGCGCGAGCTGTAAACGCGCGTCAGGAAAGGAACGCGCGGTTCGGCCGGCGGCATCTTACCGCGATTGAGCCAGCTCCAGATCGCCGTATAGCCCATGAACAGCGCAATGAGCAGAAGACCCGGCAGGATACCCGCGATGAACAGCCGACCAATCGATTGCTCTGCCGTGACGCCATAAACGATCATGATGATCGAAGGCGGGATGAGAAGACCCAGCGTACCGGATCCGGCAAGCGTGCCGATCGTCATGTTCAGCGGATAGTTCCGCTTTTCCAGTTCGGGCACGCTCATCCGGCCGACGGTTGCGCAGGTTACTGCAGACGAACCTGCCACCGCCGCCATGATCCCGCAGCCTAGAATGTTGACGTGCAACAGACGGCCCGGCAGTCGCGAGACCCAGGGCGCCAAGCCTTGAAACATATCGGCCGAGAGGTTGCTGCGGAACAGGATCTCGCCCATCCAGATGAATAGCGGCAGCGAGGTCAATGCCCAGCCCCAACTCGCATCCCACAACGTGGATGCGATGAGAGACCCCATCGGGGCAGTAGTGAAAAGCCCCATCATCGCCATGGCGACGATTAGGAGAGACAGCGCGACCCAGATACCGCTGGCCAGCAGGAACAGCAGCAGCGAGACGAGCACGATGGATGAGAGAACGATCGTTTCCACTGCCGCCCCCTTACGCCACCGGGTTTTCCAGCGCTTCGTCTTCTGCGCCGTCGGTTCGAGGGCGCCCGCCGCGGATGATCCAGACGAGCTCGTCGAGGATGGCGATGGCGAACAATACGATCCCCGTCGCAACACCAAACTGAGGAATCCAGAACGGAATGGCCAACAGGCCGGGGCTGATATCGTGGAAGGTATAGGACTGCCAGACGAACTGGATGAAGTGCCAGGCCAGGAAGCACACGGCAGAACCGGCCAGGAGGCAATTGAAGATTTCGACTGGCCGGCGCACCCGCCACGGCAGGCGATCAACGATCAACCTGATCCGCACATGTCCTCCCCGCGTGAAGGTGTGCGCCAGTCCGAAAAACGTCGAAGCGGCGAGGCACAGCCCCGCCGCTTCCGCTGCGTCAATGGTCACGCCCATCAGGCGCCCGATGATCTGAGCCAGGATCGCAACAGCGATCCCTACGAGAAATAAGGCTGAAACGTAGCCGCTGTAGAGATACAGTTTGTCGAGTACGGCCCTGATCACCAGGCACTCCGATGCATTGAATCAAACCGGCGGTATGACTGTGCGGACAGAACGTTTTTACTTCTGCTTCGCGCGATAGCTTTCGTAAACGGCCTTCTCAGCATCGGTCGCCGTCGACAGCCATTCCTTGATCATGCCTTCGCCGATCTCGTCGATCTTCGTCATGATGTCCTGCGGAGCCTGGGCGATCGTCATGCCATGATCGGCGAGCGTCTTCTCGCGATCTGCGCTGGCCTTCTTGCTGAACTCCCAACCACGATCCGTCGCGCGCTTGCCGGCCTCGATGACGACGTTACGCGTCGCTTCGTCGAGTGCGCGCAGGGCACGTTCGTTGACGATGATCCCGTTCTTGTTGTGCATGGTGCCGGTGTAGGTGAAGTGCTTGACGTAGTCCCAGGCCTGAACGTCGGTCCCGGTCTGCGCGCTCGTCCAAAGCGACTGGATCATGCCCGTCGAGAACGCCTGCGGCACTTCCGCAAACGGCAGGATCAACGCTTCCATGCCGAGCTGCTGGCCCATGATCTGGGTCTGCTTGGAATAGATGCGGAGCTTCTGACCCTTCAGATCAGCAAGGCTTTTGACCGGCTCCTTGGTGAAGAAGCCCTGTCCTGGCCACGCCACATAGGTCAGCACGCGCATGCCGTTCTTCTTAAACATCTCGTCGAAGAACGGAGCCTGGGCTTGCATCAGCTGATAGGCCTGATCGTAGTTGGTGGCAACGCCAGGAATGTTGTCGAGATTGTACATTGCCGCTTCGTTGCCGTAGACGCCGAAACGGATTTCGCCGATCGGCACTTGACCGGACTGGACAGCGCGCTTGATCGCGTCATGCTTGATCAAGCTGTCATGCGAGCGCAGGTCAATCTTGAGCTTGCCGCCGGATTTCTCTTCAACCTCCTTGATGAATTCACGAATGTTCTTAGTAAAAAAGCTGCTCTCCGGATAGCCGGATGCCATCGTCCACGTGGTCTGGGCATGCGCACCCGTCGCCGCCATCAGCGAGGCGGAGGAAGCGATTACAGCGGCAACAAAAGACCTTCTTGAAAACATCAAACATCTCCTCGCTCTGTCGGGGCAAGTCGGTTGCGACATGCAGCTCCAAGCGTCGACGCGCGATGTTCTAGCGCGCAATTTAGCATTGGATTGCCGCTTGATTTCAGCAATGTGTCGCCTGCTATCATACATGTCAAACGGAAAGGGCACAGCAAATAGGCATTGCTGACACCTTGCGCTTTCTGCCCGATATTTCGTCAGATCGGGCAGAGAAGAGCCATCCTATGCATGACGGCGCCATATAACGTCACATGCTAAAGTATGATATGGAATCTCGAATTCCTGCAATGAATGGCAGAGGAATCAACACGCATCATGCTGGGCAAAAAGGAAGTGTTATCTGCCCAGTTGGCCAAAAGTCTTGCAAGCAGGATCTCCGCGCAGGAGTATCAGCCCGGACAGCGCATTCCGACCGAAGCGAAACTCGGCGCCGAATACGGCGTCAGTCGTACGGTGGTGCGCGAAGCCGTGGCGTCGCTAAGAGCGGATGGACTACTGATCGCTCGACAATGCGTCGGTGTTTTCGTGGGTACCGGCTCAAAACTTTTGCCATTCGAATTGAATGCTAGTGCGAATGGCGAATTGACAGACGTATTACAGGTTTTGGAGTTGCGCCTCAGTGTCGAGGTGGAAGCTGCCGGATTGGCGGCCGAGCGTCATACGCGCCGTCATCTGTCGGTCATAAAGGCTGAAGGACATCAACAAGGAGCTGCGCGCACGGGCTGGCGATCGCGGCATCGCGGACTTCGCATTCCACAGCGCGATCGCTCAGGCGACTGGCAATCCGTATTTCGAAAAGTTCCTGAACTTCACCGGTCCGGCGATTATCCCGCGGTTGAGGTTGGGCAGCCTGAAAAGCGATCGCAAGCCCGACTTGCAGTACCACGCGCAACTGCAGAGCGAACACACCCGCATCGCCGACGCCATCAGCAACCGCGACGTGGCAGGTGCGCGTGACGCCATGCGCAGACACCTGTCAGACAGCCTCGAACGCTATCGCGCCGTTCCCCGCTGACTGGCACATTGTGTCGCGCAGACCTGGAATTCTCTGCGCCGCCCCCTACCCAAATCACGCTTGAGCGCGATCACGGAGACGTGTAAAAGGCGCCAACCAGCCCGGGCCCCTCTGGCAGCTTTCACGAGCTGTGATGTCGGACTGGCATCATCGGAAGCGGCCTGTATTATGATTTCAATTCACGATCATCTTGGCGATTCCGATTGCTTTCGGATAGCAACTGGCCGCTCAATCGTCATGAAGCTGACCAAGAGCGAGCCTCAATGGACTATCTTTTCCAATACGTGACACCCGAGGCGCTTACCGCGCTCGGGCAAGTTATCCTCATCGACCTCGTTTTGGCCGGTGACAATGCCATCGTCATTGGCTTGGCCGCAGCAGGCCTGCCCGCGCATCAGCGCAACAAAGCCATCCTGGTCGGCATCATTGCGGCCACGGTTCTGCGTATCGGCTTCGCGGCCATCACCGTCCAACTGCTGGCCATCGTCGGATTGCTGCTTGCCGGCGGTATCCTGCTGCTATGGGTGTGCTGGAAAATGTGGCGTGAGTTGCGCACACCACAAGCCGACGAAGCGGCTGCCCAGCATGCTCTGGACGAACAGGCTGGAGCCGGAGCGGCAACCGCCACCGCAAACGGCGACGCACCGCCCACCAAGACCTTCGGTCAGGCTGCGCTGCAGATTCTGATCGCCGACGTCACCATGTCTCTCGACAACGTGCTGGCCGTTGCGGGCGCCTCGCGCGAACATCCCTGGGTGCTGGTCTTCGGTCTCGCGCTGTCGATCGCGCTGATGGGTCTGGCCGCCACGTTCATCGCGCGGCTGCTGCATCGCCATCGCTGGATTGCCTACGTCGGACTCGCCGTCATTCTATACGTTGCGCTCGACATGATCTGGCGGGGCGCTCAAGAGGTCTGGCCATACGTCAGTGCAGCCATGGCGTAATGCCTCATGAGGCTTGGCCTCGACGCATATCGCGGATAGCCGGCTCACCGGCGATCCGCTTCACTGCCCTGATCCAAGCATCATCGTCGGACCTTTTCCGACAAGCGACCGATCTCTGGTCCCTATTTTCTCGAAATCCCGGAACCCCGGAAAAATACTCCGCGTTCCTGCCGCGATCCGGTGATTGACACCTGTTGCCGGGGCGCACGAAATGCCTGCGGCGCTGTCATGGCACTGATTGTTCATGCTGCTGGACCCGGATCCGGAGGATCCTTCCATGCTCTCGGCAATCGCGCGCGCCTGCCTGCTGGTGCTACTTGCAGCTTTGCTTTCCGTGGCATCGTTCGCACAGGCGCCCGCACCCTCGGTGCAGTTTGTGCAATCGGCCAACGCCGTCAGCTTCAAGGACGGCGTGCTCACCCTGACCGGCGTATCGCCGTCCACGCTCTTCTTCTCCGACCGCCCGCAGCGACTAGCGGGGCACGTCCGCAACGACCATTTCGTGAAGTCATGGTCCGAAGGCAAGAACAGCTTCGCCGACGATCCGCCGAACGCAACGCTTTCCACGTGCGCACCCGACGGGCGGCCCAACCAGGCCGTGGTCGCGCTGACCAATCCGAGGCTGAACGGCCAATCGATCGCCTACAACGCGCGCGTGCTGCAAGGTGATCTGCCGGCGCAGGGCGGCGAAAGCGCACTGTTCATCGATGGTGGCGATGTGCCGTGCAATTCCGGCCTGGATGACCCTTCCTATTCTGGCTATCCGTGCTGGGCGCAGGACGCATTCTCTCCGCGTCGCTAACCCTGACACATAAAACCGCGGCGGCAGGCTGTCCCCCCACTTGTCGCTGCAGCGCACCATCACCACACTGAGTTATCGGCACCTGAATAAACCCGGCCGGGGCCGTGGCCCGGCTCCAGGCTCGACGGTCTCAGATGGCGGACACAGGCAACTTCAACGAAAAGAAAGTGCTGGTTCTGCAGGGCGGTGGCGCGCTTGGCGCCTATCAGGCCGGCGCATACGAGGCATTATCCAGTGCCGGATACGACCCGGAATGGGTTTCGGGCATTTCGATCGGTGCAATCAACGCCGCCATCATCGCGGGCAATCCGCCTGAGCGAAGAGTCGGCCGGCTGAGAACATTCTGGAACCTTGTTTCGAGCAATCTGGTGGCACAACCGCTGGCGACCGACATCAACTCGCGCAAGCTGTTCAATGAGACAAGCGCTGCGCTGGTCGCATCGACGGGGGCACCGGGATTTTTCGAGCCCCGTTTTCCGCCCGCGATTTTCCGTCTGCCGGGATCACCGGAAGCGATCAGCATTTATGATACCAGCCCCCTGCGCGCGACGCTCTTGGAACTCGTCGACTTCGATTACCTGAATTCAGGGGCCATTCGCTACAGCATCGGCGCGGTGCAGGTGCGCACCGGCAATATGATCTACTTCGACAGCGCTCGACAGGAAATCTGCCCGGAACACGTCATGGCAAGCGGCGCGCTGCCGCCTGGCTTTCCGCCCATTGCCATCGATGACGAGTACTACTGGGACGGCGGGCTCGTCTCCAATACGCCGCTGCAATATGTGCTCGAGCGCGCCGGGCCGCGCTCCGATATGTGCATTTTCCAGCTCGATCTGTTCAGCGCCAAGGGGCCATTGCCTGAAACGCTGTTCGACATTTCACAGCGCGAAAAAGACATCCGCTATTCCAGCCGCACGCGGTTCAACACCGACGTCTTCTGCGAACTCCAAGCCATGCGCCGTGCCGTCCGCCGACTGGAGCAAATCCTTTCCGACGATGTCAAGAGCAGCATGGATTGGCATCTGCTGTCGCAACTTGGCTGCGGCGCGGCCATTACCATCGTGCACCTGATCCATCGTCGCGCCGCCTATTCCACGCAATCGAACGACTATGAATTCTCCCGCTTCACCGTCGACGAACACTGGTGTGCAGGCCAGGACGACGTCGAACGCACTCTGCGCAATCCCGCCTGGAAAAGCCGCGAACCGCCAAAAGAAGGCGTTACCGTCCTCGATCTGACCAAGGAGCTGGATCCCGTCGATCCTGCAAAACCGACATGATCATATCCGATGTGCTGAAGACGGCTTTTGCGATGCCCCTGACGAGCCCGGCTTTTCCGTGCGGGCCGTACCGGTTTTATGACCGGGAGTACATGATCATCACGTACCGGACGGACCCCGATGCGCTCAAAGCCGTCGTGCCGGAGCCGCTGACCTTCGATGAGCCGCTGGTGAACTACGAGTTCATCCGCATGCCCAACTCGACCGGCTTTGGTGACTACACCGAGACCGGACAGGTCATTCCCGTGAATTTCAATGGCCAGAAGGGCGGCTACTCGCACGCGATGTTTCTCAATGACGGACCGCCGATTTATGGCGGGCGCGAGCTTTGGGGCTTTCCCAAGAAATACGCGCAGCCGTCACTCGCCGTCGAGACGGACACGTTCATTGGCACGCTGAACTACGGTCCGGTGCGCGTCGCGACCGGCACCATGGGCTACAAGCACCGCGCGCTCGACCTCAAGGAGGTCGCGGCATCACTCGCGAAACCGAATTACCTATTGAAGATCATCCCCCACGTCGACGGAACCGCGCGCATCCTCGAACTGGTCGATTACCGGCTCGAGGATGTCGTCGTGAATGGGGCGTGGACTGGTCCTGCAGCGCTTGAGCTGAGGCCTCATGCCCTAGCGCCGGTCGCCGACCTGCCGGTGCGCGAGATCGTTTCGGCCACGCACATCCTTGCCGACTTGACCCTGGGGCTCGGCAAGGTCGTGTACGATTACCTCAAGAGCTGATCATCGGCGGTTATTGCGCAGTAAGTCCGCCGTCGATCGCGAGTTCCGTGCCTGTGATGTACTTGGCATCGTCCGAAGCCAGGAACACGATGGCGTTGGCGACGTCATCCATCTCGCCCAGCCGGCCGAGCGGATGCAAAGCGCGGGTTGCCTCGCGGGCCGCGTCGAGATTCTCCGCCTTCAGCAGTTCGGCGCGGCGCCCCAACGTCTTGCGCCCCATATCGGTTTCTATGATGCCGGGATGCACCGAGTTGACACGGATGCGATCGCCCTTGCGACCGAATGCGATCGCGGTCGATTTCGTGAACAGGCGTACGCCGCCCTTGGTCATCGAGTAGAGCGCATCCAGGGGCGAGCCGACCAGGCCGGCGATCGACGACAGGTTGACGATCGCGCTGCCGTGCGGGCTTGTCCGCGCGCTTTCCCTCAGCGCAGGCGCGGCCAGCTTGGTGCCGAGGAACACACCCGTCATGTTGATGGCCACGAGCTGATGCCATTCCTCCAGCGTGGCTTCCTCGAAATCGCGCGCCAGGAATATGCCCGCGTTGTTGACGAGAATATCGAGCCGGCCGAACTGGCGCTTTGCCGTCGCGACCGCGTCCGTCCAGGCTTGCTCGCTGGTCACGTCGAGATCGACGTAGACGGCATGATCGGCGCCGATGTCTGCAGCGGTGGCACGTCCCTGATCGGGCAGGATGTCCCCCAGCACCACCTTGCCGCCCGCAGCAACCATGCGCCGCGCCGTTTCAGCACCGATGCCGCGCGCAGCGCCCGAGATCAGCGCCACTTTCCCATCCAACCTGCTCATCGAAGCGCTCCCCCTGAGCTGCCAAATCTTGACGTTGTTATAATACTGCTAGCATTGATGCTCGGTCCGATACAGAGGCGCCCCCTCGCCGGAAGCGCAGCGATCCATGGCCCATTTCTGTCTGTTGGTTGTATCCGCGTCGCCGGATGACCTGACATTGGCGCTCCATCCCTACTGGGATGACGACAACGAGGCACGCCGCCAGCCGCATTTCGTGTTCATCGCGGACAAATGGTCGGACCCTGACCCTGAAACCGGGCACCGTGGCTATTGGCGCAACCCCATCGGCAAATGGGACGGCTGGATCACGGGCGGCCGCTGGACAGGCCTGCTGCCGGACGACCAGTGCCAGACCGGGCAGGTTCGATCGCTAATCGCCGCCGCGCCGCAGCTCCTCGATGACGTCCATGCCATGCTGGTTAACGGCGAATGGCGAGACATGACCGACGGGAACTCCTCGCCTGCGGCATGGCGCAGCCACGTCCTGGCGACACTTAATGGCCTGCCGGGTGACGCGTGGGTCACAGTCGTCGATTGTCATTGCTGAGCCTTAAGCCTCGCGTCCACGGTCGATTGCGCAAGCCATTCAAATCACGCAAAGTATTTTTCCTGATCGGCGCGAATGCAAGGCGCGCGCGGCCAGTTACGACGGGCAGTCAAACCACTTTTCGGGTGTCGACCGGCATGACATTCACCGCTGTTGCGCGATGCACAGCATTGATCGCGACCCTCCTGCTCTCTGCGCTCGCGACACTGCCGGCGCAGGCCCAGGGCGCACTATCGTTCGACGAACAGCTCGGCAGCGTGCAGGGCTGGCGGATCGGCTACAGCAAAGGCCTGGCCGGATGCTTCGCCTCGGCGTCGTTTACCGACGGCACTTCGATCTGGATCGGCTACGGCGTCAAGCTCGAGTTTTATATCGCCTTCACCAACGCCAAATGGCGCAATATCGAAACCGGAAAAACCTATCAGCTCACTGCCATTCCGAGAAATTACCGGCGCTGGAACGGTTCGTTCCTGGGTTTCGAGCGCGCGGGCGAGCGTGGCGTGGTCATTTCGAAGCTGAAGCAGAACTTCCTGCTCGACTTTGCGCGCGCACCGGGCATGGCGCTGAACGCGGGCCAGACCCGGCTCGCGCAGCTTTCCCTCGCCGGCTCCCGCGTAGCGCTGATGCGTGTTCTGAATTGCCAGCGCGACCGCAGCGTACAGGCCAATGCCGACGCTAACGCCAATTCAGCCAAAGCCGGGCGACCGGAAATGCCGAAAGCGCGTAAGGCGGGCTCAGGTACCGGCTTCTTCGTAACAACCGGCGGTCACGTGCTGACCAATCACCACGTCGCGGGCAACTGCACCAGCCTGACGGTATCCCAGCTCGGCCAACCGACGCGACCGGCCAAGCTCGTCGCCAGCGACCAGCGCAACGATCTGGCACTGCTATCGACTGACCTGAAACCGAGTGCCGTGCCCACCTTCCGCACGCGCGCGCGTCTTGGCGAGAACATCGCGGTCTTCGGGTTCCCGCTGGCAGGATTGCTCGCATCCGGCGGCAACTTCACACTCGGCAATATCACGGCGCTGGCGGGCCTTGCGGACGACAGCACGCAGTATCAGATCTCCGCGCCGGTCCAGCCCGGCAACAGCGGCGGACCGTTGCTCGACAAGTCCGGCAGCGTCATCGGTGTGGTCGTGTCCAAGCTGAATGTGCTGGGCGTCGCCAAGCAGACCAACGACGTTGCCCAGAACGTCAATTTCGCGATCAAGGCCGCAACCGCGGCCAATTTCCTGGAAACCAACGGCGTCGCCATCACCGCCCGAGATGACGTGAAAGACCTCGACCCTGCCGATTTGGCCGACAAGGCGAAACTGTTCACCGTCAAGGTTCTCTGCCAGTAGCGCGGCCGCGCGTTACGCAAGCCCGACATCAGTCGCCGAAAATCCGGCGACCGCAAACAGGCGGTTGGCGTCGGTCCAGACCTTTTCGACCATCCACCCGCTGCGTTGCGCCATCTCGGCGACGTCATCGACGCTGTATTTGCGCGAACTCTCGGTGTGAATGGTCTCGCCCGCAGCAAAACTAAATGTGCGATCGCCTATGCTCACGTCGCGCGCATCGACACTGGTCAGGTGCATCTCGATGGCGGAATCCGCCTCGTTCCATCGCGCGGTGTGCACGAAACGCTCCAGAGGGAAATCGCCGCCAAGCTCGCGATTGATGCGGCGCAGGATATTGAGATTGAATTCCGCCGTCACGCCCTCGCGATCGTCGTAGGCCGCCAGAAGCGTGCCGACATCCTTCTTGAGATCGATACCGACCACCGCCGTGCCGTCGCCGCCGACATGCCGGCGCATCCGCCGCATGAAAGCCGAGGCATCCGACGCGTCGAGATTGCCAATAGTGGAACCGGGGAAAAAGCCTGTGCGGTGCCCATCATTCGGCGCGTCCTTCGGCAGATCGAACTCGGTCGTGAAGTCCGCCACGATGGGACGCGTCGCCAGTTGCGGAAAGCGATGCTCGATCCGCTCGACCGCATGCAGCAGGAAATCGCCAGCGATATCGACCGGCAGATACAGCAGCGGGTCGTCGAGCGCGCCGAGCAGAATTTCCGTCTTGATGCCGGCGCCCGCGCCATACTCTATGATCGTTGCATGCCGGCCGCAAAATCGCGCGATGTCGCCCGCATTGTCCCTAAGGATTCCGGTTTCGGTTCGCGTCGGGTAATATTCAGCGACTGTCGTAATCTGCTCGAAAAGCTCGGAGCCGCGATCGTCATAGAGCCAGCGGCTGGGGAGAGTTTTCCGAGACTTCGAGAGCCCCTCGATGACGTCAGCGCGAAACGCGTTGCGCTGGTGATTGGCGATATCCGGCTGCTCCTTCATGTCAGATGCTCTCCGCCAAGCGAACCCCCGAGAATTGCCAGCGGGCGTCCGGCGGGAAGAAATTGCGATAGGTCCGGCGAATGTGATCGTCGGGCGTCGCACATGAGCCGCCGCGCAGCACGAACTGGTTACACATGAACTTGCCGTTGTATTCACCGACTGCGCCCTCGATCGCCTTGAAGCGCGGATAGGGCGAAAACGGGCTGCGGGTCCACTCCCAAACGTCGCCAAACATCTGCCTGAGTTCACCATCACGCGAGGCAGGGCGTGGCCGCAGATGCCCTGACCCGGCGAAGTTGCCATCCATCGATACGCTATGCGAGGCGGACTCCCACTCCGCTTCCGTCGGAAGACGGTAGCCGGACCAATTGGCAAACGCGTCCGCCTCGAAATAGCTGACGTGTGTCACCGGCGCGCGGCGATCGACCGGCTGTGCGCCGCGCAACGTCATGGTCCAGAAATCACCATCGCGGGACGACCAGTACAGCGGCGCCGACCAACGCTGCTCTTGCACCTTCGCCCAGCCGTCCGACAGCCACAGCAGGGGATTGCGGTATCCGCCGTCGGCGATGAAATCCATCCACTCGGCATTGGTCACCAGCCGATCAGCCAACCGGAACGGCTCGATCAGCGTGCGATGCCGCGGACCTTCGCAATCATAAGAAAAGCCGTCTCCGTCATGGCCGATCTCGACGATCCCGCCGCTGAAGTCTCGATAGGCTGCGGGGCGCGCATTGTCTGGCTGAACGCCGACAGGCCCCGGATCCTTGTAGGCAGGCTGCAGCGGATTTTGGGAGAAGAGATGGAGAATATCAGTAAGCAGAAGCTCCTGATGCTGCTGCTCATGATGGCAGCCGAGTTCTACCAGTTCGCGCACGGTCTCGCTCGGCTCGTCTTCGAGCAGAGCGTCGATCGCGGCATCCACGTGCTCGCGATAAGCGAAGATCGTCTCCAGCGACGGACGCGTGATCATACCGCGCTTCGGACGCGGCTGCCGCGCGCCAATCGTCTCGTAGTACGAGTTGAAAAGGAAATTAAAGTCGGGATCGAATACCTGGTAGCCGGCCTGATTGGGCACCAGCACCATCGTCTCGAAGAACCACGTGGTATGCGCGAGATGCCATTTCGCGGGACTGGCATCAGCCATAGATTGCACAGTGGCGTCGGCATCCGAGAGCGGCGCGCCGAGCTTTCCGCTCGCCGATCGCACTGTCCGATAGAGCTTCCGAATTTTCGATATCTCGCGTGTAGGACGAGCAGCAATTGCAACCATTGCGCGATGCCTCATCGTCTGCGTTTTCGTTCCATGTCGTGGGGGAGTGCCTCTACGGCTTTGTTATGAAAGCGCGTTTGGCAGCAAACGGTTCCACAATTTCTCGGGCAACCGCGACAGGACTGGAAAACCCGTGATTGCAGAGCTCTCACGCTGACGGCTTGAGCGCGATCCTCAGCCAGACGCTTTGGGCCGCGTCCGACGGCCATCCAAATTCCCGTGCTTTATCAGTCGATCAGTCGAAAACGCGCGCCACCGTTAATCTCAACAGCGACTGCGTGTATTTCATCCGTTCACGCTCCGTTATAAGCTGTATCAGTTTGCTACGATCATCTGACCAGTCTTGCGTAACAGGTGCAGCGTTGCGTTACTCACATCAGCTTCAGATCGCACTCGCCCTCGTCACCGTCTGCGGCCTGCCCGCGCTGGCCGCCGAACCACGCGATATCGGCAACGCCGTCGAGATTCAGCGCGAAGTCTCAGCCGCACGGGAACAACAGGAGCGGCGGCGTCTCGCCAAACAGGATCCGGTGCGCGAGCTGGAAGTGGTGGAGACCGGCACGGCGTCGCGCGGCGAATTCATTCTCGCCGACGACACAAAACTTGCGATCGGGCCGCAGGGCCGCATCACGCTCGACAAATTCGTCTACGACCCCGACAAGAATACCGGCCAGGTGACGATCAACTTCACCAAGGGTGCGTTTCGCTTCATCAGCGGAAAAAGCGGCAAGGAAAACTACGAGATCAAATCCCCGCGCGTGTCGCTCGGCATCCGCGGTACGGTTTTCGACGGCTACATCGCCGACAATGGCGCCGCTGTGTTTCTGTTGCACGAGGGAGCCGTGAACGTTTGTACGCGGCGCTGCCACACGCACAACAAGCGCCGCCGCCTCGTCTACGTAACGCGCAACGGACGCATCATCCCACGCAGCAAATGGGATCCGTCACTGATGCGCGGCGTCGGCCTCAGGACGGCATTTCCGTTTTTGTGCAGCAGGCTGACGATAGATCCCAGCCGCTGCATGCGCTATGGCGCGCTGCAAGCTCCTCCGGCTCGGCCAACACGGCGCGCCGCAGCGCCGACCCGCCGGGAACCATCATTCGTCGAACTGTTCCATGGCCAGCCGAACAGCGGCTCCGATAGTCATTCGCCGGCCAGCCCGAGTTCGCCCGGCGGTGGCGGGCATGGCGGACACGGTGGTCATGGAGGTCATGGAGGTCATGGCGGGCACGGAGGACATGGTGGCCACGGCGGTCATGGCGGGCACGGGGGACATGGTGGTGGCGCGCACTAATCGTACGCGACAGGTTTGTGAAGGGCGGCTAACCGGTTCAGGCCGGCTCGGCCGCTGTCACGTGTTTGCCGGTCACGCGAACCGCACAGCATAAACCGGTGCCAGATGATGGCTCACGCACGTCCAGCCGTCGCCCTGATCGTCACTCACCCACAAACCGCCCGTCGTCGAGCCAAACGCAAGCTGATCGCCGCTGCTGTCGATTGCCAGCGCGTGCCGATAGACAATATCGTAGGCGTGTCGCTGGGGCAGGCCATTGGTTAGCACATCGAAGCTCTTGCCGCCGTCGCGCGTGCGCGTGACCACCAGCTTGCCATCGCTCGGGATGCGCTTCTCGTCTTTGATCTCGGGAATGAACCACGCGGTATCCGGATCGCGCGGATGAACCGCGACGGGGAATCCGAAGGTCGACGGCCCCGCCTCGACAATTTCAGTGAATGATCGGCCTTCATCCGACGACACGAAAATACCATTGTGATGTTGAACCCACATCCGGTCCGGCGCCGCTCGGCACTGCACCAGGCAATGCACATCCTGCGCGATCGGATCGTGCGTCAGCTCCGGCGGGACGTGCTCGGCGCGCATGCCTTCGCCGCGCTGCGTCCAGGTCTCGCCCGCATCCTCCGTGAACCAGATGCCGCCGGTGGAAACAGCCAGGGCGACACGTTTCGCATTGCGCGGATCAACGCAAATCGAGTGGATGCCCGGCAAATCCGCGCCACCACCCATCCACTGCTTGCGCTTTGGATGATCCCATAATGAGCGCAACATCTGCCAGCTCTCGCCGTTGTCCTGCGAGCGAAACAGACCGCCCGGCAGCGTGCCGCACCAGATCACGCCGGGCTCGTCCGCTCCGCCGGGCTCCAGCGCCCAGATGCGCGCCGTGCTCCAGGCCAGCGGGCGGCCCCACATGTCATTCTCCTCCAGCCCTTCCGGCTTAGGGGGATAGGCGGGCGCCGCCACCTCTTCCCACACGTCGTCCACGAGGCGATGCACCTTGACGCCGAAATGTCCGTGATCCAGCGCCGCGTAGTGAATGCCGGTGCGCTTGTCCGAAAGCGTCAGCGTGACGTTGTCGCCGAGAAAATCGGCGCGCGTGATCTCCCACGTCCGGCTTTTGCGCTGAAGCCAGAACAAACCTTTCCGTGTCGAAACGAGAAGCTTCTCGTCCATTGTCAGCCTCCTGACAGGGCCTGAAAAACGTAGATGCTGGAAGTGTCATTCACCGGGTCGGACAACCGAGCGCGATCGCGGATCACCTCGCCGTTGACGAAAATTATCATGTGCTTGCGTAGCGCGCCCTGGTCATCCAGGATGTAGCCCTTGGCCTGGGGATTCCCGACGAACACCGCGTCGAGCACCTCACCGACCGTTGCGCCCGGCGCTTGTGTCGCCGGACAATGAACATGGCGCTGGATATTCGGTGTGAACGCGACCTTCGCCATTATTGCTTCTCCGGTGGCTGACGGCTTCCGGGCACCAGCAGCTGTTCATGTATCGGATTTTTCGGCGCGTTGCTTGAGATCAGACAATCCGCGCATGAATTCGCCGCCGATCATCCTGTCCATACCAAACACGACGTCCATCACCTTGGCGATCAACGGCATCCCACCGCGCATCGCCCAGGTCACGTCTGTGCCGTTGCCAACCGGCACGACATTGAAGGTCACGATGTTGTGGGCCTCCATCGGCTCCATCATGTCGAGCCGCATCACGACCTTCTCGTCCGGCGTGGATTCGGTGATCTCGGCGCGCCCCTTGCCCACTTCACTGTTGCCGGTCCAAGCGAAGACCGCACCCACGCCGCTCGACGGACCGCCGTATTCTATTTTAATCGCGGGATCCTTGCGCGCGAACGGGCTCCACGCATTCATCTGCCGCACATCGTTGATCAGTGGAAAGATCTTTTCAGCCGGCGCAGCGATGTTGATCGAGCGCTGCACCGCGAACTGGTCGGGCCGCATGCTGGCGTAGGCAACCAAGCCGCCTAAAGCCGCGACGATCAGCCCCGCGACGACACTAAGTATCCGCAGCATAATGTGATCCATCCATGAATGCGCAGCGGCAATCAGCCTTTGCGATGATAATCAGTCTGCATGAATTCAGTCCATTGCCCGTCCGGGCCCAAAACGCGGGCGCGCAGGCGGCGATGGGTTGGGCTGATGATCTCGATGATGTCTTCGTAGCGCTGCATGCCTTCACCCGTCATGCTCGGACCGTCAGAGGCCAGTGTCAGCATACGCCGCGCATCGTCCATCGAACCATCGTAGACCCACAGATACGGCATCATCGAACCGACCCAGGTGCCGCAATAGCCCTTTTTCGCAAGATCGTAGCCGATCGTCATGATCGAGCTGCCTTCCTTGCCGTCGGGACCTACACCCACGCCCTCCGCGACTACCCAGAACGGTCCAAGCGCCCGAACCCGCTCCGTCCCGGTGGACTTTAGCCGCCGTTGCCCCGGCCCACCGTCGCACTCGCCCTCGTAAGTCCATTCGCCGATCAGCTGCTGCAGCCAAGCATGATGTTCATTCGGCTCTCCGAACATTGCGTTCTCCTTGTTGCGTCTTCTCAAGAACGAATGGCGATGCGCCTTCCCGACAGCGTTCGCGGATTTTTTCGTTAGCTATTTTTTCAAGCCGTAGAAGGCGCATTTTTGACCGGCACGCTCGAGCCGTTTCCGATCAGCCGGTCGATCTGCTGACGGATGTGCGCAGCCTCCTGCGCCGTGTTGGCCCGCGCGATGGCGCGATCGAATGCGGCGCGCGCTTCCGTATTGCGGCCGAGCTGCATCAGCATAGCGCCCTTGACCCCGTGGAAATAGAAGTAGCCCGACAGCTTGTCGGCGAGCGGCTCGATCATCTCCAGCGCCGCTTCGGCGCCGCGCACCTTGGATACGGCCACCGCACGATTAAGCGTTACGACCGGCGAGGGCTGGATGTGCTCAAGCGTGGCATAGAGCAGTTCGATACCCGGCCAGTCGGTCTCCTCTGATCGCGCCGCCCGCGCATGCAGGGCCGCAATCGCCGCCTGCACCTGATACACACCCGGCCGCCGGTGACGGATCGCCTTGTCGAGCAGCGCCAGACCTTCCGCGATCATCGCGGCATTCCAGCGCGTGCGGTCCTGGTCCTCCAGCAGCACGATCGCACCATGCTCATCCAGCCGTGCGGGTGTGCGCGCATGCTGAAGCATCAGCAACGCCGTCAGCCCCATGATCTCAGCTTCCGCAGGAAACAGTTTCAGCAGCAGACGCGCCAGCCGGATTGCCTCGTCGCACAACTGCGCGCGCACGTGCGCCTCTCCGCCGCTTGCTGCATAGCCCTCGTTGAACACCAGATAGATCATAGCCGCGACCGCGCCGAGCCGCTCCGACCGCTCGACGGCGCCTGGCGCCTCGAAAGGCACATTCGTCTCCGCGACGCGACGCTTGGCGCGCGTGATGCGCTGCTCCATCGCACTTTCGCTCACCAGGAAGGCGCGCGCAATCTCCGACACCGACAGGCCAGATACGACCCGCAACGCCAGCGCGATCTGCTGCGTGGCCGGCAGATCGGGACGGCAGCAAATGAACATCAGTCGCAAGATGTCGTCACGATAGTGCGCGTCGTCGATACGCTCCACGATGTCGGCTTCGGCGTCATCGAGATCCGACAGCGCCTCCTCGTCCGGCAGCGCTTGCTGTTTGCTCTGGCGGCGCTTGCTATCGATGGCGACGTTACGGCCAACCATGATCAGCCATGCTGCCGGATCACGCGGCGGGCCGTTCTGAGGCCAGGTTTTCAGCGCGCGCAGGCAGGCTTCCTGTGTCGCTTCCTCAGCCGCGTCGAGATCGCGAAAATAGCGCAGCAAGGCCGCTACCGCCCGCGGGCGGGCCGCTGCCAGGGCGGCATTTATCCAGGCAACATCGGTCACGTGGTGGTCTTTCCCGGGCTGAAATATCCGATCGGCCGGATCTCGTAGGCGCCGCCGGGATTGGCCTGGCCCAGCTCCTTTGCGATGTCGAGAACTTCGTCCAGCGAGGCGCAGTCGACGATGTAGAAGCCGAGAAGCTGCTCCTTGGTCTCCGCGAACGGCCCATCCAGGATGAGCGGCGGCTCGTTGTCCTTGCGCAGCGTCGTCGCCGCCGTCGTCGGCATCAGTCGCGCCACCGGCCCGAGCTTGCCCTGCTTGTGGAGCTTTTCATGCACCACGGCGAGCTTTGCCATCACCGCGTCGTCCTCCTCCTTGCTCCAGGCACAGACGATGTCTTCAGAGTGATAGCAAAGGATGGCATAGAGCATGTCGGCGTTCCTTTTGTGATTACGGGCCTAGGACGAACGAGATTGGCCGATCCCGACAAGTCACGGTCGATTGGTCGGGATCCTTCTCTAGTCGTTTGAAACAAATGCCATAAACATCATCTCGGCAGGAATAGGCAAAGCGCCAAGACACGCGGCCCGCACGCGGATCGCCGCTATGTCGGCGTCCAAGGCCGCCGAATTCAGTTTCCCGCCCGGAACCAACGGGCTGCCTGAAGGTTCAGAAATCAACGGCCGCAGATTTGGACGCACTTCGTCGCCCAAACGAAGTGCGCTGAAAACTTGGCTTATTGGGGAAATGGGAGGCCGATGAGAGCAACTGACGACCCGCGCAAATGTTCCGTTGCCGTCTCATGCGTTCATCTCTCGTGCGCACTGGGAGGCCCTGACGCGTGATGGCGCCTGCGGCTGTCCCCTACTGTGGCCCTGCTCCAATTCCGGCTAACCTCTGGACGTCGTGGAATTTCGATCCATTTCTGCTGGCCGCCCTCGTCGGTCTTGCCCTTGCCGCGAAACTCACGAACCCATCCACCAGGCGCAGCGATACCGCACTGGGCTGCTCACTGAGCATCCTGGCAATCGCGTTCGTCTCGCCAGTGTGCGCGCTCGCAACGGCGCTGTTCTCGGTCCGCGTTGCCCATCACGTGCTGGTCATTGCGTTCGCCGCGCCACTATTGGCTCTGGCAACGCCGAACTGGGCTCTGCCAAAACGTGTCCCGCTGACCGCGCTGGTTCTCGCGCAGGCCGGCTTCGTATGGATTTGGCACGCACCCGCCCCGTATGCTTGGGCGCTGTCTGGAAACGTCGCCTACTGGCTGATGGAGATCTCGCTGGGCCTGTCGGCGCTCTGGCTATGGCAAGCCATCCTGCGCGCTGACCACAACCCCGGCGCGGCTCTCGCGGCGTTGCTCGGCACGATCATCCAGATGGGGCTTCTCGGTGCGCTGCTCACCTTCGCGCGCAACCCGCTGTTCGATGCGCATGCCGGCGTGACGTTGCCGTTCGGCCTGACGCAGATCGAAGACCAGCAACTCGCCGGGCTGCTGATGTGGGTACCGGCCGCTCTGCCCTACATGATCGCCGCCGCGGTCATCCTGTTTCGTACTCTGCCGGTGGCGGCGTCTCTGCGCCGGACGGGCGCATGATCGCGCTGCTGAAAGTCATCCACATCGGCACGATCGCGATCTGGGCCGGAGGCCTGATTGCCCTACCCGGGTTGTACGTCAAGCGCGTTCACGTCACCGACGATGATCTTCATCGCCTGCACGGTATGGTGCGGTTTGCCTACGTCGCGATCATCTCGCCGGCCGCCTTCCTCGCGATTGCCAGCGGCATCGCTCTGATCTTCCTACGCCAAACCTTTGCGCCGTGGTTTTCGCTCAAACTCGCGTTCGTGGCGGCTCTCGTGATTGCGCACTCGTTGAGCGGCCTCGTCGTTATCCGCCTGTTCGACGAAGGCCAGGAGTTTCCGCTCTGGCGCTGTATCGTCGCGGTAATCCTGATGATCGCTGTCGTCGTGGCGATCCTCGCGCTCGTGTTGGCGAAGCCCGTCATCCCCCTCGATCTGCTGCCCGAAGCACTGTCCGAACCGGGCGCGCTGCACCGCATTGTCGATCGTATCAATCCTTGGCGGACACCATGAGCCCGATGCCGTGATCGAAGATCAACTTTCCACCATGCCAGCCCGCAATGGCCGTCATGACCGTTGCCAGCAGCGACAACAGCAATCCGTGCGGCAGCACCGCATTCACATCGATGAGCCGCACGCACCAGTTGGCGCCGGCCATCGCCAGCAACGCCATGGCTGCAACGCCATGCGCCCAGCTTGCCGCGCGTTTGCGAATGCCGGGAACGAGAAGAAGCTCAGCGGTTCCTACGATGCCGGCGCCAACGCCCGTCCAGAACGCAAAACCCGCCGACCACAGACCGACCCGCAGCCAGAACGGGTCGGCGCTCCACCAGTAGAACACATCGACACCGAGCGTCGCGATCACCAGCGCGATCGGGAAATGCACACTCATCGCGTGGATGGGATGTCCCGCCACCGCGACGGCGGAACTGACATCCAGTTTCTGGAGATCAGCGACAACCGGGCTGTCAGTATTGGACGTTTCGCTCATGTTCCTGCCTTCCGCTATCGTCAGGTAAGCGCGCGGGGCCGCAAACTGTTCCCGAGTGCCGCAGCGGTTCTGCTGTCGGGATGCGGCGGCGAGCTGTCGACGCTGGCGCCCGCCGGCCCTGCGGCGGCGTCGATCGCCAACCTTTGGTGGGTCATGTTGGCCGGATCAGCGGTGCTGTTCGTGCTGGTGATGGCGCTGTTTCTGTTCACGATCTTCCGCCCCGGGTTCGGTAGCCGCGTCTCGCCAACCGGATGGATCGTCGCGGGCGGCCTGATCCTCCCCCTGCCCGTGCTGACGGTACTGGTCTACTTCGCGCTGTTCCAGGGCGAGCGGCTGCTCTTCCTCGGCGCATCGACACAACCGGCAATGCGCATCGAGGTCCGCGCGCGCATGTGGGAGTGGGCGTTTCGCAATCTCGACCGCCCGGACATGCCAGTCACGATAAACACGCTGCATATTCCCGTCGGCCAGCCGATCGAGATCATCGCGACCAGCGACGATGTCATTCACAGTTTCTGGGTGCCACGGCTCGGCGGCAAGATCGACGCCATGCCCGGCCATGTCACGCGACTGCGGATCATGGCTGACGTGCCGGGCCGCTTTGGCGGCGTATGCGCTGAGTTCTGCGGCACGCGGCACACCGAAATGCTGTTCAACGTGCAGGCGTACGTGCCTGAGGATTTCGCAAAACTCGCGGATACTTTGCCGCCTTCCAGCGGGGAGGCCGCTACCGAATGAGTGAACAGATCTCGCCCATCCGGCTGCACAAGCAGCTCAACGCCATCTGGGATGCCGGCAGCGGCCTCAAGCGGCTTTCCGCCGTGAACCACAGCGTTATCGGTAAGCGGTTCATCATCACGTCCTTCGTCTTTTTCGCGATCGGCGGCATGCTCGCCATGCTGATCCGCACGCAGCTCGCCTCGGCTTCAAGCCCGTTCATGGATGCCGATCAGTACGCCCAGGTCT
>JAEZBZ010000241.1 GCA_023412745.1 Pseudomonadota bacterium | reverse complement strand
ATTTTGTTTAATTCAAAGCTATCCATTCCGCCCCAGCCCTCTGTGTGCAGCCCGCGCGCCGCCCTAGGATAACGCAAGACGCTGAAATCTCGATTGGCGGCCGACTATAGAAAGTCCCTTTTTTCTTGCAACCGGGGTCGTGCCTGTTCTAGCGGCTTGGCCCGAGACCAATTGTCACCCGTTGCCACGGGTCAAATCAACATCGGAACACAACCATGCCGTCAAACGCGGCAGGCACGCTCGTGATCATCCCCGCCCGCATGCAGGCAACCCGCCTGCCAGGTAAGCCGCTGGCGGACATCCATGGCAAGCCGATGATCGTGCATGTCTGGCAACGCGCGCAGGAAGCGGCCTGCGGACGTGTCGTCGTGGCGACCGATTCCGATGAGATCGCGGCCGCGGTTCGCACTGCCGGCGGCGAAGCCGTGATGACGCGCGCGGATCACATCAACGGCACCGACCGCACCTTTGAAGCGGTCAACCGGATCGATCCGGACGGCAACAGCGAATTCGTAGTCAACCTGCAGGGTGACCTGCCGACGCTGGAACCGCATCTGGTGCGCGCCTGCCTCGACTCGCTGATCGACGCTCCGGCAGACATCGCGACCCTGGCGGCCGAGATCACCGACGAGCACGAGAAGACAACGCCCAGCGTCGTCAAGGTCGTTGGCACGCCACTGGGCACCAAGTCCGAGCACCGCCTGCGGGCGCTCTACTTCACCCGCGCAACCGCCCCGTCCGGTGACGGTCCGCTCTATCACCACATCGGCATTTACGCGTTCCGCCGCACCGCGCTTGCGAAGTTCGTCAACCTGAAGCCTTCGCCCTTGGAATTGCGGGAAAAACTGGAACAGCTCCGGGCCCTGGAGAACGGCATGCGCATCGATGTTGCGCTCGTTGACACAGTTCCGCTGGGTGTCGATACTCCCGCCGATCTGGAGCGGGCCCGTCGCATGCTTGCCGGCTAGTGGTTTTCACTTCGGGCCAGACCTGACCTTTCTTCACATATCAGACGAGCACCATGCCAAACTCCAGACTGAAGCCGCGCGGCAAAGGCCGCCCAGGCCAGACCTCCCAATCGCCCATCCGCGTGTCCTACCAGGGCGAGCCCGGTGCCAATTCGCACATGGCTTGCACGGAGGTATTTCCGGATCTCGAACCAATGGCCTGCCCGACCTTCGAGGACGCACTGGCTGCCGTGAAGTCCGGCGAAGCGCATTATGCGATGATCCCGATCGAGAATTCGGTCGCCGGACGCGTCGCCGACATCCACCACCTGCTTCCGAACGCGCAGTTGTTCATCGTCGGTGAGCACTTCCTGCGCGTGCGCCATCAGCTCATGGCCCTACCCAACGCCAGCCTCGACACCATCAAGACGGTGATGAGCCACACGCAGGCGCTCGGTCAGTGCCGCAACACGCTGCGCCAGTTGGGTTTGCGCCCGATCCCTGAAGCCGACACTGCCGGCTCGGCCCGTCTCGTCAGCGAGCAGACCGACACGACGCAGGCCGCCATCGCCTCGACTCTGGCCGCGCAGATCTACGGCCTGAAAATCCTGAAAAGCGATATCGAGGACGAAGCGCACAACACGACGCGGTTCGTCATACTGGCCTCCGAACCGGATGACGCCGATCCAGGTAAAGGCCCGTTCGTCACTACGTTCATCTTCCGCGTGCGCAACGTGCCGGCCGCGCTCTACAAGGCTATGGGCGGGTTCGCGACCAATGGCATCAACATGACCAAGCTGGAATCCTACCAGCTCAACGGCGCTTTCACCGCCACCATGTTCTACGCCGACATCGAAGGCCACCCCGCCGACCATCCGGTGCGGCTGGCCATGGAGGAGCTGTCATTCTTCTCCTCCGAACTCACCGTGCTTGGAACCTACCCGGCGAGCCCGTACCGTGCGCAGGTGGCGCGAGCACCTCAATAAGCCATGCCTAAAACCGGCGGCGCGATAGCCCGCCGGAAGCGCAAAAAGGGAGGAAAGACGCATGAAGCTCAAGGATAAGGTCGCGATCGTTACCGGCGGCGCATCCGGGTTCGGCAAGGGCATCTGCGAACTCTATGCTGCTGAAGGCGCTAAGGTCATGGTCGCCGACATCAACGGACAGGGCGCGCGCGATGTCGCCCAGAGCCTCGGCGACGCCGCCGCGCACATCGCCTGCGACGTGACGAAGAAAAGCGACGTCGACGCCATGGTCGCCGAAACCGTGAAGGCCTTTGGCGGCCTCGACATCATGGTCAACAATGCCGGCTACACGCACAAGAACCAGCCGATGCTGAACGTCACCGAGGCGGAGTTCGATCGCATCTACGACGTCAACGTCAAAGCCATCTACCTCGCCGCGCTCGCCTGCGTGCCGGAGATGGAAAAGCGCGGCGGCGGCGTCATTATCAACACCGCGTCAACCGCCGGCGTGCGCCCGCGTCCCGGCCTGACCTGGTACAATGGCTCCAAGGGCGCCGCGATCATCCTGACCAAGTCGATGGCCGCCGAACTCGCGCCGAAGAAGATCCGCGTCAACGCCATCAATCCGGTTATCGGCGAGACGGGCATGTTGGAACAGTTCATGGGCATGCCGGACACGCCGGAAAATCGCGCCAAGTTCCTGGCCACCATTCCGCTGGGCCGCATGTCGAAGCCATCCGACATCGCCAACGCGGCGCTATTTTTCGCTGATCCGGCCTCGGAGTTCATCACAGGCGTCGCGATGGAAGTCGACGGCGGCCGCTGCGTGTGATCATTCACACTGGGCGCGTCCGCTTCAGGATGCGTCCGCCATCCTCGTTCGCCCTAGCGCTTGCCCCTGCCCCATGATGAGATTGAGCGCGCACCCGTCGCTTCATCTACGTCAGTCCAGCCCCTCGACGAACGCGGTGATCAATGCCCGCGCGATAGCCTGCTGACCCGGCACCCACAGCCCCTGCGCATGCGTGCCTTCCAGCATCTGCTTGATCTCGGCGCGCGGATACCAGCGCGCGTCCACGATCTCCTTGGGATCGATGGTGATCTCGGTCGTCTTGGCAAAGCCGATGCAGCCGAGCATCAGCGAGTGCGGGAACGGCCAGGGCTGCGCCGAGTGGAAACGCACCTCCCCAACCTGAATGTTGGTCTCTTCCAGCGTCTCGCGCCGCACGGCGTGCTCGATATCCTCGCCCGGCTCGATGAACCCGGCGAGCGTCGACCACATGTTCTCCGCAAACCGCGCTTCGTGGCCCAGCAGGCACGCATCGCGCTCGCGATCCACGATCAGCATGATGACGACTGGATCGGTGCGCGGGAAGTGCTCCTGTCCGCAAGCCCAGCACTTACGCCGCCAGCCGCCGTCCTTCACTAGCGTGGTGCCGCCACAGTGACCGCAGCAGCGGGTGTTCTCGTGCCACGCCGCCAGCGCCTTCGCCAGTCCGAGCAGCGACAGTTCTTCCGACGGCAGCACGCCCTGCATGGCGAGCGAGCGCAGATCGACGATTGGGCGCATGATTTCGAGCCCGCCCGGCGCATTGCGCGCGCGATGTTCGGTGACGGCAATGGCAAACCGCCCGGCGCCGGATTTGGGCTCAACACCGAGGAACAGCGCATCGCCGATCGGCATGCCGAGCCGTTCCAGATCGGCGCGGGTGAACCAGCGGATGCTGCCCTTGGTCCGCTCCTCATTGGATGCGATGACGGGCTTCTGGTCGGCAAGCACGAGAAACCGTGCCTCCTCGCCCGCAAGCAGCTTGTCCAGGTAAGCGGCATCGGAACGCTTGTCGCTCTGGCGGTCGAGCAGCGTCGCGGCTCCGAGCGTCGGCTTGAACATCGTCATCTCCTCTCAGGGGTGCGGAAAAAGAGCATAGCAACCCAGCTTGTGCAATCACATTCCCACGGACCAGCGGCGCGGCATGAAAGTCAATGGGCCTGCCGGCCGGACCGGGTCATCGCTTCGTGTTGCAGCCGCGCCCCGTCAAGGGCTTCGCGGAGAAGATTGGATAACAATCCGGCACCTTGGGGACTGAGGTGGTTGTCATCGACGTAAAGCGGCATGCCGTTATCGACCAACCGGCAACGTTCGGCGTCGCAGAGAGTGAGATGCGGATATAAAACCCGGACGCGCGGCAGCGAGTCCAACTCCGACAGAAGCCGTAGCGTCCCCGAATGCCGCCGCTTGAAATCCTCCAGCGTCACAGAGAATTCGCGCTGATGGCCGCGCATGAGCGCTCGGGTCATCTCCTTGGTCAGATCAAACGTCGGCCCCGGAACCGGACCGATCAACGTTACACTCCGCCCGGACGCGCTGATATTATCAACTGTGGCGCGGAGCCCGTGCGCTAAATCCGCCAAACGCGCCTTCGTCTCCGGCGTTTCCGCATCCGCAACGCGCTCGCCAGAATACGCGATCCAATACGCAGCAATGATGACATGTGCGGCGGTCGGAGCACGGGCCGACAACGCCTCGAACTGGTCCGCCCCTTCAAGGCATTTCGATCGCGCCGCCGGTGTGCTCGCGACTCGCAAAATCGGCGCGCAACCCTGCGCGATCGAGATATACCCTCTGGCCGATCGAGACGCAGCAACCTCTGCCAGCGCCTGGGATATCATCCGGGCGTGAGAATCCCCCCAAAGGATAAACCCTGGCGCAACATCGGCGGACGCGCCGACGGCGCAGTGGCCGCTGGGCGAGTCCTTCAAGCAGTGGCTGAGCGTGGCATACTTGAGTGGCACTCGCCGCGCGAATGCCTCGGCTTCTGCATTCAACCGCATGGGGGCACCGCGCGTGGTGTAGATGCCGACGCTGACGAAGGCGCAGCAGGCGATGGCGGCGGCGGTGGCGGCGAACGCGCCGCGCCGTGTCGGCAGGATCGTCCCACGGCGGGCCGGCTGCTCAATCCAGTAGTAGCTCGCCACCGACAGCACAAACGCCAGAACCAGCAGCCCGATCCGGTGCCCGGCCGTCAGACGCTCCTCAAACTCGTAGGCGGCAAAGGCCAGCAACGGCCAGTGCCACAGGTACAGCGAGTACGACACCTTGCCGACAAACACCGCAGGTCGCAGCGCCAGAACCCGAGAGGCCAGCGTATCTCCCTGACCACCGCTGTGGATCAGCAGCGCCACGCCGAGGCACGGCACCAACGCCGCCAGCCCCGGGAACGGTGTGGCGGAGGTATAGAGCAGCCCAGCCCCGAGGATCATGGCCAGACCGGCGAGGCCGGCCACCTGACGCAAGCCTCGGCTCGTCATCGCCGGTATCAGGCCCAGCGCCAAGGCCATGCCGATCATCAGCTCGAACGCGCGCGACGGCAGCAGATAGAACGCCGACGACCATTCCTCGCGCACGCCGTAGACTGAGATGCCGAGCGACAGCGCGAACACCGCGACGAAGATAGCAAGCTTGAAGCGCTGCAGCCCCGCCAGCAACAACAGGATGAAGGCGGGCGCCAGCAGGTAGAATTGCTCCTCTACCGCGAGCGACCAGGTATGCAACATCGGCTGCATCTCAGCCGCCGGCGCGAAGTAACCGGCCTGTCCGTTGAAATAGAAGTTCGAATAAAACGCCGCCGCCGCGATCACTGTCCGCGCAAATTCGCGATAGTCACTCGGCACCATGATAAACCAGCCGATCGCGATGGACGCCACGATCACGGTCAGCAGCGCCGGCATGATGCGTCGGATGCGCCGCTCGTAGAAGCTGGCCCACGAAAAGGCACCGCGGCCCACCTCGCTGGCGATGATCGAGGTGATCAGGTAGCCGGAGATGACGAAGAACACATCGACGCCGATGAAGCCGCCAGACACCACGCCCAGATTGGCGTGGAAGACCAGCACCAGCAGCACGGCAACCGCGCGCAAGCCGTCAATGTCAGCGCGATAACGGAGTGTTGCGCTCATCCCCCACCCAAGCTGCGCAGCAGAAAACGTCCCCGAGACTCATTACGCCGGAAATATTGACCTAAGCAACTGTGGCTAGCGACCCATGCCATGATGCCAACAAGGAAGTTCAGAAGATCACGGCCAATTTGCCCGCGGCCATGCACCGCGTTCTGAACCGCGGACAACCCCGGCCGCGACCCATTGCTAGGGTTGTAACTTGCCGGCTGAGGCGTCATATTCCGGCCGGGAGGTTGGCGGCGGACGTAGCCCTCGCAAATCGGGTCAGATCCGGAAGGAAGCAGCCCTAGCGATCAGGAAACGGGTCGTTCGTCAGCCTCCTGCGGCACGCGCCGCACCCGGAAGCATCCGAGGCGCGCGGTCGGGAACGGTCAGATCCGGCAGCGTTGCTTGGGACTGCTCGCGGCGGCTGTTGCGCCGTTAGATTGCACGATCGCGCTTGCGTAATCCACGGGCGAAACCGGACGCCGATGGCCAACGACATACCACCGCCGCACCAGCCTGCAGATGACGCCGACCAGCCGGGCTTCCTCGGCATGGGAGCGCCGCATGGTGCAGCTCCCGCGCCTTACGTCGTCCTCGCCCGCAAGTACCGCCCGGAGACGTTCGCCGAGCTGATTGGCCAGGACGCAATGGTGACGACGCTGCGCAATGCGTTCGCCGCCGACCGGATCGCCCAGGGCTATATGCTGACCGGCGTCCGCGGCGTGGGCAAAACCACAACTGCGCGCATCATCGCCCGCGCCCTCAACTATTCCAAGCCCGGCATTCCCGATCGCCCGACGGTGGAGATCGACGGCTATGGTGAGCATTGCCTGCAGATCATTCAGAGCCGCCATCCCGACGTGCTGGAGATGGACGCCGCCTCCAACACCGGCGTCGACAACGTCCGCGAGATCATCGAGAACGCGCGCTACAAGCCGCTTGTCGCGCGCTACAAGGTGTTCATCATCGACGAAGTCCACATGCTGTCGAAGAACGCCTTCAATGCGTTGCTGAAAACGCTCGAGGAGCCGCCGGCGCACGTCAAGTTCATCTTCGCCACCACCGAGGTGCGCAAGGTGCCGGTGACCGTGCTGTCACGCTGTCAGCGCTTCGATTTGCGGCGCATCGACGTGCCGCTGCTGGCCGGCCATTTCAAATCCATCACCGCCAACGAGAACGCCACCGCCGAGGACGATGCGCTGACGCTGATCGCGCGCGCGGCCGGCGGTTCGGTGCGTGACGGCCTGTCGATCCTGGATCAGGCGATCGCGATGGGCGCGGGCAAGGTGACCGCATCCTCAGTCCGCGCCATGCTGGGTCTTGCCGATCGCGGCCGGATTTTCGACCTGCTCGAAGCCCTGCTCAGCGGCGCGGCAGCCGATGCCCTGCGCCAGCTCGATACGCTGCACAAGGACGGCGGCGATCCCACGCAGATCCTTGCAGATCTGTCGGAAGCCGTGCATGCCGCCACCCGCTGCAAAGTGATCGGACCGGACGGCGCCGGAGAAGAGCTGTCGCTGGAAGAACGCCGCCGCGCCGGCAGCATTGCCGAACGGCTGGCGGTGCCGGTACTGACCCGCACGTGGCAGATGCTGCAGAAGGGTCTGGAGGAAACTGCCCGCGCCGCAGCGCCCCTGCAGGCTGCTGAAATGGTGCTGATCCGCATCGCGCACGCCGCGGAACTGCCCTCGCCGGACGACCTGATCCGGCTGCTTGGAACGGGTTCGCGCCCACCGTCCGCACCATCGGCGCAGGATCGCGCGCCATCGCATCATGGCGGCCCACTGATGTCGGGCAATGCCGGTGCCGTACCCATGGCCCACCAGCCGGTCAGCCAGCCGCCGCCTCTACCGATGCCGCGCAGCTTTGCGGAAGTCGTGGCGCTTGCGGGCGCGCATCGCGATCCACGGCTGAAGGTACACCTCGAAGAGAATGTCCGGCTAGTGCGCTTCGAGGTCGGCCGCCTCGAGATCAACCTGATGGAAGATGCGCCGCGCGGACTTGCCGGTGAACTCGGCGAGAAGCTCGGCAAGTGGACCGGACAGCGCTGGATCGTGGCGCTCAGCCGCGAGCCCGGGGAGCCGCCGCTCGGCGAGATCGAACGCGCGCGGGCAGCCAAGGAAGCCGAGGAACTCAAGCAGCATCCGGCCGTGAAATCGCTGCTCGATGTGTTCCCCGAGGCCGAATTGAAGGAGATCCGGCCGCTGCAGCGCCCACGCGACGACGAAAGCGCAGCGGGCTAGGACAGAACCAAACACGTGCGGCAGTGGTTGTGCTGACGCTCAACCGGAGAGGACGCGATGAGAGACCTTATGGGAATGATGAAGCAGGCCCAGGAGCTCCAGGCCAAGTTTCAGCGCATGCAGGAGCAGCTCAGCGAGATGGAAGTCGACGGTCAGGCGGGTGCCGGGCTGGTGCAGGTGACGCTGAATGGCAAGGGCGAAGTGCGCCGCCTGAAGATCGACCCGAGCCTGATGAAGCCGGACGAGACTGAAATCCTGGAAGACCTGATCATCGCCGGCATGCAGGACGCCAAGGCCAAGGTCGATTCCGCGACGCAGGCGAAGATGCAGGAACTGACCGGCGGACTGCCGCTACCGCCCGGCCTCAAGCTGTTCTGATCAATCCTGGGCAGCGCGCGCCGCGATGAGCAAGACAACCGCCGGGCCTGAAATCGAGCGACTGGTACAGTTGCTGGGGCGATTGCCGGGTCTCGGCTTTCGCTCGGCGCGCAAGGCTGCGCTGGCGTTGCTCAAGCGCCGCAGCGAACTGCTGGTGCCGCTGGCCGCCGCGCTGAACGATGCAGCTTCGAAACTGGTCGATTGTCCGCAATGCGGCACCATCGATAGCGTTTCGCCCTGCACGATCTGCCAGGATCCGCGTCGTGATCGCTCAATGATTGTGGTGGTGGAGGACATCGCGGATCTATGGGCGCTGGAGCGCGCGGGCGTAGTCAATGCGCTGTATCACGTGCTCGGCGGGCACCTTTCGCCGCTCGACGGCATCGGGCCGGAGCGGCTCAACATCGGCCAGCTCGTCGAACGCGCCGGCGATCCTTCGGTGAAAGAAGTCCTGCTGGCGCTCAATGCGACGGTCGTAGGCCAATCCACCGCCCACTACGTCACCGAACAGCTCGAAAGTACCGGAGTGACGGTTTCGCGGCTGGCCCAGGGCGTGCCGGTCGGCGGCGAACTTGACTATCTCGACGAAGGCACGCTGGCGGCCGCGATCAAGGCGCGTCGTCGCGTATAGTAACGTGGAGACAAGCACCATGCGCACGGTGAGTTTGCTGAACGGCGACACGGTTCCAGCCCTCGGCCTCGGCACCTGGGGCATGGGCGAACAGCCTGGCCGCAAGGCGGCCGAGGTCAGGGCGCTGCGGCTCGGCCTCGATCTCGGGCTGTCTCTGATCGACACCGCCGAGATGTACGGTGAAGGCGGTGCGGAGGAGGTCGTCGCCGAAGCCATCGCCGGTCGTCGCGACAGTGTCTACGTGGTCAGCAAGGTTTATCCGCACAATGCCTCCGCGACCGGCGCCATCGCCGCCTGCGAACGCAGCCTGCGGCGCCTGAAGACAGACACGCTCGATCTCTACCTGCTGCACTGGCGCGGCAACATCCCGTTCGATGAAACCATCGGCGCATTCGAGCAGCTCAAGCGGGACGGCAAGATCCGGGCCTGGGGTGTCAGCAATCTCGACAACGACGACATGGCCGAAATGCTCGAAGACGCGCCCGAGAACGCCTGCATCACCGATCAGGTGCTGTATCATCCGGGTGAGCGCGGCATCGAATGGGATCTGCTGCCCGCCTGCCAGGACAAAGGCATCGCGATCATGGCCTATTCGCCGCTCGGGCAAGGCGAGATCCTCGGCAATGCGGCGCTGAGGAAGGTCGCGGCCAAGCACGAGGTGTCGCCCGCCACTGCGGCGCTGGCCTGGGTGCTGCGCCAGAAGCTCGTCATCGCGATTCCGAAGGCGTCCGATCTCGATCACGTGCGCGCCAACGCGGCGGCCGCCAATCTTGTCCTCGACGACCAGGATCTCGCTGGCCTCGATCAAGCCTTCCCGCCGCCGAAAGGCCCGACGCGGCTGGCGATGCTGTAGGCCGCGTCAGCCTCGCGCGGCCGCGATCCGGCGCATTGTGTCGGCTGTCGCCTCGTCGGCTGGAAAAAACGACTCGATCGCCAGTTCCGACAGCGTGATATCAACCGGCGTGCCGAACACCGTCGTCGTGGAGAAGAATGACAAAGTGCCCTGCTCGCTCATCAACTGCAGCGGCACCACGACCCCGCCGAAATCGCGCGACGCCGATGGCCGATGCGGCTTGGCGCCCGGAGGGGCCGGATAATCCTTCAGTTCTGCGAGCAACGCGACGAGTGCCGGATCGGAACTGGCGTCGATCTGTTGCGACAGCCGGGAGAGAATGTGCGCTCGCCATTCGCGATAGTTGGCAATGTGTGGCGCCAAACCGTTCGGATGCACGCTGAGCCGTAACACGTTGAGCGGCGGCACCAGCATGGCCGGATCGATGCCGGCGAGAAACAACTCCACCGCGCGATTGGCGGCCACGAGCTTCCAGTAGCGATCCACCGCCAACGCCGGAAACGGCTCCTGTCCGGCGAGCACCAGATCGACTGCATCCCGTGCCGCCTTCAGCGCCGGATCGGCCAGCGGCCGTTCGCGATAAGCCGGCGCATAACCCGCGGCGACGAGCAAAGCGTTGCGCTCCCTGAGCGGTACGGCCAGTTGCTCGGCCAGATGCAGCACCATGTCCCGGCTCGGCACGGAGCGTCCGGATTCGATGAAGCTCAGGTGCCGCTGCGAAATGTCGGCTTCGAGTGCAAGATCGAGCTGGCTCAGGTGCCGACGCCGCCGCCACTGTCGGAGCATGTCGCCGGCTGTAGTGTTTGCTGTCGTCATGGCCGGATCGTAGCCGCAAACGCCGTCAGCATCCTATTACCTCCGACGTAATCGCCAGCCGAGGTGTCTGCCGCCACTTTGGGTGCAAGAAGCCAATCACGGCTTCTCCTGCATCAGACAAGGAGCACGACATGTCATTCCAGAATGCACCCAAGGCTCTCCGTCAGGTTCTGCTGGCCGATGCTGCGACCTGCCTCGCCGCGGGCGCCTTGATGACAGTGGCCAGCGGGCCGATCGCTGGCGTCACGGCTATTCCGCAGGGCCTGCTGTTCTATGCCGGCCTGATCCTGTTTCCGGTCGCAGCCTTCATGGCGTTGATCGCGACGCGGGCAACGATGCACCCGGCGGCAATAGCGCTGATTGTTGCGGGTAATGCGGCCTGGGTCGCGGCCAGCCTGTGGCTGATTGTGGGTGAAGTCATCGCGCCGAACGGCTTGGGCCAAGCCTTCATCGGCGCGCAGGCCGCGATCGTGGCGCTGCTGTCCGCTCTCGAATGGCGCTTTAGCCGCCAGCAAAGCACCAACGCATGCCTCAGTGCCTCTCACGATCAGACCATCAAATGCATTTGATGATTGTGCGACCTGCGGGGGCTGGATTTTTATCATCCAGCTTCCCAGCTTTCATACGTATTCCTCAAGACTCGCGCTGCGCGATGGTTCCGGACAAGGACGCAAGCTCGATGGAATCCGACGGACGATCCGGTCAACATTCGATCCAAGCCGAGACGAGAGTTGCTATCGCGTTGATCGCGGCTTGGCTGGCTGGCGCCGCGCTTGTGTCAACCCTGCCAATCGGCAATGTGCCGCAAGACCAAAGCCTGGCATTGAGCAGTCCCTCCGATGCCCGCCTGCCCGACCAGCTCCTGGCGGAACGCCAGGTGGTCGCGCATCAGCACGAAGACCTGAACACACTCCTCACCGACAACCATTTTCTCGCCGCGATGACGACATCCGACGCGCTATCGCTGGCGTGGTCGAAGCTGGGGCATCCCTACGCCAATCTGTCGGTTTTCAGTGCCGACGGACACTTTCTGGGCAATATCTGTCGTGTCGACATGAGCGCTGGCGGCCTTGCCGAGCTGCATGTGATCGGGGCGACCGGCCCCTATGCGATGCGCCTGCCGACGACCAGCATGCGGGTCGAACATCAGCATATCGCGCTGTCGCGTCCGGAACCGCCGATGCAAGCCGCTGCCGCGGAAAACGCATGCTGACCTCAGGCCGGCTTGATCCAGGCGTGATTGTCGTGGAAAGCAGCGCCGCCGAAGGGTGCTGCCTGATAGGCGCTGGTGATGGTGTTGATGCCCTCGCCGCCTTCGAACTGATCGTTTGGCGCAATACTCTCGACGATGACGACGCCGCGCTGCACACCTGCGAACGCCTCCGCATGAAGGATGATTTCGCCACGCTCGTTGCCCATCCGGATGCGAGCACCATCCTCCAGGCCGAGCTCCCACAGATCCTCTGGATTGATCTTGGCGCGCGGCCGCCCCTCCCGGGCCTGGCTGGTCGGCATTTCGTTGAACGATGAATTGAGATAGTTGCGGGCCGGCGACGTCGCCAGCTTGAAGGGATGCTGCGCGTCCGCCTTCTCGTTGACGTCCCAGTGGTCGGGCAGCGGCGGCGGCAGATGCCCAAGCCCCCAGTCATGCTTGCGTCCCACCGGAACAGCCGGCCAATCGGGCTTGAAACGGAATTTACCACCGGGATAGCCGAAGCCGTTCAGATAATGCGCTGTCTCGAAATCCGGCTGGCAATCGATCCAGCGGCTTTCTTCCAGCGCATCGATCGAACCCCAGCCCGAAGCGCGCAGTGTGCTGTCCGCCATCTCGCGGGCTGTCATGTCGAAGCCGGCATGCTCTGCCCCGACGCGCCTGGCCAGCGCGACGATCACGTCATGATTTGAGCGGCATTCGCCTGGCGGCTCCAACAGCTTCGGCCCGGCCAGAATGTGCTGGTGACCACCGCCTTGATAGATATCGTCGTGCTCCAGGAACATCGTTGCCGGCAGCACGATATCCGCCATCTGTGCGGTGGACGTCATGAACTGCTCGTGCACGCACACGAACAGATCCTCGCGCATGAAACCCTGTTTCACCAGCCGCTGCTCCGGCGCCACCTGCACCGGATTCATGTTCTGTATGAACAGCGCCGTCACGGGCGGCCCATCGCCGATGTCGCGCGGATCGCCGGTCAGCACCGGACCGATGCGCGACATGTCAAGCATGCGCACGCTGTCGTCCTTGCGATCGAGCCCCTCGATCAGTGTCTTGTCCCACTTGAAGATCGCGCCGTTGTTGTGAAATGCGCCGCCGCCCTCGTGCAGCCAGGCGCCGGTCACCGCAGCGATGCAGGACGCCGCGTGCATGTTCACTGCGCCGTTGCGCTGGCGCGAGAAGCCGTAGCCGAGCCGCAGATACGTCCGCGGTGTGGTACCGACCATGCGCGCGAAGGTCTCTATCTCATCGACGCTGAGACCCGTGATCCGGCTCGCCCATTCCGGCGTGCGTGCGCGCAAGTGCGCTTCGAGTTCACGCGGACAATCCGTATAGCGTTCCAGATATGGCCAGTTGGCGTAGCCGTCACGGAACAGCACGTGCATCACCGCGCAGGCCAGCGCGCCATCGGTGCCCGGCCGCAGGCATAGCGCCATATCGGCCTGCGCCATCGTGCCGTTCTGATAGATGTCGATCACCACGATTTTGGCGCCGCGTTGCTTGCGGGCACGCGTGGCATGCGTCATCACGTTGATCTGCGTGTTGACGGGATTCGTGCCCCAGATCACCACCAGATCGGACTTGGCCATCTCGCGCGGATCGGGGCCTGCGAGCTTGCCGGTACCGGCAACGAAGCCGGTCCAAGCCAAGGTCGAGCATATCGACTGGAACATCTGCGAATAGCGCTTGGTATGGCGTAGGCGGTTGATACCGTCGCGCATCACGAGGCCCATGGTGCCCGCGAAGTAATACGGCCAGACCGCCTCCGGACCGTATCGCCGTTCGGCCGCCAGCATAGCTTCGGCGGTGATGTCGAGTGCGTCGTCCCAGGCAATCCGCTCGAACTCGGTCGAGCCTTTCGCGCCCTTGCGCCTCAGCGGATACAGCAGACGGTCCGGATGATGGATACGCTCCGCGTAGCGCGCGACCTTGGCGCAGATGACGCCGGCCGTATAGCTATTGCCCTTGGCGCCATGGATGCGCCCAATCCGCCCATCCGGCCGCAATTCGACATCGAGCGCGCACGTCGACGGGCAGTCATGTGGACAAGCGGAGTGGCCTATGGAGAACTGTTCCATGCATCATCCCAGCGGCAAGGCCTGAGAAGCTAACCGTTTTCTCATTCCGATGTAAGCAGCCCATCCGTCTACCCGCACAAGACCGTGAAGGAACGCGCGTCATTACCCCGCTGTTGAGTCTCTGAAACGAGGAAGCGCCCGGGAGATGAGGCATGAAAGTCATATTTGCGATCGCGGTGGCGCTTGGCAGCTTTGCAGTCGCCATCGCGCCCGCGGACGCCCGCAAGAGTTCATCCGGCAAGGGCTATAAAAGCTATTATAGCTCGCCGCTGTACCGCTACTATCAACCACGGCGCGGGTATGGCCATCGCGTGCCGTATGCCAACCGCAGCCAGTCTGAGGATTGCCTGGAAGCGAGCTATCTCGATCCCTCCGGCAATTACGCGGGATACCCGTGCTGGGCGGCTAAGGCCTTTGCGCCGAAGAAGCAGTTCTAAATGTGCGACCGATTTGCCGGGACATCAGCCCAGGTGTCCCGGGGTCATTCCGGCATGAAGATGATGTCGGTATCCTCGGGCTTGGCCCCGAACTGAGTCAGCAGGCAGTGGACCTGCCCGCGATGATGCGTCTGGTGATTGAACAGGTGCGACACAGCAAGCCATTTTGGCTTGGTGATCTGGCGACCCGTCAAACCCGAGAACCACGTCAGGTCCTCCGCGAGTGCCGCCGCATCCAGCGTCGATGACCAGGAGATGAGGGCAGCGTCTGTCGTCAGCCGCTCGCGCTTCAAGTCGTCCCAATCTGGATAGTATCCCGGAGAGTCGCGCCCGGTTTTGACTGCTGGCGGCTCCCAGCCCGCAAGCCGCGACATCCAGACGCGATCACCCCACAAGATGTGGTTCAACGTACCGTGTATGGAGCCGAAAAAGGCACCGCGCGGCTCCCGGCGCTGCGCGTCGGACAATGTGTCCGCCGCGTCGTACAGCGACCGGTTCTGCCACACGTTGTATTTCGCAAACGTCTGAACGTGGGCCGGGGTGATCATGTCTACCCTGCCCTCCGTCCGACCCGCCTCAGCCGACGATTTCGTCGAGACCGAAGTTCAGCGCGATTTCGCGATCCGCGGCAGCCGGGCTATCGGAACCGTGAACCGAGTTCTCGCCGACCGACTTGGCAAACAGCTTGCGGATGGTGCCTTCGGCGGCCTTTGCCGGGTCCGTCGCGCCCATGACTTCGCGATATTTCGCGATGGCGTTTTCACCCTGCAGAACCTGCACGACAACCGGGCCGGACGTCATGAAGTCACACAGTTCGCCATAAAACGGACGTGCTTTATGCTCCTCGTAGAACTTCTCGGCCTGCGCCGCCGTCCAGCGCACGCGCTTCTGCGCGACGATGCGCAGACCGGCCTTTTCGATGACCGCATTGACTTCGCCTGTCAGATTGCGCCCGGTGGCGTCAGGCTTGATGATGGAAAATGTACGCTCGATGGCCATCGATTTGCTCTGTCCTGAATGTGTCCGCTGTTGGCGCCGGGTTATAGCGGCACCGCCTCAGCCTATCAAGAGAGCCGAACCATGAAGCCGATCAGTGAAAAGGCCGCGACGCCCGACGTCAAAGCAGTTTTCGATGACATCAAAGCGACACGCAACGTCAAGACAATCAATAACTTCTGGAAATACCTCGCCAACGAGCCGCGGATGTTGCGGCACACGTGGGAAAGCCTCAAGAGTATAATGGGTCCAGGCGAACTCGACCCGAAGACCAAAGAACTGGTTTATCTCGCCGTGTCGATCACCAATAACTGCGAGTATGCATGGCCAGCCACAAGGCGGCAGCCATGGCCAAAGGAGCGACCGAGGCCCAGATCAACGAACTTTACGCCGTGGTGGCGCTAGCGAACATGACGAATCGATTGGCCAATGCCTACAGGGTGCCGGTCGATCCGCAGTTCAAACAGGATACTTGAGTGATGCACCGGATACTCACCGGACACTTGCTGCCCCGCCGAATGGCGACTTATGCTCGTGTCCGCGGCATGAGCGGATCGTAAGGCGGCGATGGCGGGCCCCACACCACAAATCGAATGGTATCTGGCACGAGACGGTCAGCAGTTTGGACCGCTCTCGGACGTCGAGATGCGCAAATTCGTCGAACTCGGACATCTGCGCCCGACCGATCTCGTCTGGCGGCAGGGTTTCCCGGACTGGCGGCCCGCTCCCGCCGTGTTCTCGCCGCGTCCTGC
>JAEZBZ010000216.1 GCA_023412745.1 Pseudomonadota bacterium | reverse complement strand
CTACCACCTCAAGGTAGTGCGTCTACCAGTTCCGCCACGACCGCAAACCATGGACAGGCGATGTCCGTGTAGCAAACTCGATGACGGCTCACAAGCCATCTCGAGGCCGCTTGCAGTACAAGACGTTGCGCAGATAGGCAAGACAATCATCACTATATTTCCGATACACCCGGTGGAGACCGACCGGGAAGCACCGCAACAGCGCTACGGGACCGCTTGTTCTGAGCCCACGGAGTGCGCTATGGGCCTGAGATCATGACACTTCTGGACCCGCAATCTCCCTCCGACCGGCGCGACGCCACGATCGAGTGGGCTGTCAGCCCCGACCTCGTCGACTACGCCGACGCCCTGGCTGCGATGGAACGGCGCGCCGCCGCGATTGCCGCAGGCGAAGCCGCCGAACTGATATGGTTGTTGGAGCATCCGCCGCTCTACACCGCCGGGACGAGCAGCAAGTGGGAGGATCTGGTCGAACCGGACCGCTTCCCTGTCCACAAGACCGGGCGCGGCGGCCAGTTCACCTATCATGGCCCCGGACAGCGTGTGGTCTACACCATGCTCGACATCCGGCGGCGCACCGGCGACGTGCGCGCCTTCGTTCACCTGCTAGAAGATTGGGTCATCGATACGCTGGCACAGTTCCAGATACATGCCGAGACCCGCGCCGATCGCGTCGGGGTCTGGGTGCCGCGCCCCGACAAGGGCGAAGGGCTGGAAGACAAGATCGCGGCGATCGGCATTCGGGTCCGCCGCTGGATCAGCTTCCACGGATTGAGCTTGAACGTTGCGCCGGACCTAACCCACTTCAGCGGCATCGTGCCGTGCGGTGTGCGCCAGCACGGCGTCACCAGCCTCGCCGACCTCGGCCGAGATATCCACATGAAAGCTGTCGATGCGGCCCTCGCTGAATGCTTCATGCGGCGTGTCGGCCCCATTCGCGTGGTCGAGCACACATCCATTCTCACCGCGCCTCACGCATGAAGCGAAACCAACCTGGCAAAAAAAGAGCCCAGAGCCACCCCTGCAGCTCTGAGCTCAAAATCACTTTGCCCGCTTGTCTCTACTTCTTGGTCCCTTCTCCACCTTCGCCCGGACTAGGCTCCGCAGGGCTGTCAGGACCATCGTAGTAGAGATAACCTTCCTCGATGGAGACGACTTCGTCTCCCTCAAGTTCATACTCATCGCTCTCGCTGTCGTTGAGGCGAATAACGCACCCCTTCAGACAGATCCCCTCAAGGACCGCTGAGGGTGTCAGCGTATGCTGCTGACGGCTTTCTCCTTCGATAATTGCGATTTTATGGTCGCTATCATCGCGGTTCGTCAGTGACACAGCCGCGGCAGTTTCCGCACCAAACACTGCCGCCACGCTCAACACCAGGGCTGTCATACGCGTCAAGACTGGCTCCGTAGCTGCGGGCGTTAAACGAGTACGAGATTACTTCTTCTTCTTCGCAGGGGCCTTCTTCGCGGGAGCGGCCTTCGCAGCCGGCTTCTTCGCAGGGGCCTTCTTGGCGGCGGGCTTAGCAGCAGTCTTGGCCTTCATGATGATCGTCCTTCTCTGTTTTATCGCTCCGCAAGAGTGGAGCAGTTGACTCAAGTAAATCTTGAGTCGTTCTCAATGTGTGTAGATTCAAATGAGTCCACAAACGGATTTTTCCGGTGACTTCTATCGGACCTTTCGATAGATAGGCCGCACCCCCTCCAAGAGCAGTGGTTGGCTAGAGGACAGGAAGACGGCAAGTTCCAGCGTATGGACATCAACCTCGCCCGCACATTCCTGACTGTCGCCGAGACCGGAAGCTTCATCGAAGCTGCGCGGAAGATGAACGTCACGCAGTCGACGGTCAGTGCACGCATAAAAGGCCTCGAGGATCTTCTCGGACGACCTCTATTCGAGCGCTCCAAGGCCGGCGCCGCAATGACAGCAGCGGGCGAGCAGTTCCGAAAACACGCGCTCGCCATCGTACGTGTGTGGCAGCATGCGCAGCTTGAAGTCGGCCTTTCAGACCAGCATCGCGATCATCTCTCGGTCGGTGGACCGATGAGCCTGTGGGAAGGTTTCCTGCTCAAGTGGACGGCATGGCTGCGCAGCAGCATCCCGGATATCGCGGTATCGGCAATCGCGGGCGGCCCATCGGTGCTGACCCAGCGCCTTCTGGAAGGCACGCTCGATCTGGCCGTGGTCTATCGGCCGATCCAGCCACCCGGCCTGATCGTTGAACACCTGTTCGATGAGGAATTCGTGCTCGTCTCCGGCGGCCCGGCGCAAGGACGGCGCGGCAACGCCGACTATGTGTTCGTGAACTGGGGGCCTGATTTCCAGCTCGATCACGCCTCGGCGCATCCGGAGTTATCGAGCCCCGGCCTCAATATGGACCTGGGGCCGCTGGCCCTCTCCTACGTGCTGAATAACGCCGCCTCGGGCTACTTCCCGATGCGTCTGGTGAAGCCGCACTTGGCACGCGGCCGCCTCCGCTTACCCAAGCGCGTGCGCAAATTCGTCTACCCGGTCTACATGATCTATCCGGAATCACGCGACGAAGAGGCCTATGAGCCGATCCTGGCCGGGCTGCGGCGCGAAGCTGCGAAGATCGCTTGAACCCGCGCGGACCGAACCTACAACGTAGGCAGCACGCTGAAGCCGTCGATGGCAGCGACGGCTTCAGCGATGATTGCGACATTCGTCACGCGCGCAGCAGGCGGTCCAACGGCACAGCGCTCCAGCATCTCGGCGACCACATCCGCCGGACCGGCCAAAACGGCTTCCACCGCACCGTCCCGCCGATTGCGCACCCAGCCGCGCAGACCGCGCGTGCGCGCCTCGTCCGCAGTCCACGCGCGATAGCCGACGCCCTGCACGCGCCCCTCGATACGAACCTGAACCGAGCGCTGCGATCCCGCCGCGCCTGCCATGGACGTATCCTCAATAACCCAGCGCGCAGCCATCCTTGCGCGGATCCGATGCGCCGATAAGCACGCCATTCTCTCGATCGATGCGCACCACCTGGCTGCCACCCCACGGCTCCGCGCGAACCTTCACCGAGTGTCCCATCGCGGCAAGCTGCTCGGCGACCGCCGGCGACACCGTCTCCTCGATGAACAGATCGTCGCCTTCGAAGAACACGCGCGGACAATCCACAGCTTCCTGCGGGTCCATGCCGTAGTCGACCATGTTGGTCAGCACCAGCACGTGCCCCATCGGCTGGAACGCCGCGCCCATGACGCCAAACGAAAGGAACGGCTTGCCATCGCGGGTGGCGATCGCGGGCACCAGCGTGTGCATGGGGCGCTTGCGCGGCGCGATGCAGTTGGGATGCGCCGGATCGATAACGAAACCCTGGCCGCGATTGTGCAACGTCACGCCCGATTTCGGCGCCACGATACCGGAGCCGAATGCGCTGAACAGCGAATTGATGAACGACACCGCCATGCCGGATTTGTCTACGACGGAGAGATAGACGGTATCCGAGCCGACCGGCCGCGGCGCCGGACCGAGGTCCTTGATGCGCTTGGTGCGATCGATCCGCTTCACCAGATTGTCGATCACCGCATCCGACAGCATGTGATCCACCGGCACGTTGGCCATCTGCGGATCGGCGACGAACGTATCGCGCATCAGATACGCGAGACGACCGGCCTCCATGAGGATGTGATAGCGCTCGGCGGACGTCGGGCTAAGGGCGGTCAGGTCGAGCTTTTCCAGCATCTTGAGCAGGATCAGCGCGACGATGCCGTGGTTGTTCGGCGGCAGCTCCCACAGCTCCACGCCGCGATACGATACCGAGATCGGCTTGACGTACGAGCAGCGCTGAGCCGCGAAGTCTTCCAGCGTATGCAGCCCGCCCATGCGCTTCAGCTCGGCGACGATGTCCTCTGCCACCTCGCCGGCGTAGAAGCCCTCACGGCCATGCTCGGCGATGAGACGCAGTGTGCGCGCCAGCGCCGGGAAGCGCACCACCTCGCCGGCCTTCGGCGCGCGTCCGCCCGGCAGGAGATGCTGCTTGGCGCCGGCATGCGCCGCGAGCTTCGCGGATACCCCGTTCCAATCATGCGCCACGCGCGGCGCCACGACAAAACCGTTCTCGGCATAGTCGATGGCCGGCGCTAGCGCCTTGGCCAGCGAAACCGTGCCGTGATCCGCAAGCAGCGTCGCCCAGCCGTCCACGGCGCCCGGCACGGTTACCGCGTGCGCCGATTGCATCTCGATCTGCTTGATGCCAGCGCTGGCGTACCACTCCGCGGTCGCGGCAGCAGGCGCACGCCCCGACGCGTTGAGCGCGATCAGATCCTGACCGGGCTTGGCGACCATGGCGAAGCAATCGCCACCGATGCCGGTCATCGGATGCTCGACGACTGCGAGGACTGCGGCGGCCGAAATCGCGGCATCGACCGCGTTGCCGCCCTGGCGCATCATCTCGACGGCGGCGAGGCTGGCCAGCGGATGCGACGTCGCGCACATGGCGCGCTGGCTGTAAACGGGTGACCGGCCTGGCAAATGAAAGCTGCGCATCGGATGTCCTCGGAGAGATCTGGCGGATAGGCCAAGCAGGGCCCTTATGCGTCTCATGTTGCCGCAACCCACTGCTGTCAAGCTTTCCGCTCAAATCCGGTCGCGCGGAGTTCAGAGATCGCACCATGAACCATCGGCATTGACGATGATTCAGCCGCATGGCTCCACACACACGAACCAGCGAAGCTCAATACTTTAGCGTTCACTTAACTATTCTCCCGCCACACCGAATACTTAAGTCTGGCCGAACCGACGCGCCGCCACATCGTCGAGCGGCTGAGACGATCTCCCGTCAGCGTCAGCGAACTGGCCGGACCATTCGATATGTCGCTGGCTGCCGTCATGCAGCATCTGCAGGTGCTGGAGGACGCCGGCATCGTTGCAAGCGAGAAGGTCGGCCGCATCCGCTCCTGCCATCTAGAACCCAGCGGAATGGATGTGCGTGCCGCCTGGATCGAACTGAGGCGCAGCCCGGCCGAGCGTAAGCTCGACCGCCTCGCTGCGCTGCTTGCCGAAGATCTCCCCTCTGAGACCGAAGGAAACGACAGGACATGACTGCGCATGCGGCTAGCCTGCCGTGCACAGCACCTTTCGCATCGAGCACCACTATAAGGTGCCGCCGGCACGCGTTTTCTTCGCATTCTCGGATATGGGATCAAAGCGGCGCTGGATGGTCGAAGGCGAAGGCTTCATGGTGTGAGAATACGCGCCGACTTCCGCGTCGGCCACGGCGAACTGGCCCGCTTCGCGTACGGCAAAGGCCCGGAAGTCGTGATGCGATCCGTCTATCAGGACATCGCGCCGGACGAACGGATCGTGTTCTGCTACCGCATGGCGATCGGGGATTGGAAAATCTCGTCAAGGAAGTCGAGGGTTAGACCCGTTGCCGCCCCGTCGTGCGCGGACAGCCAGAACCGGGACGGGCCGGCTATGACTTGAGTACGCCTTGATCGACGCCGGGGCTGCACTAGGTTCTATTCGGTGTTATCATTTACCTCTTAGTGGTTAATCGCGCCGATTAAGGCCAGCTCAATGCTTGCAGCCGACGCACGACAGCTCGATAAGCCGATGATCGATCCCTTCGGCCGGCAGGTGACGTATCTGCGCGTGTCGGTCACCGACCGCTGCGATTTCCGCTGCGTCTATTGCATGTCGGAGCACATGACCTTCCTGCCGAAGAAGGATCTTCTGTCGCTGGAGGAACTCGACCGGCTTTGCTCAGCGTTCGTCACCAAGGGTGTGCGCAAGCTGCGTATCACCGGCGGCGAGCCGCTGGTGCGCAAGAACATCGGCTGGCTGTTCCGCGCGCTCGGACGCCATCTGGAAACCGGCGCGCTCGATGAATTGACGCTGACTACCAACGGCAGCCAACTCCCCAAGCACGCCGCCGATCTCGCAGCCTACGGTGTACGCCGAATCAACGTATCGCTCGATACGCTAAAGCCCGACCGCTTCAAGGCCATCACCCGCTGGGGCGACTTCGGGCAGGTCGTGGCCGGCCTCGATGCCGCCGACAAGGCCGGGCTCGAGGTAAAAATCAACGCGGTGGCGCTCAAGGGGTTCAACGAGAACGAGATCGAAGACCTGCTGCGGTTCGCGCACGGACGCGGCTATGACCTGACGCTGATCGAGACCATGCCGCTCGGTGATATCGACGGCGACCGCACGGATCAGTACCTGCCGCTGTCAATCGTGCGGGCACGGCTGATGGACCGTTTCACGCTGGACGACATCGCCTACCGCACCGGCGGCCCGGCCCGTTATGTGAAGGTCAAGGAAACCGGCGGCCGCCTCGGCTTCATTACGCCGATGACGCATAACTTCTGCGAGAGCTGCAACCGCGTACGCCTGACCTGCACCGGCACGCTGTATATGTGCCTTGGCCAGGAGGACGCGGCGGATCTGCGCGGCCCGCTGCGCGCCAGCACCGACAACGCATTGCTTTACTCCGCCATCGACGAGGCGATCGGGCGCAAGCCCAAGGGTCACGATTTCGTTATCGATCGCCGCACCCGCCGCCCTGCCGTCGCGCGGCACATGAGTGTGACAGGTGGCTGAAGCTGTTGGAAAATAAGCTTATCATACATCCGCTTGTAAACTTGCCTCGGCCCCTCTAAATTCATCGGCACATCAAGAGTTGGGCAATGCCCGACGCCAACCTGCTTACCCGAGCAAGGTGGCGCTCCCGCCAGGGAGGATGTGGCCAAACCGGCAATCACACGGGTTTAAGCCACTGTCGGTCCCGCTCGCTACCCGTAGGTCAGACAGAAACGATGCCGATCAAAATTCCCGACAATCTTCCCGCCCGTTCCATCCTTGATGAGGAAGGGGTGATGGTGCTGCAGGAAACGGATGCCATCCGGCAGGACATCCGGCCGCTGCGCATCGGCCTGCTCAACCTGATGCCCAACAAGGTCAAGACCGAAACGCAATTCGCGCGGCTGCTCGGTGCCTCCCCGCTGCAGGTGGAGCTGACGCTGATCAAGATGACCAACCATGTTTCGCGCAACACGCCGAACGATCACATCATTTCGTTCTATCGCGATTGGGAGGACGTCCGCTCCGAGAAGTTCGACGGCCTGATCGTCACCGGCGCGCCGGTGGAAACCATGCCCTTCGAACAGGTGTCGTATTGGGATGAACTGCGCCGCATTTTTGATTGGAGCCAGACCAACGTCCACGGCACATTTAACATCTGCTGGGGTGCGCAGGCTGCCGTCTATCATTTCCACGGCATACCGAAATACGAGCTCAGCGAAAAGATGTTCGGGATCTACCGGCACCGCATCCTGGAGCTGGCCTCGCCCTATCTGCGTGGCTTTTCCGATGATTTCCTGATTCCGGTCTCACGCTGGACCGAGGTCCGCCGCGAGGACATCCCGCATGGCAGCGGCATGACCATCCTGGCGGATTCGGATGAGGCCGGACTGTGCCTTCTCAACGATACGGCCCACCGCTCCCTGCACATGTTCAATCACATCGAGTACGACACCGGCTCGCTGGCGGAGGAGTATTTCCGCGACATCGCGGCGCGCAAGCCGATCAAGGTGCCGCACAATTATTTCCCTGACAACGATCCTACACGTCCGCCGATGAACCGTTGGCGCAGCCACGCGCATCTGATGTTCGGCAATTGGATCAATCAGATCTACCAGACCGTGCCGTTCGACATCACGGCGATCGGTACGACCAGGCAAGGGGAGCAAACGCTGACAGCGGCGGAATGAGCCATCCAAAATCTGCGGGGCTGGAATCCGCGGACGCCGTCTTTCTCGCGCCGCCGCGGCGTGTGATAGTCACGGACAAGCGGCCGGCATTCGAGACAGGTCGCATTCGTCTCCGGAGGCTGATCCCGCTCCCATGCCGTTGCTACCTAATCCGGCGCCGACCGGAAGCGATAATCTGCGCGGCATCCTGGCGATGGTCATCTCCATGGCCGCGTTTGTGGTTGCGGATCTGATCGTCAAACATGCGGGCCGAGACTTGCCGATCGGCGAGTTGCTGTTCCTGCGCGGCTTCTCAGCCGCGGTTCTCATCACAGCCGTCGCGGCCTTCACCGGCGCCCTGAAAAGCGCCTGGAAAGCCGTTTCGCCGCTTATGGTGTTGCGATGCCTGGGTGACATCGGCGCCAACCTGTTCTTTTTCTTGGCTGTCGTGCGCATGCCATTCGCGGAAGTCAGCGCCATCGCTCAATTCACGCCGCTCGCATTGACGGCTGGCGCGGCGCTATTTCTCGGCGAGGCCGTCGGCTGGCGGCGTTGGGCGGCGCTGCTTGTCGGCATGATGGGCGTAGTCATTATCATCCGGCCCGGCAGCAGCGCGTTCGACTGGGCGGCGCTGTTCGTGATCGGCTCGGTCCTGTCGGTAACCGCCCGCGACCTCATCACGCGTCACATGGGCGTGCGGTTTCCGGTGCTGCTGCTGTCGCTCTTCACGGCAGGCGCGGTTGCCATCGGTGGCCTGGCGATGATGCCGTTTGAAACCTGGGTGATGCCGTCCAACGAACTGATGGTGCTGATGCTGATCTCGGGCGTCTGCGTGTTTATTGGCAACTACCAGATCATCATCGCCCTGCGCACCGGCGAGATCGCGGTCGTCGCGCCGTTCCGCTACACGATCCTGCTGTTCGCGATCATCGGCGGCTATCTGGTGTTCGGCGAAATGCCGGATGGCATTACGTTCGTCGGAATTGCCGTCCTCATCGGCGCGGGCCTCTACACCCTGCACCGCGAACGCATCCGCCTGCGCGCAGCGCGCGCCACGCCGTCCTGACAGCTACGCCAACGCGGACCGCACCGCGCCGCGGATCTGCTCCAGCGTCAACGGCTTGCTGACGAATCCGACCTTCGGGATATTCAGCGAGGCAAAATGATCGGTGCCCCCGGCAAATCCTGACATCAACAGGATGCGCAGCCCCGGTTTCACCGCCGCGGCCTGCTTGGCGAGCTCCACACCATCCAGCCCGGGCATCTCGACGTCGCTGACCAGCAGGTCGAAGTCGTCCGGTGCAGCAACCAGATGCTGCAGCGCCTCATGGCCATCGGCACAGCGGACGATCTTGTGCCCCTCAGCGGACAATGCGCGACTGACGAGATCAAGTGCCGTTGGATCGTCGTCAGCCAGGAGAATGCGCGCCATGGTCACTCCTTTGTCCGCCGCAGCGGCAACGTCTCCGATTATTCGGTCCGGACGATCTGTCCGACGAACGGCAGCTCACGATAGCGATGCGCGATGTCCATGCCGTAGCCGACCACGAACACATTGGGGCATTCAAATGCGGCGAAATCAGCTTTCACCTGCACCGCGCGCTCGACCGGCTTGTCGAGCAGCACGCAGGTGGTCACCGTGCTGGCACCGCGCGCGCTGACGAGATCCTTCGCGAATGCCAAAGTCCGCCCGGACTCCAGAATGTCGTCGACCAGCAGCACGTTACGGCCATCCAAATCGATTTCGATATCGCGCAGGATGTCCACCACGCCGGACGACTTGGTGCTCTTGCGGTAGCTCGACAGTGAAATGAAATCGACCTCCGGGCTCAGCCCGTTGCGATGCAGCGCGCGAATGAGGTCGGCCGCGAACACGAAACTCCCGGTGAGGATTGCGACCACCAGCAACCGGTCCATCTTCCTAGCCGCGATCTCGGCCGCGATCTGGTCGATCCGCTGCGCAATTTCCTCCGGCGGAAAAACAACCTCGATCCGCCCATCCACTTCACTGACTTCGCTCATCCATCCACCGTGTCCGGCTTCGCAAAGCCGGTTTCGCAAAAGTTATGGCTCCACTTATCAGCCGATTGGGGACTGCAAGGCAAGCGAGGCCGACGCTTGTTGCGCATGATGGTACCGAAAGCCGCTGCGAGACCGCATGCCACAGCTTGGCCGCGGCTGGTTCGCACGCTTTCGGCTGCCACGTTGTCCCCAGTACACGAGGACGCCACAATCGTGAGATTGATCAGGCAAGCCGCTTCCCGCATAAGGGGAGTCGAGGGAGCTTCGAGGTCGCGGGGCAGTGATCCGATTTCAAAACGTCGGCTTGAGGTATGGGCGAGGACCGGAGGTTCTGCGCGAGGTGAACTTTCATCTCAAGCCTGGATCGTTCCACTTCCTGACCGGGCCGTCCGGCGCGGGTAAAAGCTCGCTGCTGCGCATGCTGTTCCTGTCGCTGACGCCGAGCCGCGGCCAGTTGCATCTGTTCGACCAGGAAGTTAGCCGCGTCACCCCCGCCCGCCGCGCGCAACTGCGCCGCCGCATCGGTATCGTGTTCCAGGACTTCCGCTTGCTTGACCACCTCACGACCTGGGAGAACGTGGCGCTGCCGCTGCGCGTCGTCGGCAAGCGCATCCCGGAATACAAGGAAGACGTGACCGATCTGCTGCAATGGGTCGGGCTCGGCGAGCGCATGCATGCATTTCCGTCGGTCCTGTCGGGTGGTGAAAAACAGCGCGCCGCCATAGCCCGGGCCGTCATCGGCAAGCCGGAGCTGCTGCTGGCCGACGAGCCGACCGGTAACGTCGACCCGCAGATGGCGCGCCGTCTGCTGCGCCTGTTTATCGAGCTCAATCGCCTCGGCACGTCCGTCGTTATCGCCCCCCACGATCATCAGCTTATGCGGCAATTCAAGGCGCCGCGTATCGAACTCCATGAAGGCCATGTCAGGATCCTATGACAGGCCGTCCATGATGCGGCCACCGCCGCGTCCGGCCAATCTCGACCCCTACCGCTACGACACCGAGCCGGACCCGGTGACGGGACCGCCCACCTATGCGCCAGACTACGATACGGAGGCAACGACCACGGCAGCGTCCTATCGGCATGATCTGCAAGCTCTAGCCAGGCCCGCAGCGCCTCAGAAGGAGCCTGTCAACACGCCTATCGTTCCGTCAGGGTCCGTCACCGGCAAATCCCTGACGCTCGTCGTCTCGATCATGTGCTTCTTCGCCTGCCTGACCGCCGGCGCCGTCTACATGATGAACCAGTCCGCCTCGGCCTGGCTGCGCGATATCGCCAGCGAGGTCACGGTTCAGGTCGAAACGGTCGACAAACCCAACGCCGATGTCGCGGCGGCCGAAGTGGCAGCCTTCCTTGCCAGACAACCAGGCGTTCGCGCCGCGCGCGCCCTCAGCACTGCCGAATCCGCCGCTTTGCTGGAGCCATGGCTGGGCCAGTCCGAAACATTGCAATCGCTGCCCATTCCGCGGCTGGTGACACTTGAGCTCGATCGCATTCAACCGGCCGACCTCAACCAGATCAGGGCCGACCTCAACACGCACTTCAAAGGCGTTACGCTCGACGACCATCGCCATTGGCAGCAGCAGATCCGCACCGTCACACGATCCTTCGCGCTTGGCGGGTTGGCCATTCTGATCCTCGTTGCCTCGGCGACGACAGCCATCATCGTATCCGCGACCCGCAGCGCAATGGCGTCCAACCGCGAGATCGTCGAGGTGCTGCATTTCGTCGGCGCATCGGACCGCTTCATTGCGCGTGAATTCGAGCGTCACTTCCTGGCGCTCGGCATCCGGGCAGGTCTGGTCGGCGCCATCTCGGCGATGGCCGTGTTCTTCATCATGCCAACGGTGATGGAGGTGCTTGGCGGAGGAACCGTGACGCTCGCCGAAATGCGAAGGCTGGTCGGCACGGGCTCGCTCGATATTGCCGGCTACGTCCTGCTGGGCTTCGTGGTGGCCGTCATCGCCGGTCTGTGCATGCTCACCTCGCGCTTCGGGGTCTATCGCATCCTGCATGCGCGGCAGTAGTCTGCCGCTGCTGCAGCGCTAAAGCCGCGTGCTGCGTTTTCTCCCTGGGCATACTCCTAGCCCTGCTTGTCCACCGGCTGCCGTGACGGCGCCGGAAACGGATGGTATGGCAACCAAGTTGTGATTCTGAAAATCGGGACACAACCTGAAAACAGCAGGTGGCACGTCGACTGGTGACACATACGCCAGCAGATAATGGGAAAACGCCCAGCAGGAACGGACGGCGCATGTTGCGGCTGTCCGTTGCGGTTGTTCTTTTACTCGGCATCATCCTGGGCGGCGGCTTCATGTTGTTCGCCGACAACGTAACCCAGCGCAGTGGTCCCGCCCGCCAGAACGCCGACGCCATCGTTGCGCTGACCGGCACGCCGCAGCGGATCCAGGAAGCGGCGCAACTCCTCGCCAAGGGACGCGGGCAGCGCATGCTGGTGTCGGGCGTCAATCCACAGGCCACCAGCGAAGAGGTGCGGCGGATGACGTCGCTCAGCGCCAACCGTTTCGATTGCTGTGTCGACCTGGGCTATGAGGCCAAAGACACCATAGGCAATGCCGACGAAGCGCGCGCCTGGGTCGACGCGCACAAGTTCCGCAGCATCATCGTCGTCACGACGGACTACCACATGCCGCGCAGTCTGGCGG
>JAEZBZ010000127.1 GCA_023412745.1 Pseudomonadota bacterium | reverse complement strand
GACCGGACACGTACTCGCCCCACTCAGCGGTGTTGGAGATCGAGTAGTTCATGTTGGCGATGCCGCCTTCATAGATCAGGTCGACGATCAGCTTCACTTCGTGCAGGCACTCGAAGTAGGCCATTTCAGGCGCATAGCCGGCTTCCACCAGCGTCTCGAATCCGGCGCGGATGAGTTCGACCAGACCGCCGCACAGCACGACCTGCTCGCCGAACAGGTCGGTCTCGCACTCTTCCTTGAAATTCGTCTCGATGATGCCCGAACGGCCACCGCCAACGCCGCAGGCGTAGGACAGGCCGAGGTCGAGCGCATTGCCCGAAGCGTCCTGATGCACGGCGACGAGGCACGGCACGCCGCCGCCCTTCTGATATTCACCGCGCACGGTGTGGCCGGGGCCCTTGGGCGCGATCATAATCACGTCGACGGTCTTCTTCGGCTCAATGAGGCCGAAGTGCACGTTGAGGCCATGGGCGAACGCGATCGCGGCGCCATCGCGGATGTTCGGGGCGATCTCGTCTCGATAGATGTCGGCCTGCAGCTCGTCCGGGGTCGCCATCATCATCAGGTCGGCCCACTTGGAGGCCTCGGCGACGGTCATCACCTTCAGGCCATCGGCTTCAACCTTCTTGGCGGTCGCCGACGTCGGCTTCAGGCCGACGGCGATTTCCTTGACGCCCGAGTCCTTGAGGTTGAGGGCGTGGGCACGGCCCTGGCTGCCATAACCAATGATGGCGACTTTCTTACCTTTGACGAGATTGACGTCGGCATCACGATCGTAATAGACGCGCATGGGTCGTTTCCCCTATTCGCAAGGCTGTAGTGAGTATTTTCCGGCCACACGGGTAGCCAATTCTTACCCGGCATCCAAGTAAAATCGGGTGCGGAGCTGCCATGCCGGGCGCAGGCAGCCCGCGAGTGCTGGTTAACCAGGCCGCCTTACGACGACCACGGCACCCCGCCAACGAATGTCTTGTAGGTGACAGCGGCCGCAAATCCGGCATCCACCGGCAGCAGAACGCCCGTGATCGCAGAGGCCTGATCCGAGCACAGGAAGGCGATGGCGTCGCCGATTTGCTCCGGCTCGACCAGCAGGTCCAGCGCGTGCACCTTCTTGATCGCGTTGACATCGCGCTCACCGGATTCGATGCGGGCCTTGAACGCCGGTGTCATGGTGTAGGTCGGCGCCACGGAATTGACGCGGATGTTGTGCCGGCCAAGCTCCACTGCGAGGATCTGCGTGAAGCGGACGATGGCGAGCTTGCTCGGCCCATAGGCCGGCAGCGGAAACGTGACGAGGCTGTTGGTTGAGCCCAGTGTCACGATCGAACCCTTGCGGCGCGGCACCATCAGGCGGCCGAACGAGCGGCAGGCATGCACCGTGCCGTTGTAGTTGATCTGCCAGACGCGGTTGTGCGCCTCCAGATCCATGTCCATGAAACCGCTGACTTTTTCGAGAATACCCGCGGACGTCACAAGCACGTCGGTGGCGCCGAGATCCTTCTCGACACGCGCGGCCACCTCATCAACGGCTGCCGCATCCGCCACGTCGCAGGCATAGCCTTGCGCCGCAACACCCGCCGTCTTGGCGATATCGGCGGCAACGGCGTCCGACTTGCCCTGATCGAGGTCGATGATTGCGATTGCGTGTCCGGCGGCGGCAAGTTTGCGCGCCGAAGCTTCACCGATACCGCTGGCGCCGCCCGTGACGGCGGCAACTCCCTTACCCATAACGTTCCTTCCCGTGTCGTTGCACGTTTCCGGGTAGGGAATCGCCCGCCGCGGCGCCGCCGTCAAGGGCGGGCGAACGGGTCAGCGCATGGCTTGCGGTAATTCTTCGAGCGAGGAAATGTACCACTTCTCGGCCTCGACCACGGCCGGGTTCTCACCGTTCTCGTAGATCCAGCTATCGACGGCCCAGCGCTGGCTGGTGCCGTTCTCATGCAGGATCGCCGTCCAGTGCGTCCAGCCCGAGATCCCGCGCAGCAGGTTCTCCTTGGCGAACGGCTTGCCCACCGTATGGAACTTGAGCATGCCCTGGCTCTGCAGCACGGTCAGGTAACTGGTTGTATTGGTAGCCTCGTCGACGCAATCCTGCTGCGTCGGGTCACCGGAACCCGAAAAATCCATGCCGGCACGGTCAGACTTCGTACCGACGGCTTCACCCACCCGCCGCTCGATCCAGCCGACCGCGTAAGCCACCGCACGACGCTCTTCCGCCGCCGTCTCGGCTTTCTTGGTCTTGGCCATGATCTGCTTCAGCTCGGCAATGTCGCCGGCCGTGAAGGTGAATCGGGTCTGCATCCTGCAACCGTAGCCGTGGCACACGGTTACGCGGGTGTTTTGCGGCGGCGGAACCTTGAATACGGTGAAGTGATCGACACCGGTGGCGTGCTCATAGGAACAACCGCCCGCGGCGAAAGCCACCACAGCGGCCAGCACTACCCCCCGATTCAGCATTCCCCTCTGCTCCGCTCCGCATAATATACGGTTCAAATCAAGAACCGCCAGGAATCACCGAACCTTCCTAGCCCAGCCTCCGCTCACCGAACACCCTCAAACATTGAATGCCCCCGCCCTTTCCTGTACCTTGCTGCGTCATGGCCACATCCGACCCCATTCATGTGATCGGCGGCGGGCTGGCCGGTTCCGAGGCCGCCTGGCAGATCGCGCGCGCCGGCGTTCCGGTCGTCCTGCACGAGATGCGTCCCGTGCGCGGTACCGACGCCCACAAAACCGACGGTCTTGCAGAGCTCGTCTGCTCGAACTCGTTCCGCTCCGACGACTGGCAAGCAAACGCTGTCGGCCTGCTGCACAAGGAGATGCGCCGTGCCGGATCGCTGATCATGGCTGCGGGTGATCGCCACAAACTGCCGGCGGGCGGTGCGCTCGCCGTCGACCGTGACGGCTTCTCCGCTCACGTCACCGAGCAGCTCACGTCATTGTCGCTGGTGACGATCGAGCGGGAGGAGATCGCCGGGCTGCCGCCGGCCGAATGGGACAGCGTCGTGGTCGCGACCGGCCCGCTGACCTCGCCTGCGCTGAGCCAGGCCATTCTCTCCTCGACCGGCGAAGACGCGCTGGCCTTCTTCGACGCCATCGCACCGATCGTCCATCATGACTCGATCGACATGTCGGTTGCCTGGAAACAGTCGCGCTACGACAAGCCGGGGCCTGCTGGCACCGGCGCCGACTACATCAACTGCCCGATGGACAAGGGCCAGTACGAAGCCTTCATCGATGCGTTGATCGGCGGCGACAAAACCTCCTTCAAGGACTGGGAAGCCAACACGCCTTACTTCGATGGCTGCCTGCCGATCGAAGTGATGGCAGAGCGTGGCCGCGAAACGCTGCGTTTCGGGCCGATGAAGCCAGTCGGCCTCGCCGATCCGCACAACGACAATCGCCGACCCTATGCCGTGGTGCAGCTTCGCCAGGACAACGCACTCGGCACGCTGTGGAACATGGTCGGCTTCCAGACCAAGCTGAAGCATGGGGAGCAGGCGCGCGTCTTCCGCATGATCCCTGGCCTTGAGAATGCCGAGTTCGCGCGGCTCGGTGGCCTGCATCGCAACACCTTCCTGAACAGCCCGAAGCTGCTCGACGGCAGCCTGCGGCTGAAGACCAACCCGCGGCTGCGTTTCGCCGGACAGGTGACGGGCGTCGAGGGATACGTCGAAAGCGCCGCCATCGGTTTGCTGGCTGGACGCTTCGCAGCCGCCGAACGGCTCGGCTACACGATGCCGGCGCCGCCGCAGACTACCGCTTTCGGCGCGCTGTTAGCCCATATCACTGGTGGTCATCTGGCCGACGATCAACCCGAAGCCGGACCGCGCTCGTTCCAGCCGATGAACGTCAACTTCGGCCTGTTCCCGCCGATCCCGGCCTCCGACATCCCGCGCGCCAAGGGCAAGGAACGCGGGCGTCTGAAGAAGCTGGCAATTGCCGAACGCGCGCTTGGCGATCTAGCATCGTGGCTGGATGGACCGGCACCCAGCAAGAACGCGGCCGAGTAAAGTCGGCTGATTTTGTGCAAGATCGAAATGTTCACCTCTCCAAGGGAGAGGTCGGCGCGGTGCACTTAGGTGAGCGGGTCCAGCCTGGTCCGTCGCGCGAAACGCCCCCACCCCCAACGCTCTCCGCACCGGTGGAGGATCGAGAGCCTGTCCAGATGCCTGGCCGGATCAGTGCGCGACCGGCTTGGTGGTCTTGGGTTGGAACAGCGCTGCGATCTCGCCGACGATGCCGCGCCGGAACAGCAGCACCGTGATCACGAAGATCGAGCCCTGGATCACCAGCACCCACTCGCCGAAGCCCGCAAGATAGTTCTGCATCGTGATGATGACAGCGGCGCCCGCGATCGGCCCGAACACCGTGCCCATGCCGCCGACCAGCGTCATCAGCACCACTTCGCCCGACATCTGCCAGGTCACGTCGGTCAGCGAGGCAAGCTGGAACACGATCGCCTTTGTTGCCCCGGCCAGTCCGGCCAGCGTCGCCGACAGCACGAACGCTAGCAGCTTATAGCGGTCCACCCGATAGCCGAGCGAAACAGCGCGCGCCTCGTTTTCGCGAATCGCCTTCAGCACCTGCCCGAACGGCGAATGGATCGCCCGATAGATGATCAGGAAGCCGAGCGCGAAAATACCCAACACCACATAATAGAAGGTCAGGTCGTCGGCGATGTTGACGAAGCCCAGCAGCGGCCGGCGCGGAATGGCCTGGATGCCGTCCTCGCCTCCGGTGAATGGCGCCTGGAGGCAGAAGAAGAACACCATCTGCGCCAGCGCCAGCGTGACCATGGCGAAGTAGATGCCCTGGCGCCGGATGGCGAGCGCCCCGGCGACCAGACCCAGCATCGCGGCGACGGCGGTACCGGCCAGGATGCCGACCTCCGTCGGCCAGCCCCAGGCCTTCACCGTGTAGCCGGAGATATAGGCCGCGAAACCGAAGAACATCGCGTGCCCGAACGACAGCAAGCCGACGTAGCCAATGAGCAGATTGAAGGCGAGCGCGAACAGCGCGAAGCACAGCACCTTCATCAGGAACACGGGATACAGCACCATCGGCGCCACAATCAGCAGGCCGATCAGCACTGCGAAAATCGCCATGTCGTAGTTTTTCGAGCGCGTCATCCCGGCCTCCTTACCGCGGCGTACCGAACAGGCCGGCGGGCCGTATCATCAACACGATCGCCATGATGATGAAGATCACCGTGTTGGATGCCTCCGGGTAGAACACCTTGGTCAATCCCTCGATCACGCCGAGGCCAAAACCGGTGAGGATGGAGCCCATGATCGAGCCCATGCCGCCGATCACCACCACCGCGAACACGACGATGATCAGGTTGGCGCCCATGATCGGGTTGACCGAATAGATCGGGGCAGCCAGCACGCCGGCGAGCGCGGCCAGCGCCACACCGAAGCCGTAGGTCAACGTCATCATGCGCGGCACGTTGATGCCGAACGCGCGAACCAGCGTCGGGTTCTCGGTGGCGGCGCGCAGATAGCTGCCGAGTTTGGTCTTCTCGATCATGAACCAGGTCGCCAGGCACACTACGATCGAGATCGCCACGACCCAGGCGCGATACCACGGCAGGAACATGAATCCCAGGTTCGTACCGCCCGGAATGGGGTTCGTGTACGGCAGGCCCGACGAGCCGTAGTTCTTACGGAACAGCCCCTCGATGATCAGCGCGAGACCAAACGTGAGAAGCAGCCCGTAGAGATGGTCGAGGTGATAGAGGCGCGACAGCAGCAGCCGTTCCAGAATGATGCCGGTCGCACCAACGATCAGCGGGGCCAGGATCAGCGCGCCCCAGTAGGGAATGCCCAGATACTGCAGCAGCATCCAGGCCATGAATGCGCCCATCATGTATTGGGCGCCGTGGGTGAAGTTGATGACATTCAGCATGCCGAAAATGACCGCCAGCCCGAGGCTC
>JAEZBZ010000300.1 GCA_023412745.1 Pseudomonadota bacterium | reverse complement strand
CCAGGCATGTCCACTTGTCCGAGTCGATGTCATACGCGAAGGCCTCGCGATGGGGGTCGCGGTTCTGCTGAACGAAGCCGCCGAACGCGTAGACGGTGTCGTTGGTGGCGGCCACCGCGACGTGATTGGCCCCTAGCGGCAGCGGAGCACGGGCCGCCCAGGTGTTGTCATACGGATCGTAGACATGATGATACGGGCGGTTGACGCGCTGCTGGGCATAACCGCCGATGATGTGCATGCGGTCGCGCGTTGCCGTGGCCCATGCCATTTCAGAACGCGGTAGCGGCAGCGCAGCGCGCGTCGCCCAGGTGCCTTGCGGACCTGCGGGGGCGGGGCTGGCTGTGAAGCGCTGCGAAATCTGGGAGTCGGTCAGTATTACGGGGCCCGGATCACCCCGCAGGTTCTGCAGCATTTCGGGATCTTGCGCCCGTGCCACAGCGGGAAACGCGATGAGGCCGGCAACAAGGCTGCGGCGATTGATCGGCATGATCTGTTCTCCGGTCCGGCAGCAACGTATCACCACCAGATTAAGGGCATGATGCCGGGACGCAAGCCGCTAGCAGACGGCGCCCAATGGCGCCGCGCTTACGCTGACGGTTAGGACGCCGCCAATCGCGCTTCGATCGCTTCCAGTGCCAGTCCGGCCTTGCTGCCGTCGGGGCCGCCCGCCTGGGCCATGTCGGGACGACCACCGCCGCCCTTACCCCCCAGTGCTTCCGCACCGACTTTGACCAGTTCAACCGCGTTGTAAGTTGCGACCAGATCTGCCGTGACGCCGACCGCGAGACCGGCCTTTCCGTCTTCCGTTACGCCGACCACCGCGACCACGCCTGAGCCGACCTGCTTCTTGCCGTCGTCGATGAGACCGCGCAGATCCTTCGGGTTGAGGCCCTGCACCGACCGGGCCAGCAGCTTGACTTTACCAACGGTGCGCACGGCATCGGCGTTGGCCGCAGCCCCACCGCCACCGCCTCCAAGCGCGAGCTGCCGCTTAGCGTCGGCGAGTTGCTTCTCCAACATCCGGCGTTCGTCCACCAATGTCTTTATGCGCTCGACCATGTCTTCCGGCCGCGACCGCAGCACGGCCGCCGCCTCGCGCACACGCGCGTCCTGGGCGGCGAGATAGGCGCGCGCGCCTTCGCCTGTCAGCGCCTCGAGACGGCGAACGCCCGCCGCCGATGCGGTTTCAGCAACGATATGCACTAGGCCGATGTCGCCGGTGCGGCCGACGTGGGTGCCGCCGCATAGTTCCACCGAGAACACCTTATTGCCGTCGCGCGTACCCATGGAGACGACACGGACTTCGTCGCCATACTTCTCGCCGAACAGCGCGCGCGCGCCCGAGGCAATCGCATCGTCCACAGCCATAAGCCGCGTGACGACCGGTGTGTTCTCCAGGATCTGAACGTTCGATAGCGCTTCGATCGTCGCCAGCTCCTCGTCAGAAATCGGCTTCGGATGCGAGAAGTCGAAGCGCAGTCGGTCAGGCGCCACCAGCGAGCCCTTCTGCGCGACGTGATCCCCCAGCGTGCGACGCAGCGCTTCGTGCAGCAGGTGGGTAGCAGAGTGGTTGGCGCGGATGGCCGAGCGGCGGGCGTGATCAACATGCAGCTCCAGCGCCGCGCCAACCGTGAGCGTGCCTTCCTGCACGGTGACAGCGTGCGCGAACAAGCCGTCGGCGCGCTTCTGCACGTCCGTCACCTCCGCGCGAACGCCGGCGCCGCTGAGGCTGCCGCGATCGCCGGTCTGGCCACCACTTTCCGCGTAGAACGGCGTCTGGTTCAACACGGCAAAGCCGCTGTCGCCGACCTTCAAGGATTTGACTTCCTTGCCGTCCTGCACCAGCGCGGTCACCACGCCTTCAGCGGTTTCGGTGTCGTAACCGAGGAATTCCGTCGCGCCGTGCTTGTCACGCAGCGAGAACCAAACGGTTTCGTCGGCAGCTTCGCCCGAGCCCGCCCAGTTCTTGCGGGCTTCGGCGCGCTGGCGCTCCATCGCCGCCTCGAAAGCCTCGCTGTCGACCTTGATCTTGCGGGCGCGCAGCGCGTCCTGGGTCAGGTCGAGCGGGAAGCCGTAGGTGTCATGCAGCTTGAACGCCACGTCGCCGGACAGCACGTCGCCGGCGCCCAGCTTGGCGCTTTCCTCGTCCAGGATCTGCAGGCCGCGCACCAGCGTCTTGCGGAACCGCGTTTCTTCCAGACGCAGCGTTTCCGTAATCAGCGCCTCGGCGCGGACGAGTTCCGGATACGCGGCGCCCATCTCGCGCACCAGCGTCGGCACCAGGCGGTACATAACCGGATCCTTGGCACCCAGCAGCTGGGCGTGACGCATGGCGCGGCGCATGATGCGGCGGAGCACGTAGCCACGGCCTTCGTTGGACGGCAGCACACCGTCGGCCACCAGGAACGAAGAGGCGCGCAGATGATCGGCGATCACGCGATGGCTCGGCTTGCGCGCACCCTCTGCATCGACGCCGATGACTTCCGTCGAGGCACGGATCAGCGCCCTGAACAGGTCGATGTCGTAGTTGGAATGCACGCCCTGCATGATCGCGGCCATGCGCTCCAGGCCAAGACCGGTGTCGATCGAGGGCCGCGGCAGCGGCGAGCGATCACCACCTGCCACCTGCTCGTACTGCATGAACACGAGGTTCCAGAATTCGAGGTAGCGATCGCCGTCCTCATCCGGGCTGCCCGGAGGGCCGCCTTGCAGTGCCGGGCCCTGGTCGATGAAGATTTCCGAGCACGGGCCGCACGGGCCGGTGTCGCCCATCTGCCAGAAGTTATCGCTGGTCGGGATGCGGATGATGCGATCGTCGGAGAACCCCGCGATCTTCTTCCACAGGTTAAAGGCCTCGTCGTCGGTGTGATAGACCGTGACCAGCAGCTTGTCCTTGGGCAGGCCGAACTCTTTGGTGGTCAGCCGCCACGCCATGTCGATGGCGCGTTCCTTGAAGTAGTCGCCGAACGAGAAGTTGCCCATCATCTCGAAAAAGG
>JAEZBZ010000069.1 GCA_023412745.1 Pseudomonadota bacterium | reverse complement strand
GCAGCTGACGGTATGCCACGGCGCGCGGTGGCGGCGCCTCCTCCACCTCCTCCGGTCGTGCAACAGCGTTGCGCCGGCCCCTGGACCGGTTTCAACATCGGCGGCAATCTTGGCGTGGCGCACTTGGACGGCGAATTCAAAGACCACGACAGGTTCTACTCAGACCGCAGCCGCTTCAGTGACGACGATGACGGCTTCACGGCAGGTGGCAAGCTTGGCTACAACCTGCAATGCGGCAGCGTCGTGTTTGGCATCGAGACCGACATCAATTGGGTCGATCTCGGAAACGACAATCGGCACAAGGGTTATTATCGTTATGGCTACGATAATAACTTCAATCACGGCCGCTCGACAGACTGGTTTGGCACGACCCGCGGTCGCATCGGCTGGACCAACGATCGTCTGATGATCTTTGCCACCGCTGGTGTCGCCTACACCGACATCGGCCATGACTCACGTGGCTGGGGTAAGAATGGTTCCCACTGGGCCGAGCATCGCGGCTCGACGGGATCGGACTTCGGCTGGGTCGCCGGTGGCGGCTTCGAATGGCTGCATTCGCCGAACTGGACCTTCAAGGCTGAGGCGCTGTGGATCGACTTCGACAGCGATTCGCGCAAGGATCGGCTGACGTTTGACAAAGGCCCGTGCAATTTCGGCTGTGGTCATAACTATCAGCGCTACTACGATAAGGATAAGCGCTTCAGCAACGACGACTCGATGTGGGTTGCCCGCATCGGCATCAACTACAAGTTCGGCGACCGCACGCCGGTCTACGAGCCGCTGAAGTAAGACGACATACTCTTGGAACAGAGAAGAAGGCCGCAGGGGAGATGGCGGCCTTTCTCTTTTTGGAGTCCCGAAACGCGAACTTGATTACTCAGCCGCCATCATGACGGGACGATCGCTCAGGCCCAATTGACGTTTGGCCTGTTCGCGCAGCGCATCGATCGGCTTGAGCTTGCCTTCCGCTTCAAAGTGCCAGTAGGTCCAGCCGTTGCAGGCGGCCTTGCCTTGCACCTGGGCGCCGAGCCGATGGATCGAGCCTTGGGCACCCTGATAGGCGAGTGTACCGTCAGCTTTCACTTCCGCCTTCACCTTGCGACGCTCGTCGTACAGCTCCACACCGGGTTCCAGGATGCCGAGTTCGATGATGGTGCCGAACGGCACGCGCGGCTCGTTGCGCTTGGATCGCGTGGTTTCAAGTGCGGTCGGTCCCAACGGCTGCACGCGCGCGATACGCTCGGTCGCGGCCTTGGCGTAGTCGGGATCACGCTCGATGCCGATCCAATTGCGGCCGAGGCGCTTGGCGACCGCGCCGGTTGTGCCGGTGCCGAAGAACGGATCGAGCACAACGTCGCCGGGGTTGGTGGTGGCCAGTAGAATACGATGCAGCAGCGCTTCCGGCTTTTGCGTCGGATGCGCCTTGCGGCCGCCTTCGTCCTTGAGGCGCTCAGGCCCCGAGCAGATCGGGAACAGCCAGTCCGACCGCATCTGCAAGTCATCGTTGCTGGCTTTCATGGCTTCGTAGTTGAAGGTCACGCGCGAGCGCTGGCTGGCGCCGGCCCAGATCAGAGTTTCGTGTGCGTTCGTGAACCGCTTGCCGCGGAAGTTCGGCATTGGATTCGTCTTGCGCCAGATCACGTCGTTCTGAATCCAGAACCCAAGATCCTGCAGCGCGACGCCGAGGCGGAAAACATTGTGATAGGAGCCGATCAGCCAGATTGCACCATCGCGTTTGAGAATGCGCCGGCATTCTTTCAGCCAGGCGCGCGTGAAGCGGTCGTACTCGGCGAAATCCGCGAACTTGTCCCAGTCGTTGTCAACGCCATCGACGCGCGAATTATTCGGGCGCAGCAGGTCGCCTTCGAGCTGCAGATTGTACGGGGGATCGGCAAAAACCAAATCGACGCTGCCGGTTGGCAGTTTCGCCAACTCTTCAATGCAGTCGCCCATAAAGATGCGATTGAACCGGGAAGACGAACTCGTCCGATGACGCAGGACCATGACCAGAACTCACCCACACACATGACGCCACGCGCAGGATGATGAGGCATCACGCGCCCCACTATCCTCAGCTCTCACAGTTAACAGACGGTTAAGGCGTGGTCGCGTCTAATCCAGTGCGGTTTCGAGGCGAGCGGATGTCGCCGTCTCCACAATGGTTAATGCCGGCTCAGGATCGATCAGGCCGAGGGCGAGCTGGATCGGCCGGAACGAGCGGCGATGATGCGGCGTGACGCCGAGCTCCGCGATGGCAGCCTGATGGCCCGGCGTCGAGTATCCCTTGTGACGCTCGAAGCCGTAGCCCGGGAAATCCGCGCCGAGCTTTACCATCAGCCGATCGCGAGTGACTTTGGCGATGATCGAGGCCGCCGCGATCGACAGGCATTTCGAATCGCCCTGCACGATGCAGCGTGTTTCGCAGGCCAGCCGCGGGGGCTGGTTGCCATCGACCAGAGCGACGCGCGGCGCAGGGTCGAGCGCCTTCACGGCCTGCCGCATGGCCCACAGGGTCGCCTGCAGGATGTTGATGCGGTCGATGTGCGCGACGCTGGCGATGCCGACGCCGACCTTGGAACTGGCCATGATGGCGGCGAAGAGATGTTCGCGGACCTCCGGAACCAGCATCTTCGAATCGGCGATCCCTGGCGGAATGTTATCCGGATCGAGGACGACAGCCGCAGCCACCACCGGCCCGGCGAGCGGCCCACGACCGGCCTCGTCGACACCAGCGACAGGCCCTCCTGTCAGCCGAATGGACACGGCTTCCAGCTCAAACGTTGCTCGTGGCCCCGAATCGATCCCCCGCATGAACGGGAGTTTCAGGGCTTAACGCGGCGCTGTCAAAGCAGTTGCAATTGACCTCCTTTCGGAACGGGCCTCTCGAACAGGTCGGTTCGTAGTTTGAGACCGCGGTTGTTCATGCCAAGCCGCTTCAAAGCCAGGCGAAATCTGAGAGCGATCTGATCGGCGTAAGGGCCCGAGCCGCGCTGTCGCAGGCCGAATTCGGCGCGATAGTCGATGCCGCCGTGCATGGATTGCAGCAGGCTTATGACGCGCTGGGCGCGATCGGGGAATTCGGTCGCCAGCCACTCGCGAAACAGCTCCTTGATCTCCAGTGGCAGGCGCAGCAGCACGTAGCCGGCATCGCGTGCGCCAGACTCGTGCGCGGCGGTGAGGATGCTTTCGATCTCGTTGTCGGTCAGGCCGGGAATGATCGGCGCGGTCATCACCTGGGTCGGCACGCCGGCCTCACTCAACTGCTGGATTGCATCGAGGCGGCGCTGCGGTGTCGACGCACGTGGCTCCATCCGGCGGGCGGTATGGCGATCCAGTGTTGTCACTGACAACGCTACCTTCACCAAATCACGTTTGGCCATCCGCGCGAGAATGTCCGTGTCCCGCACCACCAGCGCCGATTTCGTAACAATGCCAACCGGATGATTGAAGCGATCGAGAACCTCCAGGATCTGCCGTGTGACCTGATACTGCCGCTCGATCGGTTGATAAGGATCGGTCACGGCGCCTAAAGCAATCGTCCGCGGCACGTAGCCAGGCTTCGCCAATTCCCGTTCCAGCAGCAGTGCGCCATTTGTCTTGGCATAGAGCTTGGTCTCGAAGTCGAGCCCCGCGGAGTGGCCGAGATAGCAATGTGTCGGTCGCGCGTAGCAATAGATGCAGCCGTGCTCGCAGCCGCGATACGGATTTATGGACTGGTCGAAGCTGATATCCGGACTGTCATTGGTCGCAATGATGCTGCGCGCCGGCTCGATGCGGACTTCAGTCTTGAATGCGTCGAGTTCGCGGAGGCTTTCCCAGCCGTCGTCGAAGTCCTCGCGCAGCTCCTTCTCATAGCGCCCGACCCTGTTTGATCGCGCACCGCGTCCGCGGCGCCGGTCGTCAGGGACGAGCGCGTTGGCAGCAGGTTTGGCAGAACGTGGCGGCAGGGCCGGCATTGGTGTTGCGCTCCCGCTGTGATGAGGCGCTCCGACCATAGTCGCGAGGATGCGAACGAAGCAAGAACAAAATGCACGTTGAACTTCAATCTGCGCGCATGGCGCCGTATAAGCGGCGTGCAGCGCTATCACGAAAGTCGCAAATGATTTCGGTCATCATACCGACCCTGAATGCCGAACGCGGGCTTGCTGCTACGCTGACCGCGCTGATACCGGCGGTTGTGGATGGGTTGGTGCGCGAGGTCATCGTTGTCGACGGCGGCTCGACCGATCGCACGCTCAAGATCGCGGAGGCCTCAGGCGCCGAGGTCGTCAAGGCAGATCCGGGCCGCGGCGTTCAACTCAAGGCCGGTGCGGAGCAGGCGCGATTTGACTGGCTGCTGTTTTTGCACGCAGACACGGTGCTGGAACAGGGTTGGGAGCGTGAAGCCGCTACCTTCATGGAACGTGTCGATAGCGGGCAGCGGCCGCAAGCCGCCGTCGCATTTCGCTTCGCGCTCGATGACGTGGGGTTCCGCGCGCGCTTGATCGAGGCCGGTGTGGCGCTGCGTTGTGGGTTGCTGCGCTTGCCCTACGGTGACCAGGGCTTGTTGATGCCCGCGCGCCTTTATCGCCAGATCGGCGGGTACCAGCCGTTGCCGCTGATGGAGGACGTCGATATCATCAGAAGGTTGGGCCGTCGGCAAACAGTCATGTTGCGCAGCCGCGCCGTCACCAGTGCGACGCGCTATCAGAGCGACGGTTATGCCCGGCGCGTCGCGCGCAATCTCTCGTGCCTGACGCTTTACTACCTACGCATTCCCATTAACACCATTTCGCGCATTTACGGCTGACCTGATTTTTCATTTCGAGATCAATCGCCGAACGCGCGCAATCGAGTTTTCCTGCCGATGCCACGCCCTGCCAAGCTCAGCGATCGGACATCGACGAAACCAAAAGCGGCATATCTCCCGCGATTGGTGGTCATGGTCAAAATGCCGATGGCGGGCCGCAGTAAAACCCGGCTGGGCCGGCAGATCGGCCACGCGCGGGCTGTGGGTTTCGCCCGTCATACTGCCGCTGCAGTGGTGGCGCGTCTCGCGGGGGCCGGACGATGGCACGTGACGGTGGTCGTCTCGCCGGATCATGATTGCCGTGCCGCGCGACGTTGGCTTGGACCTCATTCCGTCATGCCCCAAGGACGAGGAGACGTCGGCGATCGCATGCAGCGCGCCTTTCGCTTGGTTCCCCCAGGGCCGATGGTTTTGATCGGCTCGGATATCCCGGCTATCCGACCGGCGCATATTGCAGCGGCTTTTGCAGCTCTCGGTCGGGGCGACGCCGTTTTCGGACCGGCAACGGACGGTGGCTATTGGCTGGTCGGTCTGAAACGACGACCACGTTTGCTGTCACCATTTCATGGCGCGCGATGGTCCAGCCCGCACGCACTTGACGATACGCTGGCCAATCTCGCAACCCACAGCGTAGCTTTTGTATCGACATTGAGCGACGTCGATAACCCCGAAGATTACAAACACGTTGCGGGGTGGAGCGGCCGCCGCGTTTTGCCGTCGTCGGTCGGCCGCCGTTTACCGCATTTCTCAGATTGCGAATAATCCGAGACACACGTCTTTGCGTGGCGTAATGTCACTGCGGGGGAGAATAAGGGTGGTGTCATGGTGCACGCATCGCCGCATGTGTCTGCGGCGCAGGTGCTGGAGGCTGGCAGGCGCGCCGAGGCCGACGGACGGATAGAATACGCAATTCAATTCTATCGCCATTTGACGGAGCATTTCGGCGCCGCGCCGGAAACGGCATTTGCCCGGGAAGCTTTGTCGCGGCTCGAAGGCCGGCGGAATGGCGCGTCTCGCGGCCAGGGTCCGGCCCGATCGACGCCGCCGCGCGTGATCCCGGGCGGAGCACATGCGCAGACCGCGCAAAGGCCGCCGGTATCGGGGCTGCCTGCCCCGATCCGGATTGCGCCGGTTGGTAGTCTGGAGCCGCCACCACTGCTCGTTTTGCCTGATCGTCCCGGCGGCTATCTTGCAGGCCGCATCATGGCTTACGTGATGTCGGCGATCGGCGCGCTCGCGGTCGTAGGTGGCCTCGTGCTGATCGCCGGACTTTTGCTGGTCGGCCCCGGTCGGCTTTATACGTCCGGAGTGCCGGAATTCGCGTTGAACCCGGCGGCGGCGTTTTCGGCGGTCGCGACAGGGGTAGTCCTGCTGCTCTGGAGCCAGCTCGCTCAAGCCATTTTCGATATCGCGCGCGCCAGTCGGGACATCGCCGCAATCGAGCGTGCGAAAGCCGAACACCAGAACGAAAGCGCGCGCTGAGCAGGCTAGGCCAGCGCACGCGCACCGCAGAGGCGTTCAACCGCCTAGGTGGCTGGCTCCCGGCATGGATGGCGCGGCTGCACATGCGGCTTGCCCGGACGCAGCGTCGAATACCGGCATGAGGCGTGTTTGCCGGGCGTAGGCGCGGGCGTCCACGCCGATCTGGTCGAACATGGATGCTGCGGATTTCAGCGCTCTTTCCAGAAATGTGTTGATTGCAATATCTTCCGCCGCCGAAAATCGCGGAATAGCCGGCGGCGCGTTGGCCGACAAACTGTCGATTGAAATGCAGCGTTCCGACAGGCCGATATCGGCCAGGAGCGCGGTGACTTTGCCGATATTGCCTTCGATTGCGAGAAACGGAAGTCGCGCCCGCAATGCAAAGCAGACGGCGTGGTATCGCCCGCAGATCATGCCGGATGCCGTCGCGATCAACGAGGTCATATCCGTGCGGGTGCGCTGCGCTGTGGCATAGCGGACCGCCCACGGTGTTTGTGGCGCGACTCTTGCGACCAGTCGTTTCGCCTCGAAACCGACGCGGCGGAACGGGCTTCCTTTCGCAGGCCACGGCGGGGGCGCCCGGAAGCTGACCATGCGCGCGGACGGCCAGTGGTGGGCGATGTCGATCAGGCGCGCGGTCTTGGCCTCTTCCGATGAGTCCGTCACAAGCAGGGGGCCGTCGCCTCGGGCAAGCTCCGCGTCACGGCCGGTCAGCGCGAGATCAGGTACGGTTTCGGCGAAAACGCCGGCGGACACAAGTCGCTCACGGCTGGCGCTATCGCGGACGAAGCAGGCACGGAAATACGACAGCCCCTGCAGCAGCTCCGGGCTGTTGGCTTCCTCGCTGGCGTTAATCAGGTAGGCCGGCACGCGCATGTCGTGCAGGCACTCCGCGACTTTCACGATGCGCCGGGCCGCTTTTGAATCGTGATGGATCGAACCTTCGCCGTTCACGATCACCAGATCGAACGGAATCGATTCCGCTTCGAGGGCGGCTTCGACGGCGCGCCAAGTCCATCGCGCGACGACATCGATATTGGCCTGTGCCGCGAGTTCGACAATGCGTGAGGTGACGAGCGCCGATCCATGATGTCCGGCCAAGGAGGCGTCATTGACGAGAAGAGCTTTGAGTGTGCGCACGCGAATGCTCCTTCACATGAGAAGAATCCGTGCCCCCTGATGTCGAATGCTGTTCAGCGCGCGGCTTGAAATTGGCGTCCGTTGGATCGGCTGCTCGGTGTGCGCGTTGTTCCCCGTCGTCGAATGTGCCTTTCCGGCAGGATCAGGCCGTCGTTGGAAGAACCCAACGCGATAGCCATTTATCGCTCGAAGATCGCCTCAGCCGATTGCACTCGAGGCAGCCCTTCTTTCTCCCGCAATGCTCCATCCAGCAGGAAATCGGCTCGCTCCAATCGAGGAGAATGCGTTCCAGATGCGAGCTCTGATTTCCTTTCAGGAATATGATTTCTCCCGGCATGGACCCGGTCGCCAGAAAGCGACGCGCCTCCTGTGTCGTCTGGAAGAGCAGAAGGCGATTGCCGATTTCCGGTGAAAGCATTTTCTCGACGTGCCGTGCCGGTGCGCCGACGACAACCACGCGATGCGTGCAGCGCAGAGCTTTCTGTACGATCCCACGATAAAGCTGGCCCTGATCTCTCGGGTTATCGGACACGATACCCAGGACTAGCGTTTTAAGCTCTGCCGGCGTGCCTTCGACGAGCGAAAGGAAAGCATCCATCGACCATGCCGGAGCCTTGTAGGCGTCGTTCACGAAAATCGGGCCGCCGGCGATCGTGTGAAGGGAGCAGCGACCGAATTTGGGCTGATAGCTCGCGATGGCGCGGGCGCAGGCTTGCGGAGTGGCGCCTGTCATCAGGCCGGTGAGAATGCTGGCAAGTACGGTCGGCACCCAGTGCGTGCCGATCAATTGCGTAGTGATTTCGAACGTCTCGCCACGATAGGCCAGATGCAGGGTCATTCCGCTGGGGAATTCATTGCTGATGGCCATGCAGCGCAAGTCCGCGGAGTTTGAAAATCCGAACGTTGCAACACGCGCGGATGTGCGGGTGCGCATGGCCGAGACACGCACATCATCCGCATTGAGAACGGCGAGGCCTTCGGGTGGCAGACTGGCGACCAGTGCGGCCTTGCCAGCGGCAATCGCATCGACCGAGCGGAATTGTTTCAGATGCTCCGGCGCCACGACCGTGACGACTGCAATGTCCGGCTTGAGAACCGCTGCGATCTCGGCGGCAGCGCCAGGCCGTCCTCCGCTGACCTCCTGCACGTGAAAGGCGCGGCCGGGCCGGATGTGCAGCAGGTTCTTCTGGATTGCTTTGAGTGTGTTGTGGCCAGAATAGGCGGCTGCATTTCCGCATTCACTCAAGACACGTCCGATCAACTCGGTGGTGGTGGATTTGCCCGAGCTGCCGGTGACGGCGATGATCGACGTCGACGCGGCACGCCGTGATCGGACATAGTTGGCGCGTGCTGCGAGGATTGGCGCTTTTATGCGTCTCGTCGATAGCTTCAGGGGCGGGATCATGCCTGGGTCCTCCGCCGGATGCGCAGCGCCGCTGCAAAGTCGCGGGTGTGTTCCGCGAAGCGTTGGGCAAGCTGCGGGCGTTTGATGCGACTGCCTTTGTGCAACTCATATGGCTGGCCATAGAGGCCGCATTTCATGCAGCTAACTGTTTTTCCGCAATGAGTCGTCCAGCACGCGACCTGCGTCTTCCAATCCAGCATGATGCGGTCGAGATGCAGATTGTTCGCGCTCTTGATGAGAATCACCTCTCCAGGAATCGCTGTTGCTTTGATGTAGGCGGACAGTCGCTTTACGTCGCGAAACTCCATGAATTTGCCGCTGTCGATTTCCTCCGCGCTGGCGGTTGAGCGGTGGGCGTTATCGCCGATGAAAATAACCTGATCGGCGATGTCGCGCGCGCTGCGGTAGGCATCGCGATATTTTCGGGCCGCATTTCCCGCATAATCGCTGATATGCCCAATAATAATCCGGCGGCGCGTGGCCGAGCACTCTTTCAACACATCCAATGTCATCTGGATGCTTTCGTTCGGTGCCTTGATCGTGTCGAGTATGAAGGTCGGGCCGTTCTGGATTTCGTGCACCGTGCAGCGTCCGAAGAGAGGCTGAAAACTGGCGACTCGCTGCCTAATGATATCCTCAGGAATGCCGAGCTCCAGCGCACATGCGACGGCTGCCGAGACGGCCAGGCGATTATGAAGGCCCGTCATATTGGTTTGCAGGATCAGCTCGCGACCGCGGAATGCGAGAGCGAAAGTGAGATGGCCAGGGTCAGAACGCAGAACCTTGGCGTTGTTATAGTCGGCGTCATTGCTGCCGAAGGTAATAACGCGCGCGTGCGTGAGGTCGGCCATGGCGCGGACATGCGGATCGTCTGCGTTGAGAATGGCCAATCCGGTTGGCGGCAGAGCCGAGATCAGTGACGATTTCTCCTTGGCGATTGCTTCTTTTCCGCGAAATGCACTGTAGTGATCCAAGCCAACGAGCGTCACGATACCGACGTCGGGGCGGATGATGTTGGCCAATGCCGCAATCTCACCCGGCTTCGATGTGCCAATCTCCAGCACGGCGTAGTCGTGAGTCCGGCGCAGAAACCCAAGTGTTTTCCATGTGGTTTTGAATGAGTTTCCTTCCACCTGCGCCACGATCGGCGCAACGCCGGAGAGAATGTGCGATAGAAGCGCGGTGGTCGTTGTTTTGGCGCTGCTGCCGGTGACAGCAATGAACGTCGCCCTGCTGTGATGGCGTCGGATGCGGCCGTAGGCGCGCTTGAGCGCATAGCGCAATGACCGGCGGACTTTTCGTGCTGCGGATAGCTTCAGGGTCATGTCGGTGCTCGCGGTGTAATGCAACGGTGCGCTACGCACGGGAACGACTTCAGGCTGGCTTTGAGCTTCGGCGTCTAGAATTAATCGGTGGGATCATGCGTGTGTTCGCAGCCGGACGCGCAGCGCTTCGCTAAAGTCCCGGGTTCGTATTGCAAGGCGCTGGACAAAAGTCTGTGGCTTGATCCGCTTTCCTTTGTGGGCCGCATAAGGCTGGCCATGGAGGCCGCACTTTATGCAGCCGGCCCGCCGTCTGCATTGCGTGGGCCAGCACGCGACGGTGCCCTGCCAATCCAGCATCAGACGTTCCAGGTGCAGAACGCCGGCACTCTTTACAAGGATGACTTCGCCGGGGATCGCTGTTGATTTAATATGGATGGAAAGTTGTTGGACATCGCGGAATTCCATGAAACGCCCGCTTTTGATGTCCTCGGCCGTGGCGGTCGAGCGGTGTGCGTTATCGCCGATGAAAATCACCTGGTCAGCGACAGCGAGCGCACCGCGATAGGCGTTGCGGTATTTGGCGGCCGGATTGCCGGCAAAATCGCTGATCTGCCCGATGATGACGCGCCGACGTGGAGCCGTGCATCCGCGCAGGACGTCCAGCGACAATTGAATGCTTTCGTAGGGCGCCTTGACGGTATCGAGAATGAAAATTGGACCGTTTTCGATCTTGTGGACCGTGCAGCGCCCAAAAACGGGCTGGAAGCTTGCGACGCGTTGCCTGATGATCTCGTCGGGAACGCCCAGCTCGAGCGCGCAGGCCACGGCGGCGGATACGCCGACCCGGTTATGGCTGCCGGTCAGATTGGTCTGCAGGATCAATTCACGCCCGCGAAATGCCAGCACGAATGCAAATTGGCCGGGATCGGTGCGCAGTATTTTCGCGCAATTATAGTCAGCGTCGCTCGTGCCGAAGGTGACGACACGCGCGCGCGCCAGATCGGACATCGCTCGGACATGCGGATCGTCGGCGTTGAGAATGGCCAAGCCTGTCGCCGGCAATGCCGCCACGAGCGACGCCTTTTCCTTGGCAATTGCATCCTTCCCGCGGAATGCCGTGTAGTGGTCCAATCCCACGAGGGTTACGATGCCGACGTCAGGGCGAATGATGTTGGCCAGCGCCGCGATCTCGCCAGGCTTAGAGGTGCCGATCTCAAGCACGGCGTAATCATGCTCTTTGCGCAGGAAACCGAATGTCTTCCAGGTCGACGGAAACGAGTTTCCCTCGACTTGCGCAATCGTGGGTGCCATGCCCGATAGGATATGGGAGAGTAGTGCCGTGGTTGTGGTCTTCGCGCTGCTGCCGGTGACCGCGATGAACGTTGCCTTGCTTTGATTGCGCCGGATGCGGCCAGCAGTGCGCTTGAGCGCGTGGTGCACCGACTGTCGGATATCGATAAGGGCGGATAGCGTCGGCGTCATGTCGAGGCTCGCGATGATAAGCTGCTGGGCGCTGCGAATGGAAACGACTTCAGGCAAGGCCGACCATGCGTGCGGCCTCATGCAGGTATTTGCTGACGGTGCCCTGGCGTTGACGCATCGCGATGGCGTGCTCGACGCGACGCTCAAGGCCGGGAATGCGATCGAGATGCCCGCGGACGCGCGCCACCTGGACAATCTCGGCGTAATGCTTGTAGGCGGCGTTGCTTGCTACATCGAGCTTCGCGATCTGGCTTTCGCTGATCCCATCATCGAGAAAAATGCGCGGGCTTTCGCCGTTGAGGGCAATCAGCATTGTTTTCGTACGCAGACATTTCGGGCAACGACCGCAATTTGCCGGTCGCATGCGTTTGTCGCCGCAAAAGCTGATGCTTCTCAGGGCCACGGGATCGCGCGCGATCTGGTCGAGCTTTTCGATGCGGCTTGCCTGCAGGGATACCGTTTCCATGCGGAATGAGGCGCCGGAGAAATATTGATTGGTGACGTGGTTCGTGCCCCACGGGAATACCATCATGTCCTGCTCGGGCGTCAGGTCTGCGGCGATCATGCCTTTGGTCAGATGGCGCGAAAACACGAACAGACAACTTGCCAAAATAAAGCCATGCGTCAGGCCAAGATCGCGGATCTTGCGGCCGGCGTCGGTGCGAATGATGGTGCGCTCAACGCCTAGCGACCCCAGAAGCGGCGCAGTTTTCCGCAGCAATGCCGCAAACGGTGCCGCATCATCGAAGTCGTAGTCGAGACCGTGCAGCGTCAGCGCGTGAGTGATGCGATCGGCCTTGGCGCGGGAGAGCAGCGCGTAAGTCGAATCCACGCCGCCGGAGAACAGCAGCATCGCGCCACCATCGCAATCGACCGGGCTCGCAGCGCAAGCGTCCGCGGTAATGGTGATGGATTTGTACTTCGACGGAATCCACATCGCCCAGATGCGAGCCAAGTGCCGAGCGTTATCGAGGACCTTCGCATCGACGTCGCCATGGATGTGCAAAGTCTCGCCGCGGCGCATCGCCAAAGGCAGCATCAGCCAAATGGCGAAGTCTAAAGCGAGCGGGCCAAGCTGGCGGCCGGAAACATCGAGAAAGATAGAGTCGTATTCGTAATCGACGGCAACGAAATTGCCATCCTGCCGTACGGTGATGTCCATACCGAAGCCCCGAGCGAATGACTGACAAACTCAATCCGCGATGGTCAGGCGAAGGCGGCGACGAGACGTCCGTGTGTTGGTGTTGGTGACGCGCGTCTCGTTGGGACTATCCTTAGGCTGCATACTTATCGATCGCAACCTGGGCGTGTGTAATCCGCTGTTGAGAACCTCTAGGTCGCATGAAGCTTTTGCGATCTGATGCGCGTTTGCAACGCGAGGGTGAACGTCGCCAATCAACACGGGAGGATCGCATGGATGAGGAACACGCAAAGTCTGCATCGTCGCTGCCGTTCGATGCCAGTCATCTCGACAGGCTGATGGACGCGGCGGACATCGATGTTCTTGTCGCGACGTCGAAACACAACATCCAGTATCTCTTGGGCGGCTATCGCTTCTTCTTCTTCGACACGATGGATGCGATCGGCACCAGCCGCTATTTACCCGCTCTGGTTTATGTGAAGGGGCGGCCAGAGAAGGCCGCGTACTTCGGCGCCGCGCTGGAAAACTACGAAAAGGCGCTCGGGCGTTTCTGGCCCCAGCATCTCGATCTCGCCGGCACCGGCAGTATATCCACGGGCCGGCGCGTTCTCGCCTATCTCAAGACCCTCGGTCCGCTCAAACGGATTGCGGTCGAGTCGGGGTTCATACCAGCCGACGCTGAGGCCGTGTTGCGTGGCGGGGTGAGCTCAGAGATCGTCGATGGCGTGGAGGTGCTGGAGCGTCTGAGGGCCCGCAAGACGCGCCAGGAAATCATATATCTGCGCGAGGCGTCCGAGCGTGTGGTTCAGTCCATGCTGGCTGTCTTTCGCAAGTACTGTGCGCCGGGCACGTCCAAATTCGAAGTCGCCGAAGCCATGCGTCGGCAGGAAGTCAATCGCGGGCTGGTTTTCGACTATTTGCTTGTGACGGCGGGCACCAGCCTCAACCGGGCGCCGTCGGATCAACGGCTGGCGCATGGTGATATCATCTCGCTCGACTCAGGCGGCAACTTCAAAGGCTATATCGGCGACCTGTGCCGCATGGGCATCGTCGGCGGCAGGCCGGATGCAGAGCTTGAAGATCTGCTGGCTTTTGTCGACGAGGTGCAACAGGCCGTGCGCAAGCCCATCGCGCCAGGGCGTCGCGGCGGTGACATTTGTGAGATCGGTGACCAGCTCGTCGCGGCGTCACAGCATGCGCGCTACATGCATTTCCAGGCGCATGGCATGGGGTTGGTCACGCACGAAGCGCCGCGCCTGATGGATACGCCGCGATTGTCGTACACGGGTTATGACAAGGAGCGGGCGCTTGAGCCGGGCATGGTCATTTCGATCGAAACGACCATGGCGCATCCCAAGCGCGGCTTCATCAAGCTGGAGGATACGATCCTCGTCACCGCAGGCGGCCACGAGGCGCTTGGCGATGGTGGCCGCGGTTGGAATGCCGCCGCGATGCTGCGCTAAAAGCGCAGCGTCAGCGCCGGAATGTAGCTCATCATCATGAGCACGGCGATGCCGACGGCGTAGAACGGGAGAAGTTCCTTCACGGTTTGGCCGATGCTCGACTTCGACAACACGCTGCCGATGAACATTGTGGTGCCGACCGGCGGGCTGTAGAGGCCGATGGCGAGATTGACCACCATGACGACGCCGAGCTGAACCAGATCGATGCCATAGGCGGTTGCCAGCGGAACGAACAGGGGTCCGAGCAGCAGGATCGCCGCCGGCAGGTCGATGAACATGCCGGTGACGAGCATGATCAGGTTCATCAGCATCAGGATCGAGAACTGCGAGTTGAAATTGCCTTTGGCCCAATCAAGGAACCGCTCAGGTACCTGCTCCAGCGTCAGGATCCAGCCGGCCGTCGTCGACGCCATGATCAGCAGCAACACGACCCCGGTCATCATCCCGGCGGCATAAACGGAGTGCTTGACCCGTTGCCATGTCAGATCGCGATAGAAGAAACCTGATATCAGCATCGCATAGACCACCGCGCTGGTGCTGATTTCCGTCGGCGTCAGGACTCCAAAGCGCAGTGCGATCAGGACCAGCACCGGCATCAACAGTGCCGGCATGGCGAAAAACCCGCGTTTCACCATCTGGCTCCACGCGATCGGTGCTTTCTCGTATGGAAAATTCCGCAGTCGCGCGCTGATGTTGCACACGAGGCAGAAGCCGACCGCCAGTAGTACGCCAGGGATGATGCCGGCAAAGAACAACGCGCCGATCGATGCGCCCGAAACCAGCGAATAGAGAATGAGCGGAATTGAAGGTGGAATGAGAATGTCGATGGTCGCGGCGGCGGCGATCGTGGCGCCACAAAATGCGCGCGGATAGCCGACCTTGATTTGCCACGGAACCAGAATGCCGCCGAGCGCCGTAGCATCCGCGACGGCCGATCCGGACACGCCACCGAACAGTGTCGAGCCCAGCACACTGACCTGGGCGTGACCACCCCGGAAGCGCCCGACGAGATCGGCGGCGAATTCGATGAGATGCTGGCCGAGTTTGCCGCCCATCATCAAGGCCGCCGCCATGATGAAAAACGGAATAGCGATCAGCGGAAAGCTCTGCGTCGGCACGTAGAGCTGCTGGATCACACCGAACAGTGAGAAGTGGTCGGAGGTCATGACGCCGAGCGTGGCGCCAATGATCAGCGCATGCGCCACTGGAAACGACAGCGCAAGGAGCGCGAAGAAGACGATGGCGAGTACGATGCTCATATCGAGGCCTCCGCATCCGCTGCCAGGGAGACGTCCACCGCCTGTCCGCCAATTGCGTAGCGAATGATGGCAATGACGCTGCACAGCGCGATCAGAGACAGGCCGGCTGTGAGAATGCCGTAGCCGACGCTCCAGGGAATCTGCAGCACCGGCGTCGTCTGGTCATGCGCGATGATCGCATTCTGCAGCGCATACCAGGCGAGCAGAGCGTAAACGGCAGCGGTCAGCACATGGATCGCAATGGCCAGGATGCGGCGGCGCGGCGGGTCGAGCGCATGAATGAGAAGTTGTGTGGCGACGTGGGCGCCACGCCGCGCGGCTTGAACGATGCCCGCGATAACAAAGACGCCGAAGAGAAGTTCTGTGAGGTCGGGAGCGAACGCAAAGCCGGTGGAGAAGATGTATCTCAGAACGGCGACGGTCGTGAGCAATGCGAGCATTGCCAATCCGGTCACGAGGAGGAAGAAGTTGCAGCACAGGCCGATGGCGTGATCGACAGCATCCGCGCCCGATACGACCCGCTGTTTCCAGCTCATCACAGTCCCCCGTTTCAGTGGGCCGGACGACTTGGGGGCATCCGGCCCGGCAGTGTTGTGTGCAGTCGAGGTATTATTTGCGCGCGGCGCGCAGCATCTTCACGAAATCGCCGAAGGGCTTCTTTTCCCAATTGTCCCAGACGACCTCTGTCGCCTTCTTGAACGGCGCCAGGTCGACATCGTTCATCTGGATCGAGGACATCTTCTTGAATTCGGAAACAAGATTTTGCTCCGCGTCGAAGCTCGCTTTGCGCTGTACCGTCGTTGCTTCGGCCGCCGCGGCTCTGACGATCTTGCGATCATCTTCCGACAACCGCTTCCAGGCCGCAGTGCTCATCACAAGTCCCGTAACCTCGTACTTGTGATTGGTGAAGCTGATGTACTTCTGAACTTCGTAGAGCTTCGCGGTGTAGATGTTGGCCAGCGGATTTTCCTGGCCATCGACAACGCCGCTTTGCAGCGCCAGGTAAACCTCGCCCCAGTTGATCTGCTGCGGTGTCGCGCCCATCGCGGAGAACATCTCGACGGTGGTCGGATCGAGCGGCGTGCGGATCTTCAGGCCTTTGAGATCATCGGGGCTATTGATCGCGCGCTTGCTGTTCGTCGTCTGGCGGATGCCATTGCACCACCATCCCAGAAACACGAGGTTTTTGGCTTCGAGCCGCTTGGCGAGTTCCTGTCCGACTGGACCGTCGAGCGCTTCCCATGCGATGGGCATCGAGGAGAACAGGAACGGCAGGCCGAGCGCGGCAACTTCCGGCGCGACCGACAACAGCGCACCCTGCCCCAGGCTTCCGAAATCGAGCGTGCCGGTGCGCAGCGCGGCCATGTTGGTGTTTTCATTGCCGAGCTGCTCGGAATGCGCGACGTGGACGGTGATCCGCCCATTGGATTTCGCACTCAGCAATTCGGCAAACTTGGCCGCGCCGATCCCCTTGGGGCTGGCCGGGACCGAATTGTGGCCCAGCGTAAATTTGATATTGGCCTGAGCCGACGCAAACGGAACCTGTGTCAAAAGACCGGTTGCCGCGAGGCCAAACGTTACGGTTCGACGTGAATAGTTCATTTGTTTCCTCCTCCAATCCGAATTCGGCTGTCGGCACTGAACGTGCTCTTGCGAGTTCGCCTTACTTAAATCGATGTCTTCTGCTCAGACCTCGTATGGTATTTCTTTGTCATTCGCGCGCCATTCTCGTCGCAGTCACGGGCTTTCCGCTAGACGGTAAACCGTCGAGGCCGTCCCATTGAAGAGTGCTGCTTTTTCGTGATCCGAAGCGCCCGAGACGATGCGCTTGAAGGTGTTCCAAAGCACGGGATAGCTGCACGATCCCTTGTCGACGGGGAAGTTGCTGCCGAACATGCAGCGGTCGACGCCGAAGGCTTCGATGCAGGTTTCGATGTACGGCGCCCAAGCCGGCGCGATATCCTCTGATGATGGCGGGCGCGGACGATCGCCGAAGTCGAACCCGAACACCCGCATGCCGAGGCCGCTCAGCTTGATGTTGACGTTCGGGCACGCGGCTGCCGCGCGAATGCCATCGCGCCAGACCTGGAAAACCTCGTCGCGCTTACCCTCATACGGGCCAATGCCGATCGCGCCGCCGACGTGATTGAGAATGATCGGCAACTCGGCGAACGCGCGGGCGAGGTCCACCACTTCCAGGAGCTGCGTGTGATACATGTAAGCGTCGAACGACAGGCCGTTGCGCCCGAGCGCCGCGATGCCGCGACGGAATTGCGGGTCGGCCAATAGCCCCGGCGGGGGATTAGCGAGTGATCCGCGCGCGGCGGGGTTTTCATGCCATGCCGAGATCTGGCGGACACCACGGAAACGGCCACCGCCCGCCGCGATATGGCGCTGCAGCACGGCGTCGGCCGCATCGCCGATGGTCAGGTCGCAAAAGCCGACGATGCCGGCATTGATGCGCGTATTTCCGTAGCGCCCACTGGCCCCCATGGCGGCAAGGCCGTTAGCAAACTCGGTTTCGCCAACCGGGCGCAGCTCGGGTGCTCCGGTGTTGCGATGGAACGCGCCGCATTCCATGAAAACGGTGGCCGCAAATGTGTGGCCACCGCGCATGTCATCGAGCAGGTCGAAATAGAAATACCGGCTTTCGTTGCGATCCCAGAAGTGATGGTGGCAGTCGACGATCGGCAGGTTCGGCTCGAGGATTGGCTCTTTATGCTGGGCGAGCCAATCCGGGCGGACCGCGAAGTGCGGGTTCGGCGCATCGAGGCTAATGCTCATCGTGACGTCCATTCTCCCGATCTGATTTCGGCGGGCGTTTTTTCGCCCGCTCGCATTTTATCGTGCGCGAAAGCGCGTCGAAAGACTTTAGCTCAGCGCGAAAGTCCGTCGATCACCAGCTTGGTGACGCCGCTCGTCGTCGCCTCGCCACCAAGATCGCGGGTCAGGCCGTTTGACTTAGCCATCGCAGCGTTGACGCTCTTCTCGATTTGAGCCGCTGCCGTCAGCAGACGGTCATCATTGTTGCGGCCGCCCAGCCACTCCAGCATTGAGGCCGCCGACAGGATCGTGCCGTACGGGTTGGCGATGTTCTGGCCGGCAATCGTCGGGGCGGATCCGTGCGCGGCCTGGAAGAAGCCGTTGTTGTCGCCAAGCTCGGACGACGGCGACATGCCCATGCTGCCGACGGATGCGGCCGCCAGATCTGACATGATGTCACCGAACATGTTTTCCATGACGATGACGTCGTAGAAGCCGGGGCGCTCGACCAGATAGCAGGTCATTGCGTCAGCATAGGCGTAGTCGGCTTCGATGTCGGGGTATTCGGCGGCGACTTCATTGAAAATCTTGCGGAAGAACGCGTAGCTGCGGAGCACGTTGGCCTTGTCGCAGCAGGTGACGCGCTTCTTGCCGTCCAGCGGCGCGCCGTTGCGCTTGCGCGCCAACTCGAAGGCGGTGCGGCAGATGCGGGTGATGCCCTTGCGCGTCATGACAAGCGAGTCGACGGTAACTTCATCGCGCAGGATGACGCCATTGCCGCGCGCTGCGTACAGTCCTTCGGTGTTTTCGCGCAGGATCACGTAATCGATATCACCTGCCTTGCGGCCAGCCAGTCGCGATGGCACGCCGGGGCGCAGCTTGATCGGGCGGACGTTGGCATAAAGATCCAGGCGGAAGCGGAGCTGCAGGCCGAACTCGATGCCGGTTTCGGTGCCGTCCGGATAGGTGACGCCGGGCAGGCCAGCAGCACCGTGGAGCACGGCATCAGCCTTTTTGCAGCCCTCATAGGTTTCATCCGGGAAGGCGGTGCCGGTTTTCAGATAGTGTTGGGCACCGGCCTGGTACTCGACGAAGGAGAGCGCGTTGGACACCGAGCTCGCTTTGAGGACGTCAATAGCTGCCTGACAAACTTCCGGGCCAATGCCATCGCCGTGGACAACCGCGATCTCGTATGTCTTCATCTCGCACCATTATGCCGTTGATATGGGCGTCACGCGGACGCGTTTCGGCACATTACGGCCGCGCAATACATATATCAATAGATATATTTGGAGGCGCAGCGCGGCTTACAGGCTGGCGAGATTGTACTTCTCGACAATGCCGACCAGGGCATCCTCGCCGCGCTGGCGCTGCTCGAAATGCAGGTCGGCGGCGTCGCGTGCGTTACCCTTCAGGATGGCTTTGACCAGCGTGGTGTGGTTGGCGGTCGATCGCGCGCGATATTTGTCGTCCTGCAGCCGCATCGCCACCATGTGCGGGCGCTTGGCGAGGTCGCGCAGGTGGCAGCCGACCGTGTAGAGTCTGGTATTGCCGGACAGGCGCATCAATTCGCGGTGAAACAGTTCATCGGCTTCGCCCCATAGGTCCATGCGCTTCGGATCGAGGTTGCGTTCCATAGTTGCTGTTGCGTCCAGCAGAGTGCGCAGATCCTCGCGTTTCGGCCGCTTTTTGGCGAGTAGCGAAACCGCCACCACCTCCATTCCGGAGATGACCTGATAGATTTCGCGCATGTCACCGGACGACAGCGGCAGAACGCGAATGCCCTTGCCGCGGCCGATTTCAACGAAGCCTTCGGATTGCAGTCTCAGCAACGCTTCGCGAACGGGTGTCCGGCTCATCGACAGCCGCTTGGCGGCATCCGCTTCGTCGATCAGTGCGCCGGGGCCGACCTCCGCGGTCTGAATCCAGGTCTTGATTGCGTCGTAGGCCGCATCGGATGCGCGTGGCATTTGTGTTCCGTCAGCAGATGATCACATCGCGCTCATTTCAACGCATCGACACATAACGAGTCGAGACGCGGTCCGAGCCTCGAAGCAGTCGTATGACGAACTTGCGCGGACGTGAAGCCTTGTCGTGAAAATTCGCGGGCGGTGGAAAGGTCCCCCTGTCAGCGCCGCTTATTTCGGCTAGAGCATGTCCGGCTTGAATTGGCGGCGATACCGCGTCGTATTCTCGCCCGAGATCATGAATGTGCCGTCGCCGCGATAATGGATGGTGCGTGGGAATTTCGGCGACGTCGCAGCGTGGGCCTTCACGACTTCCAGGATGAACAGGCTGTATTTGTTGATCAGGCTGGTATCGATCAGCCTGCATTCAAAATTGGCGTAGCATTCCTTGATCAACGGCGCATCGACGACGGTGCCGGGTTCTGCGGTCAGGCCGAACTCCTCAAACTTGTCGATGTCCCGTCCGCTGGTGTTTCCGATGCCGACCACCGTTTTCGCGATGTCGGCGGTCGGGATGTTGATCACGCATTGCTTGCTTTTACGCACCATGTTGAAGCTCTCATTTTCGCTCCAGATATAGCAGCCGATCAGAGACGGGCGAAAACCCATGATCATGTGCCAGCCCATGGTCATGATGTTGGCGCGCAGTTGCCATCGCGAGCTGACGAGAACGATCGGACCAGGTTCGAGAAAGCGGCGCACATCGTCGACGGGGAAATCGGACTTCGTGTAGGTCTTCATCGCGAGGCCTTTGAACTTTGTGATGGAGTGCGGCCGGATCATAGTGGCTGGGCCGATCCGTGGCCGCTGGCTGAGTCGTGGATGCTGTTTGAAGCCGTGCCGCCGTGCAAGCGCTTGCATTGTTCGCGCGCGCAGGATTGGCGTGAAACTCTTTATATTATACGTTTTTCCGAGACGCTCTCCGCTTGACAGGTCTGCGAGAATAGCGGTCAAATGGTCATACCAACCGACTACTGAAAGTCGGCATAAAAATTCGGGAGTGGAAACGCGCGCAAGGAGACTATCTTGCCGCTTGAACCAATAGAGTCGCGCAGACTTTACCGTCGCGTCGCAGACCATTTGCGTTCGCTCATGGAGCGTGGGGAGTTTCCGGTGGGGAGCCGGTTGCCTGCGGAGCGTGAGCTTGCGACACGCTTGGGTGTTTCTCGGCCGACCGTGCGAGAGGCGCTGATTGCGCTTGAGGTGGAGGGACGGCTCAAGATCCGCGTCGGTTCCGGAGTGTACGTGATTGACCCGCAGCCGCCGCCGGTGCTGTCCGACACGTCGGCCATCGAAGGATCGTTTGAAATCCTCGGCGCGCGTCGTCTGGTGGAAAGCGCCATTGCCGAGGAGGCGGCGCGCTGCGCCAAAGCCAAGGATATCGCCAGGATTGATTCCGCGCTCGCTGATGTCCGCTGCCCGAATTATTCGGGTGACAATTTTCTGGCGTTCGATCGCGCGTTTCATTTCGCTATCGCTGAAACGCTATCCAACGTCGTTCTGGCGCGTTGTGTCGGAGAACTCTTCGATTTGAGGATAAATCCGTATTTCGAGCGGCTCGCGCGCCATACGCTCGATTTCACCGCGTGGCGGTCTGCTCTCGACGAGCATATTGCCATTCGCGATGCCATTGCGGGTCGTGATCCGAAGCGTGCACGAGCAGCAATGCACAATCATTTGAAGCGGTCGCACACGCGCTTCATCAAGGATTTCGGCGAACATGTGCCGAAGGATAATCACATGAATTCAACAACAGGAGGAATGAAGACCGCTGTCTAACGACATGTGAAGGGTTTTGAGACCTTCAAAAAAATAAACCAGGAGGAAGCAGCATGAGGAAGAATAAGCTGTCACGCCGGAAATTTATGGCGACGACTGCTGCGGCATCGGCGGCGCTAATCGCGGCGCCCTATGTCCGCACAGCGCACGCTGCCGGCAAGATTTCCGTGGGCTTCTGGGACCACTGGGTACCCGGCGCGAATAAGATTACCGAGACGCTGACGAAGGAATGGAGCGAAAAGGAAAAGGTCGAGGTCCAGATCGACTTCATTCCGAGCCAAGGCAACAAGAACCTCATAACGATTGCCGCGGAAGCGCAGGCCAAGTCGGGCCACGATATTCTCGCATTCCCGACCTGGGAGCCGCAGGCGCATTCCGAACTTCTTGAGCCGGTCGACGATATTATGAACGACCTCATCAAGGAGCATGGAAAGGTCAATAACACCGTCGAATATCTCGGCAAGATCAACGGGACTTGGCGCGTCATCCCGGCCACCGTCGGCAGCCAGATCAAGGGGCCGTGCTCGCGCATCGACCTCATGAAGTCGCTGGCTGGCATCGACGTGCAGGCAATGTACCCGGCGGGATCTGCGCCGAAAGCCGACGGCTGGACGCTCGAAGCTTTCCTGAAGGCGGCCGAGGCGTGCCACAAGGGCGGGAAACCGTTCGGCATCGGCCTCGGCACGACCACCGACTCGGTAGATACCATGGGCGCTTTCTTCCATGCTCACGGTGCCATGCTGGTCAACGATAAGGGCGATGTCACGGTCAAGTCGGACAAAGTCCGCGCGGCGCTGGAGTATATGGCCAAACTGGCCAAGTTCCTGCCTGCGGATGCACCAGCCTGGGACGACGCCTCCAATAACAAGTGGCTTGTGGCGGGCAATGGCGCCCTGATCATGAACCCGCCGAGTGCATGGGCCGTTGCGAAGCGCGATGCGCCGCAAATCGCAGAGCAGTGCTGGACGCATGGCTTCCCGTCAGGTCCGAATGGCCGCTATGCGCCGTTCCTGCCTTACCTGTGGGGCATCTGGACGTTCAGCAAGAACAAGGAAGCTTCGAAGAGCTTGCTGCGCCATTTGTCGACGCGCTCCGCCGCAGAGAAAATGGTCGCAGCAAGTGCTGGCTACGATCTGCCGTCGTTCGAGAACCTGACAGACTTCAAGACCTGGGCCGAGATGGGGCCGCCCACGGGCACGCTCTATCACTACCCCAACCCGCACAACCATCAGACGCTGTCGATTGCTGGTGGGCCGGCCCCGCCGAAGATCGCGCATCAGATCTATGTGCAGGGCGTCCAGACCAAAATGGTCGCGCGTCTGCTGAACGGCGAGAAGATGGAATCGGTTCTCTCTTGGGCCGAGAGCGAAGTCGAAGGCTTCATGCGCACCTGATCCTGCGCATGGGTGTTCTCCGCGATCTCCGCAGGGGAGGTCGCGGAGCCGTTCCAGAATGTCGCAGGTTGAGAGTGCGCGCTGCGTGGCGGCGCGCATTCTAGAAGCGATTCCCAGCCAAGGCTGACGGACACGAGGAAGCATATGGTCGACGCCGCAGTCAAAACGCACGCCAGCAAGGTGCGAAGTAAGTCAAGTTCATCAAGTCTGCGCCGCGCTATGCAGCGCAAATCCACCATTGCGTTCCTGATGGCGTTGCCGCTGATTTTGCTGATCGTGGTGCTGGTGCTGTATCCGGCCCTCTATGCGATGCATCTGGCGACGGTGAACAAGTCGATGCAGCGGTTCGTCGGGCTGGATAACTTCTTCTTTCTGTTCAAGCGCGAAACCTTCTGGCTGGTGGTGAAGCAATCCTGCATCTTCGCCATCACCGCAGTTGTCTTCAAAGCCATCATCGGCTTCATCGTCGCGCATTTCGTCCACAACCTGCCCGCCAAGGGGCAGCGCAAATGGCGCGGCATGCTGCTGGTTCCCTGGGTCATTCCGCCGGCGATGAGCTGCTTGGCATGGCTGTGGCTGTTCGACCCGTCCTACAGCGCCTTCAACTGGCTGCTGGCTCACGTAGGAATCGGTCCGGTGGCCTGGACGGGTGACGCCTATTGGGCGCGCTTCTCAGTGATCCTGGTCAATATCTGGATTGGCGCGCCGTTCTTCATGATCATGTATCTCGCGGCGCTGAAGTCCGTACCCGACCAGCTTTACGAGGCCGCCGAAATCGACGGCGCCAATTGGTGGCAGCGCATCTGGTACATCACGCTGCCGATGATGCGGAACATTATTGCTATCACGGCGCTGTTCTCGCTGATCGTCACATTCGCCAATTTCGACATCGTGCAGATCCTTACCGCCGGCGGCCCGATCGACATGACGCACGTGTTCGCCACCTGGGCGTTCCGGCTCGGCATTCAGGGCAATGACATTCCTCTGGGAGCCAGCGTATCGCTGTTCATGCTGCCGATCCTCGGCATTGCGGCGATCTTCATTCTGCGCGACATCACCAAGCGGGGGAACGAAGCGTAATGGCTACAGCAGACGTTGCTCCTATGAAGCGTGCGCGCTCCAAGCCCGTATATGGCAGCATGGCGCGGGATCGCGCATGGGCCCTGCGCTGGTCTTATATTTTTCTGTCGATCTTCGTGGTGTTTTTCCTGCTGCCGCCCGTCTACATGCTGATCACCTCGCTGAAGACCAGCCAGGAAATATCCGCCGCGACCAATCCGTGGTGGGTCTACCAGCCGACGCTGGAGAATTATCGCGAGCTCTTGGGTTCCAACACTTACCTCACGTTCTTCCGCAATTCGGCGATCGTCTCGATTTTCGTCGTGACGATCACGATGCTGATCAGCGTTCCGGCGGCATTCGCGCTGTCGCGCATGAGGTTCTGGGGCTCGGCAGGTTTGGCGACGGGTGTGTTTCTAACCTATCTCGTGCCGGACACGCTGCTGTTCCTGCCGCTGTTCAAAATGTTCGCGCAGTTTTCCGATCTCACCGGCATTCAACTGATCAATCGCTGGTGGGTGCTGCTGATCCTTTATCCGACGCTGACGGTGCCGTTCTGTACGTGGATCATGATCGGGTATTTCGCATCGATCCCGAAGGAATTGGACGAGGCGGCGGTCATCGACGGCGCAAGCTGGATGCAGACGCTGACCAAGGTGTTCATTCCGGTCGCGTTGCCCGGCATCATCGCAGCCACGATTTTCGCCTTCACGGTGAGTTGGGCGCAGTTCCTGTATCCGCTGGCCTTCACCACATCGGCGGATCAATTGGTGCTGCCGGTCGGCATTATTACGACCCTGATCAAGGGTGACGTTTTCAACTGGGGTCAGATCATGACGGGTGCGCTGCTTGGCGCCGCGCCTCCGCTCATCATCTACGCCTTCCTGATGGACTACTACATTGCCGGCCTGACCGCTGGCGCGACAAAGGGCTGAG
>JAEZBZ010000362.1 GCA_023412745.1 Pseudomonadota bacterium | reverse complement strand
GCGCCAGCCAGATCGTCAGCCGCTGGAAGATTTCATCGAGCACGCTCAGGCAGGCGCGCCGCTTCGCGCTGGAATAGGCCTCGCAATACAGCGTGTCCTTGCGGATATCGAAGTAGAACGCCGACAGATCGTTGATGCAGAAGTTCGATAGCGTATGAAACACGCGCTTGAAATCGAACGCCTGATAACCCTGCCGCACCAACGCGTCGAGTTCCGCCAGCCGGTGCAGCATGTACTGCTCAAGCCCGGGCATGGCCGACTGCTCGATCCGTGACGCCTCGTCGAAATGGCCAAGGCTGCCGAGCATCCAGCGCAGCGTGTTGCGCAGCTTGCGGTAGGTCTCGATGTTGGACTTGAGGATCTCGGGTCCGATACGGAGGTCTTCCGAGTAATCGGCACTGGCGACCCAGATGCGCAGGATTTCGGCACCCGATTTCTTGATGACGTCCTGAGGTGCCACCACGTTGCCGAGCGACTTCGACATCTTGCGGCCTTCGCCATCGACGACGAAACCGTGCGTCAGCACCGCGTCGTAGGGCGCGCGGCCGCGCGTGCCGCAGCTCTCCAGCAGCGAAGAATGGAACCAGCCGCGATGCTGGTCCGAACCTTCCAGATAAAGGTCCGCTGGCCACTTGAGATCCGGGCGGTCCTCCAGCACGAAGGCGTGGGTCGAACCGGATTCGAACCACACGTCGAGAATGTCGCGAACCTGCTCCCACTCCGACGGGTCGTCGACGAGCCCGGCCAGCAGCCGCTCTTTGGCGCCTTCGGTGAACCAGCTATCTGCGCCGTCGGCCGTGAACTCGGCCATGATGCGCTTGGTCAGCTCGGCCGATCCAGCCCAGTTGGCGTTGGGGATGTAGGTCTGGTCATTCTTGTTGAGGAACACCGTGATCGGTACGCCCCAGGCCCGCTGACGCGAGATGACCCAGTCGGGACGCGCCTCGATCATGCCGCGCAGGCGGTTCTGCCCGGACGCCGGTACAAAGCGCGTCTCATCGATGGCCTTCAGCGCGAGTTCGCGGATCGCCTTGTCCGACTGATGGCCTTGCGACTTGATCGGCTTGTCGATGCCAATGAACCACTGCGGCGAATTGCGGAAGATTACCGGCGCTTTCGAGCGCCAGGAGTGCGGATAGGTATGCTTGAGCCGCCCGCGCGCCACCAGAGCGTTGGACCGGATCAGTTCCTGGATCACCGCTTCGTTGGCGTCGGCGAACTTGCCCTTGTCGTCGATGACGCGCTTCGGGGTCTCGCCGCCGAAAAGCGGCACATGACGGAAATAATAACCGTCCTCGCCGACCGTGTGCGGGACTTCGGGAATGCCGGCTTCCGCGAACGACTTCCGATGCTCTTCGAACACCGCATAGTCTTCGGCGCCGTGACCCGGGGCAGTGTGCACGAACCCGGTGCCGGCATCGTCGGTGACATGGTCTCCATGATACAGGCGGACCTGGAATTCATAACCCTGGCTATGCAGCGGATGCTTGCAGACGAGGGCCGCAAGCGTGGTCGGCGAGACGTCACCGACGCGCCGCCAGCCGTCGATGCGCGCCGCCGTGCGCACGCCATCGGCCAGCTTGTCGGCGAGGATCAGCCGCTGGCCGGGTTTCACCCAGTTATCGGCCGGGGCGTCGGTCACCTCGTAGACGCCGTAAGCGATCGTCTTGTTGAATGAGATGGCGCGGTTGCCCGGGATGGTCCACGGCGTCGTGGTCCAGATTACGATGCTGGCCATGGAGATGTCGTCGATGCCGTTGAGGCCCTGGGCGACATCGCGCTTGGTCACCTGCACTTCCGAAACCGGGAACTTGACCCAGATCGTCGGGCTGGTGACCTCGTGATATTCGACCTCGGCTTCCGCCAGCGCCGTGCGCTCGACGACCGACCACATCACGGGCTTGGAGCCGCGATACAGCGCGCCGTTCATCGCGAACTTGATCAGTTCGCCGGCGATGCGGGCTTCGGCCGGATAGTTCATCGTGGCGTAGGGATTGGCCCAGTCGCCCTCGACGCCGAGGCGCTTGAATTCCTCGCGCTGAATGTCGATCCACTTGTTGGCGAACGCGCGGCAGTCGCGGCGCAGCTCAAGGATTGGCGTCTCGTCCTTGCTCTTGCCCTTGGCGCGGTATTCTTCCTCGATCTTCCATTCGATAGGCAGGCCGTGGCAGTCCCAACCGGGTACGTAATTGGCGTCGGCGCCCATCATCTGGTGCGAGCGCACCACGACGTCCTTAAGGATCTTGTTCAGACCTGTGCCGATGTGGATGTTGCCGTTGGCGTATGGGGGGCCGTCGTGGAGAATGAATTTCTTGCGGCCCGCAGCGCTCTCGCGCAGGCGCTTGTAAATGCCCAGGTCGTTCCAGCGGGCGATCAGCCGCGGTTCGAGTTCGGGCAGTCCGGCTTTCATCGGAAAGTCGGTTTTCGGCAGGAAAAGCGTCTGGCTCCAGTCGCGACCCTGCGACTCCGCCTTGCCTCCGTTATCCTTGGCCATGGGGTGGCTCTTTCACCTTTCAGGTTGAACGCGCCTTCTAGCAACCTCGCCGCGTGAAGCAAAGAGGAACCTGGGCGGGTGGATCTCGGGTCGTCTCAACGCTGGCCGAGCCGGAACGCCGCCAGCGGGTTATGCGCCTCGACGGCGTCGATGATCTCAGTGGCTCGCGCGCAATCCTCAGCCATCTGCGCTTTCAGCGCCTCGATATCCGTGAAGCGCAGGTCGCCGCGGATGAAATCCAGAAATTCGACCACGATTTCGCGGCCATACAAGTCGCCGTCGAAGTCGATCAGGAATACCTCCAGCACCGGCACGCCGTCATCGAAGGTGGGGCGGGTGCCGAGATAGGCGGCGCCGCGATGCATGACGCCATCCACGAATACCCGGGCGGCGTAGATGCCGTGGCCGAGCGCGGTCCCGGGCGACAGGGTAATATTGGCTGTGGGAAAGCCGAGGCCGGTGCCGATCTTGGCGCCGCCGGTGACGACGCCCGCGACGCGCCACCAGTGGCCAAGCGCCAAGGCAGCGGCTCGCACGTCGCTTGCTGCCAGCTTGGCGCGCACCGAACTGGAGGAAAACACCTCTCCCGCTTCGGCGACCGGTGGCACGACCCGCACGTCGAAGTCGTGCGCGAGGCCGCCTGCGCGCATGGTCTCGGGTGTGCCGCCGCGGTTCTTGCCGAAGAAGAAGTCGTAGCCGATGACGACGTGCGCGACCTGCAGCCCTTCGACCAGGACGCGCGAGATGAAGGTCTCAGCGGTCAGGTTCGCCAGCTCTGCGTCGAACTTGAGAACTACAGCGAAATCAAGACCTAAGCGTTCCAGCAGGGCGAGCTTCTCGGACAGTGTGGTCAGCCGGAAGTGTGGCTCAGACGGGCGGAAGAACTCGCGCGGGTGCGGCTCGAACACCACGACGCCGGCCGGCCGGCCGGCTGCGCGTGCATCGGCAACCGCATCCAGCAGCAGGGCCTGATGTCCGCGATGCACGCCGTCGAAATTACCGATGGCCAGGGACGAACCGTGGGTCTCGGCGGGAACCTGCTGATAACCGTGGACGATGCGCATGCTGGGCGCGGCAATCCTGTTGCTCTGGAGACCTGTTTCGGAGTGGATGGAATAGTCTTCTCAGGCGCAATTGAGAAGACGTCGGGTGCGTTCGGCCGCGGCGCGCCACCGCGGCATCCATTCGGCCGTCAGGTCGGACGGCCGGGGATCAGTAGCATGGCCTCGCCTTCGAGCACGACCTTGCCGTCTTCCGTCGAACAGGTGCACTCGAAACGAGCGCGCCGTTTGGGCGGAAACAACTCGACCACGCGCACCTTGGCGGTGACCGTCTGGCCGATCTTCACGGGCGCCCGGAAGTTCAGTGTCTGCGAGATGTAAATCACCCCGGGGCCTGGCATTTTCGTCCCGAACACGGCTGAAATGTAGCTCGCGGTCAGCATGCCGTGCGCGATCCGCTCCTTGAACATGGTCTTGGCGGCGTAATCGGCATCGAGATGGACAGGGTTCTTATCGCCCGTAGCCTCTGCGAACATCATGATGTCCTGCTCGGTTACGGCCTTTTGAAAGCTGGCTTCCATACCCACTTCAAGGTCTTCGAAGAAGTAGCCAGCGCGTGTCATCACGGTCATGTTTTCTTGCTCTCCTGTTCCGCATGACGCAGGCGTCGTCCCTAGACGGCCGCGAACACTAGTCAGCCCGTGTTTGCACCGCAACACAAATAAGCATGGTTCGTTGCGCCGCCAAATTAGGCAGCAAGGCCTTGGATGTACCGGTTCCGAGCATCCATCGGTTGCAGTTGGTCGCCGGGATCGATATAACCGTGCAATTCCCAATCTTTCCGTTGGATTGTTAGGCCGGCGCGGTGCCCCCGCGGGGCCAGGAGGAAATCCTTATGAGCGATCGCAGACCATTGATGCCGAAGTCGACAGCCGTTTGGCTGGTCGAGAATACGTCGCTCTCGTTCGACCAGATTGCCGAGTTTTGCGGCATGCACCTGCTTGAGGTGAAGGGCATCGCCGACGGAGACGTGGCGGCCGGGATCAAGGGTATGGACCCGATTGCGACTGGTCAGCTGACGCGCGAGGAAATCAAGCGGGCGGAGGAAGATGACACCCACCGCTTGAGGCTGGCCGAGCCGAAGCTGGAAATCCCGCAGGTGAAGACCAAGCGCGGGCCGCGCTATACGCCGGTGTCACGCCGTCACGATCGCCCTAACGCCGTGCTGTGGCTGCTGCGCAATCATCCAGAGCTGAAGGACAGCCAGCTCATGCGCCTGGTCGGCACCACCAAGCCGACCATTGAGCAGATCCGCGAGCGCACGCACTGGAACTCGGCGAACCTCGTTCCGCAGGATCCCGTGACGCTGGGCCTTTGCTCGCAGACCGACCTCGATGCCGAAGTGTCGAAGGCCGCGAAGCGGGTCGAGAAGGAGCGCAAGTTCGATCAGGCGGATGCTGGTGGCACGTTGCTACCGGTGTCGGAGACAGTGCGCCAGGGCGGGCTGCATGCGGCTGAAATCCTGGCTCCGAAGGAGGCCGAGGAACACGAGGCGACGCCCGAGGAAGAAGACGCCCGCGTCCTCGCCAAGCTGCGCGGCATGAACGCTCCGGCCGAGACCCCAGACGACGAAGACGCCGACCGCTAGTCGCGCAATGGGTGAAGTCGCGGCGGTGCCGGCTTCACCCATCGTCATTGCGATTAGTCCTTGACTGGAACGAAGTAATTCAGGCCCATGCGGCCGCCGTCGGCATAGACAGTGGTTCCGGTTACGTAGCTTGCCTGTTCGCTGGCGAGCCAAGCCACAACCGCGGCCATTTCTTTCGGCTTGCCGAACCGCCCGATTGGTGTGCGCGACAGCGCCTTGGTGCGAAACGCCTTGTCCTTGACGACCTCAGCCAGCATCGGCGTCTCGATCGAGCCGGGACCCACGGCATTGACGCGAATGCCATGTGGCGCCAGCGCGATGGCCATGGATTTGGTGAGCTGCGTGACGCCGCCCTTGGAGGTCGAGTAGGCGACATGGTCGGGCAGGCCGAACCAGGCGTTGATCGAGCTCATGTTGACGATGGCGCCGGCCGGGCGGCCAGTCTCGACCTGTTTGACCATCTGGCGGGCGACGGCCTGCGCGCACAGGAACGATCCCTTCAGGTTGATGCGCAGGATGCGGTCGAATTCGCTCTCGTCGAGATCGAGAAAGGGTTTATCATCGACGATTCCGGCGTTATTGACCAGCACGTCGATGGCCTGGAAATGCTCCAGCGTCTGGGCGACCAGATTGTGTACATCGAGTTTCTGCGACACGTCACAGCGATGATAGATCGCTTCGCCACCTGCCGCCTTGATCCCGGCGACAACCTTGGCGCCCATCTCGTCGTTGACGTCGGAGACGACGACCTTGGCGCCGTCGCGCGCCAGTCGTTCGGCGCAGGCCTGACCGATGCCCTGGCTGGCGCCAGTGACGATAGCGATTTTTCCATCAAGAAGCATTGAGTACACCATATTGGATCTGAGTTTCATGGCGCGCCGGAACTCCGGACGCGCGTCGCATGCGGCGCACCTTAAGGACGCCGGAGCCGCTCGACCAGTTCCGGGGTGGGATAAGCGTCCGCCGGCATGTCGAATTTGATCTGTGCCGACTTGACCGCAGAACGCGTGCCATTGCCGAGGCGACCGTCGATGGCCATCGTGTAAAGCCCTGCTTTCGCAAGCAGTTCTTGCAACTCGCGAGTCTGCTCGATGCCGAACGGCGCCACCGGGGCATTCCCGTTACGCAGAGCAGGGGCGCCGTCGATGCGGGTCGCGAGATAGGCGGCGGTGGTGGTGTAGTTGGGGGCCTGGTTCCACCTCAGGAACACTCGAAAATTGGGATAGGCCAGGAAGGCCGGACCATTTCGTCCCATCGGCAAGTGCAGCGATGCGGGCAGGTCGTCGGCCGTTATCGGATGGCCATCGGCGAGGGTAACGCCCCAGTTCGCCCACGTCGACCGGGGATGCTGAATAGAGAGATCGGCCTGATCCCAGGCCATTTGAATTGGCACGCGCACCTCCTGTAGCCAGGGTTGGCCGCGCTGCCAGCCGAGGCGCTGCAGGAACGCCGCGCTGGAACCGATGACGTCGGCGGGACTGCGCATCAGGTCGCGACGTCCGTCGCCGTCATAGTCGACGGCATAGTTCCAATAATGGCCGGGCAGAAACTGGGTCTGGCCGAGTTCTCCGGCCCATGAGCCGATCATCTCCGCTGGCTTGAGATCGCCACGCTCGATGATGCGCAGCGCCGCTATCAGCTCTGCGCGGAACATGTCGCCGCGGCGACAGTCATAGGCTAGCGTCGCCAGCGAACGCAGCACCGGCAGCTTGCCCGTATCGGCTCCGAAATCGCTTTCTAGTGCCCAGAATGCTGCGATCGGTCCGGCCGGCACGCCGTAATCCCGTTCCGCTCGGTCGAAGATCGCCTTGTGCCGCTCTATAGCGCGAGCACCGTTTTGAACACGATTGCGCGTGGCCAGTTTAGCGACGACATCCAGGAAGGTTTGCGAAAAGAAGCTTTGCTTGCGGTCGCGGGCCAGAATGCTGGGATCAAGCGTCATGCCGTCGAGTGCAGCCGAGATGGTTGCCGGGGAAATGCCCTCGCGGGCTGCCTCATCGCGGAAATCGGCCAGCCAGTTCTCGAAACTGCCAGTGGTCTGGCAGCTGACCAGCACCGCGGCTACCGGTGTCGTGGCGGCGAGGCACGAGCAGAAAGCGGCGGCAGCCAAACCAATCAAGACGCGTGCCATGACATGGCCTTTCGACGCATGAGCGTGTGATGGCATTGGGATACCACCCCCTATGTGGACAATAATGACGCTTCGTCAAGAATGTAGTCCTGCCTGCTCGCCCATTGCATGAATGTGTGCCGTTACGTCCGGGCCAGCTTGTGGCGGCGTTCTGACTGAAGAACCCGGCAATTTCCGTCGCTTGTGACAGCTTTAGACATTCATTGAGCCGTTGCGGTCCCTGCCCCATCTTCCCGAGGCTTTCGAGCCGGAGATTGCTTGCAAGGGCCCGCAGTCTCAATCCTGGTTTTCAACGTTGCCCCAACGCGTGCGGGCATCGCTGCGCCGAGCCCAGTCGCGCCAATGCCTCTCCGTGATCTGCCGACAGGCGGCTCAGGCGTGTGTCGCCGACGCAATGCATCCGCGTTTCCGGACTTGAAGCCGGTCGCGGTCTGCGATAGGTGCATTGGTGCACAATCGACACAATTCCGCGTGCACGGTTCCGCCCTGACGGCAGGGCTGATGCACGCATAGGCTAGGTGGAGGGCTCTGGTGAGCATCGATACGTCGGGCGGCAACGCTGCCATGGACTACAAAGAGCATGTCCGCACGTACAACGGCTTCATTCTCGGCACAAAGGTGCTGAGCGGGTTCGTGATCGCGATCCTGGTTCTGATGGCGATCTTCCTGCTCTAACGCTTCAGTTCGAGATATCCCGCGCGTCGTCCGACGATGCGGTCCTGCATAACCGGCCCTCGCAAGATGGCCCCCGCATGAATCCGACCGGAACGCACTTGCCGACACCGGCCTAGCTGACGGAAGTCTTGATGGTCACCCTTGCCGTTACGGCTGAAGCTGCGGACGAGCCCCGCGTGGCGGCCTCGCCCGATACCGTGAAGAAACTGACGGCGTTGGGCTGCAACGTGAAAGTCGAAAGTGGGGCAGGGCTGCGCTCGCGCTTTTCGGACGATCAGTACAAGGCGCAGGGCGCGCACATCTCCGCCACGCGGGACGAGGCCGTCCAGGGCGCCGATATCCTGCTCAAGGTGCGCCGTCCCAGTACTGCCGAACTGTCGGCGCTGAAGCCCGGCGCCATCGTGGCCGCGATGATCGATCCTTATTCGGATCGTGAAGGCCTCGATACGCTGGCCGGAACCGGCGCGACGCTGTTCTCGATGGAATTCATGCCGCGCATCTCTCGCGCGCAGTCGATGGACGTGCTGTCGAGCCAGGCCAACCTCGCCGGCTACAAGGCGGTCGTGAATGCGGCGGCTCTGTTCGATCAGGCCATGCCGATGATGATGACGGCTGCGGGTACGGTTCCCGCATCCAAGGTGTTCATCATGGGCGTTGGCGTTGCCGGGCTGCAGGCAATTGCCACTGCGCGCCGCATGGGTTCGATCGTGACCGCGACCGACGTTCGTCCGGCCACCAAGGAACAGGTGGTTTCGCTCGGCGCTAAGTTCGTCGCCGTCGAGGACGAGGAATTCAAGCAGGCCGAAACGCAGGCTGGCTACGCCAAGCCGATGTCGGCCGAATATCAGAAAAAGCAGGCCGAACTCGTCGCCAATCACGTCCGCAACCAGGATGTCGTGGTGACGACGGCGTTGATCCCGGGGCGCCCGGCGCCGCGCCTGATCACGGCCGCCATGGTTGAGAGCATGAAGCCGGGCTCGGTGATTATCGATCTCGCGGCCGAGCGCGGCGGCAATTGCGAACTGACCAAGGCTGGAGAAACGGTTGAAGTCGGCGGTGTGCGCATCGTCGGGCCGGTCAATCTGGCCGGTGAAGTGCCGGTTAACGCATCGAGCCTGTATGCCCGCAACCTGTTCGCCTTCCTTGAGCTGATGATCGACAAGGCCGAGAAGGCGATCAAGGTCAACTGGGACGACGAAATCATCAAGGGCACGCTGGTGGCCAAGGACGGCCGCATCGTTCACCCCAACCTCCAGCAACAGGTGGCGTGACCATGACCAAACGATTGGCCGGATCTTACTTTTCCGCGTTCGCAACGGCGGCTGCCGTGTCGCTGCTGGCAACCGATGCAGCGTTTGCCGCCGTTGATGCCGGCACTGGCGTGTCGCCGTTCGTCTATCAGTTCATGGTGTTCGTACTGGCGATTTTCGTTGGCTACTACGTGGTGTGGAGCGTCACGCCGGCCCTGCATACGCCACTGATGTCGGTGACCAATGCGATTTCCTCGGTAATCGTGGTCGGTGCCCTGCTGGCGGTCGGCGTTAGCCTCGTCGTCTCGGGCTCCGTGCTCGCCAAACTGTTTGGGTTCCTCGCCCTGATCATGGCCTCCGTAAATATCTTCGGTGGCTTCCTCGTCACGCAGCGCATGCTCGGCAGGTACAAGATAAAAGACGGCAAGCGCTAAAGGGCTCCCCCATGTCGGCCAATCTCGTCGCATTCCTTTATCTCGTCTCGGGCATCCTGTTCATTCTCGCGTTGCGAGGATTGTCGAGCCCTGAGACGTCGCGCCAGGGCAATACCTTCGGCATGGTGGGCATGACCATTGCGGTCGTCACCACGCTATTTCAGTTGTCGGCTCCAGATTCGTTCTTGACCTGGTTCCTGATTATTGCCGGTATTGGCATCGGTGGCGGCGCCGGCGCATACATCGCGCGCTCCATTCCGATGACGGCGATGCCGGAATTGGTCGCAGCCTTCCACTCACTGGTTGGTCTCGCCGCTGTGTTCGTAGCGGCTGCCGCGCTGTACGCGCCGGACGCCTTCGGCATCGCCGACATGAGGGGCCACATCGGCTTCGCCAGCCTTATCGAGATGTCGCTCGGCACTGCGATCGGCGCCATCACCTTCACGGGCAGCATCATTGCGTTCGCAAAGCTATCCGCGCGTATGTCCGGCAAGCCGATCCTGCTGCCGGCACGTCATGCCATCAACATCGGCCTGGCGGTGCTGCTGGTAATGCTGGTCATTTTCTTCGCGAAGTCCGGCGGCTCGGCATGGCTGTTCTGGATGATCACGCTGACCGCGCTGGCGTTCGGCGTCCTGATCATCATTCCCATCGGCGGCGCCGACATGCCGGTCGTCGTATCTATGCTGAACTCGTATTCGGGCTGGGCGGCGGCCGGTATCGGCTTCACGCTTGGCAACGTCGCGCTGATCATCACCGGTGCTCTGGTCGGCTCATCAGGCGCGATCCTGTCCTACATCATGTGCAAGGGCATGAACCGCTCGTTCATTTCGGTCATCCTTGGTGGTTTCGGCGGCGAAGTCGCGGGACCGGCTGGCGGCGCGGCTGAGCAGCGCCCGGTCAAGCAGGGTTCAGCCGACGACGCAGCCTTCATGCTGAAGAACGCTTCGAAGGTCATCATTGTGCCGGGTTACGGCATGGCCGTTGCGCAAGCCCAGCATGCGCTGCGTGAACTGGCCGACAACCTTAAGAAGGCGGGCGTCGAGGTTAAGTACGCGATCCATCCGGTCGCTGGCCGTATGCCAGGCCACATGAACGTGCTGCTGGCCGAAGCCAACGTGCCCTACGACGAAGTGTTCGAACACGAAGACATCAACAACGAGTTCAGCCAGGCGGATGTTGCCTACGTCATCGGCGCCAACGACGTCACGAATCCGGCGGCCAAGGAAGACCCGACATCGCCGATCTACGGCATGCCGGTGCTCGAGGTGTGGAAAGCCGGCACGGTGATGTTCAACAAGCGCTCGATGTCGTCCGGCTACGCCGGCATCGACAACACGCTATTTTATCGCGACAACACGATGATGCTTTTCGGTGACGCCAAGAAGATGACCGAAGAGATCGTCAAGGCGATGGCGCACTGATTAGTCCTGGCAACACGAAAGCCTTATTCCACCACTAACGTCTTTGTTCCCCGGCCTTTCGCCTTGTGAAAGAGTTGCGACAGTTTTACGACGGAATCGTGAAGCTCTTCGCAAGGCTAGGGTTTACAATGGCGGAACAGGATCGGCTTGAACCGGCGGCGTTTGAGCTGGCTGCCCAGGGCTCCCGATCTCACGTTTCCATCATTAGCGCATTCAGTGTTTTGGCTTTTCTCGTCACGTTTGCGCTGATCGATTTTGGCTTCATCGAGGCTTGGCGGAGAGGCATGGGCGAACTTCTTGGCAAAGAGCACGGCATCATCGAACAGAGCCAACTCGTGTTCATCGCGCTGGCATTTGTGTTGTTCTGGCTCGGCTGGCGCAACGGGCGCGGTGCGGAAAAAACGGCAGCTTGTGCGCTGACGATGCTCGCCGCAGCGATGTTCGTGCGCGAACTGGACGTGAAGACATTGGGCGGACCGGAGTGGTTCCAGTGGCTGTCACACAATGGCCTGCAGGAAATCCTGCTGATCGCGATGACGCTGCCGATCCTCTATTATCTAACGCGCAACTGGCGCCAGTGGCTCGACTTGCTGCGCATGGCCATAAAGCCGACAGCATTGCCGCTTTTCATCGCCGGCGCGCTACTGATGGTCAGCGTCTACATCGACCGACGGATTGTCGGATGGCATGGCAAGCAATTCTGGGAAGAGTTGGTCGAGCTCAACGGCTATATGTTCTTTGTGTTCTCCGCGTTCCTCCATTGGCGGATTGTGCGGAACAGCCAAGACGCACACAACGATGAAGGTATCCCGCGCTGAGCGTAATCGTACGACGATGACGCCGAGCCGTCCCGGAAGGAGCTGATGGCGACTGCTACGAAGATCATTCTGATTTGTGCACTCGTCTACGCGATCATCATCGCGGTTGCTTTCATGGTGCAGCGCAAGCTGACCTACTTTCCGTCCACGATACACGTCCTGCCGCACGATATCGGGCTTGAGGGTGTCGAGGAGCTGACGCTCGACGCGCCGGATGGCGCGCGCGTTCTCGCCTGGTACGGGCGCGCGCGGCCGGGCCAGCCAACGCTGCTGTATTTCCACGGCAACGGCGGCAATCTGGCGGCGCGTTCGGATCGCATGCGCCGCTATCTGCAGCGCGGCCGCGGCATGCTGATGATGACGTATCGCGGATACAGCGGCTCTTTGGGCAGTCCGAGCGAGAAGGCTAACTTCGCCGACGCCCGCCTCGCTTACGACAGGCTCATCGCGGATGGCGTGGCGCCGGCCGATATCATTCTCTATGGCGAATCACTAGGTAGCGGCATCGCGACGAGGCTGGCAACACAGGTGCCGGTCGGTGGCATCATCCTGGAATCGCCTTACACCTCGATCGCGGAAGTCGGCCAGTCGCGCTATCCGTTTCTGCCGGTGCGCTACCTGATACAAGACCGCTACGAACAACTCGGCTGCATTGGCGGGATACACGCGCCGCTGCTGGTCGTGCATGGACAGCGCGACCGCGTGGTGCCGTTCGAGATGGGGGAAGCGGTGTTCAAGGCCGCGCCGGAGCCAAAGGAGTTCCTGCCGCTGCCGCGGGCGGGCCACAACGATCATCATCTCAACGGTCAGTTCGAGGCGATTTCCAGTTGGATCGACCGGCTGCGGGCGGGCGAGTTCGCGACGCGGAAGGCATCATCGCTGCCGCCTGGTGCGCCGTGCGCTTGAGGCGCTGTGGTCAGCCGATCAGGTCGCGCAGCATCGGAATAAGCGGAACGTCCGCGGCTGGCATCGGGTACTCGGCGAGGCGATTGGTGCGCACCCACTTCATCTGCTGGCCTTCTCTCGGCGTGATGACGCCGTCCCAGGTGCGGATCTGGAATACCGGCATCAGCAGGTGGAAGTCGTCATAGCCGTGGCTGGCGAAAGTCAGCGGCGACAGGCAGGTCGGGCACACGTCGATGCCTAGTTCCTCGAACAGCTCGCGGATCAGTGCGGCCTCCGGCGTCTCCCCGGCATGCACCTTGCCACCCGGGAACTCCCACAGGCCAGCCATCGGCTTTCCCGGCGGCCGCTGTGTGATCAGTACCCGCCGGTCGGTGTCCACGATCGCAGCTGCGGCGACCAGGAGCATGGGCTTGGCCGAGGACAGTGGACGGCTCCCTAGCTTCGATAGTCGGCGTTGATCGAGACGTAGCCGTGCGTCAGGTCGCAGGTCCACACGGTAGCCTTGCCGGAACCGATCCCGACATCGACGCGGATGACGATTTCTCGGTTCTTCATGTACTTGGCGGCGACAGCCTCCGAATAATTCGGCGCGCGTTCGCCTTCGCGAGCGACGAGATGCGGGCCGAACCAGATCGCCAGCCGGTCGCGGTCGGCGGCCTCGCCGGACTTGCCGACGGCCATGACCACACGACCCCAGTTCGGATCCTCGCCAGCAATCGCCGTTTTCAGGATCGGCGAGTTGGCCAGCGTGAACGCGATGCGCCGTGCCGCACGGTCGTTCTCGGCGCCGAGCACCTCCATGGTGACGAACTTGGTCAGGCCTTCGCCGTCCTTGATCACGCTGATCGCCAGATCATGCATCACGTCCGCCAGCGCCTCAGCAAACGGGGCGAGGGCTGGATCGGCGATATCATGGATGACCGGCGCGCCACGTTCGGCGGCCTTGCCGGTGGCGAACAGCAGCACGGTATCGCTGGTCGAGGTGTCGCCGTCGACGGTGGTGCAGTTGAAGGTCCTGTCGGCGGCGTCGGCGACGAGGCGTTGCAGCACCGGTTGGCTGATTGCCGCGTCGGTGAACATGAAGCACAGCATGGTCGCCATGTCCGGCGCAATCATGCCGGAGCCTTTGCAGATGCCGGCCACCGTCACCTCCTGGTCGCCCATTTTCACGCGGCGCAAGGCAATTTTCGGGTAGGTGTCCGTCGTCATGATGGCGCGCGCGGCGGCGTGCCAAGCATCCGGCTTCGCGGATTTGCTCAGATCGGCGAGCAGGCCGACGAATTTGGTCGCGTCCATCGGTTCGCCGATGACGCCCGTGGAGGCGACGTAAACCTCGTCCGGATTGCTGCCGACCGCCTTGGCCGCGGCTCCTACGGTGATCTCGACGGCTTCGTGACCCTTGCGGCCGGTGAAGGCATTGGCGTTGCCGGAATTGACCACCAGTGCGCGGGCGCGACCGTGCTTCAACTGTTCGCGGCACCACAGAACTGGCGCCGAGCAGGTCTTCGACTGGGTGGTGACACCCGCTGCGACTGTGCCGGGATCGAGGACGGCGAGCAGCAAATCGGTGCGGCCCTTGTAGCGGATGCCAGCCTCGGCGGTGGCAATCCGCACGCCGTCGATGGCCGGAACATCCGGCAGGGACGCCGGGGTAAACGGCGAAGGCGTCATGGTGCTACCCAAGGGCGTATCCTCCAGACACGAGCGATCTCGGCGCAACACGAACCAGATCGCACCGCGCAAATCAATAGCTGGCAGAGGGCTGCATCGCATTCGCCCCGGTTTGCAGGCAGTTCAGTCGCGCCGGAGCAGGCGGGTCGCGATCGGATACAACCCTTCCTCGCCCAGCATCCAGACGGCGAGGCCGTCATCGCTGAACAGTGGCTGGAAGGCGTCGTCCATCACGTTCAGCCCGCCGGTGAAGGCGCCGAACGCCGGCATGACCAGCCGCAATCCGTTGCTGACGAAGCAGCGCCGGCGCAGGGCTGTTCCGTAGATGGAGATGCGGGCGGCCGGGTGCATGTGGCCAGCAATTTCGTGCGTCACCTGCCCGAAACGCGGCTCATGTCGCAACGTGATGCCTTCGAGCACGATCTCCTCGGCCGTCTCGCCGCCGAAGATGGAGTGCACGATTGGGTCGTGATTTCCTGTCACCCAGATCCAGCGCCGGTCTTCCTGGATGATCTTGAGGATATCCAGATCTTCGGAATTGATACGGTCGGCGGCGGCGCAGTCGTGCAGGCTGTCGCCAAGCGCTATGATGGTATCGGCGTTGTGGCGGTCGATCGCCTCGACCAGCTTCATCAGCGTGGCGCGCGTGTCGTAGGGCGGCAGCATGATGCCGCGGCTGGCATGTGCCGAGCCCTTTTCGAGATGCAGGTCGGCGACGATCAGCGCCTTCTCGGCCGGCCAATACAAGGCGCCGGTCTGGTCAGCGATGAACGACTTGCCGCAAATGGAAATCGGTTGCGTGTTGAAATCCTGAAGATCGAACCGCTCCGGCTTCAGCCCAAGCATTTAAGCGTTCTCCTGGATAGCTTCGGCGATCAGGTCCTCAGCTGCATCCCGCAACAAGCCTTCACGTGCTGCGCCATGGACAGCCTCGCGCCCGATCTCAAGCAGAATAGGCACGGCCAGCGGCGATACGCTGGACAACGATTGATGCCTGATTCGGCCTTTTATTCGGCGAAGGAAGTCGCCCAGTCGCGAAATATCCAACAGGCCGGTTGCCGCATCGGCCCACGCGGCCTCCAGCAGCACGTGCTGGGGATCGTACTGGCGTAGTACGTCGTAAATGAGGTTCGAAGATACGCTAAGTTGTCGCCCGGTCTTCTCTTTTCCCGGATGCCGGCGTTCGATCAGCCCCGCGATGATGGCGCACAGGCGGAACGTGCGCTTCATCAGGTTGGATTCCGCAAGCCAGGCTTCGAGATCGTCGCCCAGCATGTCCTGCGCGAACAGCGCATCGAGATCGAGGTGGCCGGCTGCGATACCGGCCGACAGGTCCGCGCCGGTCCAAACCGCGATGCCGTAGTCGTTGGCGACGAACCCCAGCGGATGCGCGCGGGCGCGATGCAGCCGCCGCGTCAGCAGCATGCCGAGTGTCTGATGTGCCAACCGGCCCTCGAACGCGTAGGCGACGAGGTAGTGACGGCCCCCGCGCGGAAACGTCTCGATTAGCACTTCGTCCTTGGATGGCAGGGCCGAGCGGCGCTGCTGCAGGGCCAGCCATTCGGCGACGGGATCGGGCAGGCTCGACCAGCCGCGCGGATCGGCCAGCATCGCGCGTACCCGCGATGCCAGGTGCGTGGATAGCGGAAACTTGCCGCCGGGATAGCTCGGGATCTTTGGATCAGTGGCGAAGGCGCGCGAGACGAACGCGTCGGTTTCGCGCAGGCCCTCGAAGCGGACGATCTCGCCGCCGAACACGAAGGTATCGCCGATCGCCAGTTCGCCGATGAAATCCTCGTCGATCTCGCCCAGCACGCGGCCGCCGACCAGCGTGCGTGCGCGGCCGGGAAGGGGCATGCGCTTGCGGCCAACCAGCCGCACTTTGAGCATTGGGCTTTCGACGATGGTGCCCGCATTCATGCGGTATTGCTGGGCAAAACGCGGGTGCGTCAGCCGCAGCTTGCCGTCCTCGGTGGGCTTCAGGCGGGCAAACTGTTCGTAGGATTTGAGCGCGTAGCCGCCGGTCGCAACAAACTCCACGATGCGGTGGAAGTCTCGGCGGGTGAGGTCGGCGTACGGCTGCGCCGAGCGCACCTCGGCATACAGCGCATCTGGCGCGAACGGTCCGGCAACGGCGGTGCCCATGACGTGCTGGGCCAGCACATCGAGCGCGCCGGTGCGCGACAGCACCGCGTCCTGCACGCCAGCCTCGGCGGCATCGAGCGCCGCGCGGCATTCCAGGACTTCAAAGCGGTTCGAAGGTACCAGCAGCGCCTTCGATGGCTCATCCAACCGGTGGTTGGCGCGGCCAATGCGCTGGATCAGGCGGCTAGCGCCCTTCGGCGCGCCGACATTGATGACGAGATCGACATCGCCCCAGTCGATACCGAGATCGAGTGTCGAAGTCGCGACCACCGCGCGCAGCTTTCCGGCGGCCATGGCGGCCTCCACCTTGCGGCGTTGGGTGGCGTCGAGCGATCCGTGATGCAGGGCAATCGGCAGGTTGTCGTCGTTGACCTGCCACAATTCCTGGAACAGCAATTCGGCCTGCATGCGCGTGTTGACGAACAGCAGCGACAGCCGATGCGCGCGTACGGCTTTGTAGATGTCGGCGATGGCGTAGCGCGCCGTATGCCCGGCCCACGGCAGCGGTGTGTCGCTTTCCAGAATGTGGATATCCGGCTTCACGCCGCCGGCGGTGACGACGAGGTCGGCGAGATGAATGGCGCGATGCGGCTCGTGTTGAGGCGTGAGGTAGGCGCGTAGTTCGGACGGCCGCGCCACGGTGGCGGACAGGCCGATGCGCACGGCATCCGGGGCGATTGTGCCGAGCCGCGCCAGATCCAGCGCCAGCAAATCGCCACGCTTGGAAGCGACCAGCGCATGCAACTCGTCCAGCACGATAACGCGCAGGTCGGCGAACAGATAGCGGGCGTCGTCGTGGCTCAGCAGGAGAGCGATCTGTTCCGGCGTCGTCAGCAGCACGTCTGGCGGCTTGGTGCGCTGGCGCAGGCGCTTGGCCGCCGAGGTGTCGCCGGTGCGCGTCTCGATGCGGATCGGCAGCTCCATTTCCTCGACCGGCGTCAGCAGGTTACGGGCGATGTCGACGGCCAGCGCCTTTAGCGGCGAGATGTACAGCGTGTGCAGCCCGGCGCCGCGACGTTCCGGCGCGCCTTTGGTCAGCTCGACGAGGCTCGGCAGGAATCCGGCCAGCGTCTTGCCCGCGCCTGTCGGGGCGATCAGCAGCGTGGAGCGCCGGGCCTCGACTTTTTCCAGCAGGGCACGCTGGTGTTCGCGCAGTCTCCAGCTGCGTGTTGCGAACCAATCCGCAAATGCGGTCGGAAGCAGCGTATCGGAGTGCGCCGTCGTCGCAGCCTTGGGGGATTTTGCGCGTCTTGCAGCCATACAGTTCCGCAATCAGGGTACGCGGCGTCCGACCGGACCCGGTTCAGGCCGGGTTCAGTCGCACTGCGAACTATGCTAGAGGCTCGCAGCGTCGGCAGGAAATGCCGTCAACTGCGGCGCAAAGGTCAGCACAGGACAGGCCCGACATGAATCGCGATCAGTTCTTTGGCGGCATTCCGTTCGGCGTCTTCATCCGGGTCGTGCTGCTGTCGATCGTCGGCGGCGTCGTGCTGTCGGCGCTGGGCATCACGCCCGGCAACATCTTCTATCACATCGATCTGCTAGTGCGCCGCATCTACGACATGGGCTTCGGCGCAGTCGAGTGGGCAGCGCAGTACTTCCTGATCGGCGCGGTCATCGTGTTTCCGATCTGGTTCATCGCGCGGCTGTTCGGCATGGGCCGCCGGTCTGACGATCGCCGGTCGTAATTTCTACCTGAATCAAAGAGATAGATGCAATGCAGCGGCAGGCCGAGCAGCCCGGCGGTCCGGTGGGCAGTCACAGGATCGGCCACCGCGACGTGCTGGTCATCGCGCTGCCGATCATGCTGTCGAACGCTACGACGCCACTGATCGGGTTTGCCGACACGGTGGTGATCGGCCAACTCGGCCAGGCGCATCTGATCGGCGCGGTCGCTGTCGCCGCCAACATCTTCAATTTCCTGTACTGGACCTTCGGCTTCCTGCGGATGGGCACGACGGGGCTGACGGCGCAGGCGCTCGGCGCGGCCGACGGGCCTGAGGTGGCGGCCAATCTGCATCGCGCGGTGATCATCGCGGTTGGGGCGGGCGTAGCGATGATCGTGTTCCAGGCGCTGATCGCGGCTGGCGCGCTGTCGGTGATGGGCGCGTCGGCGGAGGTCGAAAGCGCCGCGCGAACCTACTTCGACATTCGCATCTGGGCAGCGCCGGCGGGGCTGATGAACTTCGCGCTGCTGGGCTGGTTCATCGGCCTCGGACGCGCCGATCTCGCCTTCTACATCCAGATTTTCGTTAATGTTATCAACATTGCGCTGGCCGTTCTGTTTGTCATGGCGTTCGAGTTCGGGGTGCCCGGTGTGGCCAGTGCGGCGCTGATCGCGGAGTGGTCAGGCGCGCTGCTCGGCTTCGCCCTGGCCTTTTTCGAACTGACGCGCAGGGGCGCTGCGGTGAGCCTGACCCAGGTCCTCGATATGATGCGCATGAAGCGGACCATGAACGTCAACGTCGACATCATGATCCGCACGCTGTGCGCATTGGCTGCCATAGTGTTCTTCACCTCGCAGGGTGCGCGGGCCGGCGATACGACGCTGGCCGCCAACGCCGTCCTGATGTCGGTGACGGCGGTCACGATCTTCCTGCTCGACGGCTTTGCCTTCGCGGCGGAAAGCCTGGTCGGGCGCTCCATCGGCGCACGCGCTATCGCCCGTTTCCGGGAGGCGGTGCGGATTTCGACGGTGTGGGCCGCGGGCGTCGGAATCGTGATGTCGCTTGGCATCTGGTTCAGTGGCCCGCTGATCATCGATTTCATGACCACGAGCCCCGAGGTTCGTGACGCCGCCCGCACCTATCTCGTTTGGGCCGCGCTGATGCCGATCATCGGGGTCTGGTGTTTTCAGCTCGACGGCATCTTCATCGGCGCAACGCGGACGGCGGACATGCGCAACATGATGGCGGTCAGCCTCGCCATCTTCTTTGCGGCCTGGGCGGTGCTGGAACCGCCGTTCGGCAACCACGGCCTTTGGATGGCCATGCACGTGTTCAACGTCGCGCGGGCACTGACGTTGATGGCGCGCTATCCCGCGCTCGAACGCGCCTCGTTTCCGAGGGCCGAACCCGCCTGAGGGTGTAGCTTACGGATCGAGCGGGCGGCTGGCCCAGTCCTGTGCCTTGCTGCCGGTCAGCGCGGAAATCGATGCCACGCCGGCGTTTGCTGCGGCCTGCGCCAGATTCTGCTTGATGCGGCGGATCAGACCAGGGCCCTCATACACCAGACCCGTATAAAGCTGGATCAGCGTCGCGCCGGCTTCGATCTTGGCGAGCGCGGTCTCCGGACTGTCGATGCCGCCGATGCCGATCAGCGGAATCTGGCCGCCGGTCAGGGCATATGTGCGCGCCAGTACGACTGTGGAGCGATGAAATAGCGGACGGCCCGACAGTCCGCCGGTCTCGCGCGCGGTCGCGTTGGCGTCGAGGCCCGGCCGGGTCAGTGTCGTGTTGGAAACCGCAATGCCGTCAACGCGATGCGCCACCAGCCGCTCGACTACCGGAGCCAGATCATCCTCCGCGATATCCGGCGCAATCTTGACCACGATGGGCACCTGGCGCGCGCCAGCAGCCACCTTCCGGGCGCGCACGTCCAGCACCTTGCTGAGTAGTGCGTCGAGAGCCGCGGGGGCCTGTAGATCGCGCAGGCCCGGTGTGTTCGGCGAGGAGATGTTGACAGTGAAATAGCTCGCGACGTCGTAGAAAACATCGATGCCGAGTGCGTAATCGGCGGTGCGATCCGCTGCATCCTTGTTGGCGCCGACGTTGACACCGACGATGCCGTTCTGCGCGCGCCGACGCAGCCGCTCGAGCGCTGCCGCATGCCCGCCGTTGTTGAAGCCAAGCCGGTTGATGATAGCGCGCTCGTTGATCAGCCGGAACACGCGCGGGCGCGGATTGCCCTCCTGCGGCAGCGGCGTCAGGCTGCCGACTTCCGCAAACCCGAATCCGATCCCGAGGATGGCGTCCGGCACGCGCGCATCCTTATCGAAGCCGGCTGCGATGCCGATCGGGTTGGGAAAACGCAGGCCCCAGAGGTCGAGTGCCAACCGCGGATCATCAGACTCGCCGCGCGGATAGACGCCGGTTTCCAGCGCGCGCAAGGTCATCTCGTGGGCGCGCTCGGGTTCAAACGCCAGCAGCAGCGGGCGGGCGAGTTCAAGGCCGAATTTCAGCACGTCTCGATATCTCCTGGCACCTGCGGTACGCCGTCTGCGCCCAGTGGCATGTCCTTGCACCACAGCGCGGCGCTGACCGGCAAGGGCGCATAAAGATGCGGGAACAGCGCACCGCCGCGCGACGGTTTCCAGACCAGCTCCGCGCCAAGCTTTGCGCTATCCAGCGCGACCAGCACAAGGTCCGGCTTGCCCCTGAAATGGCGCGCAGCTGTTCCGGCCACCTGCACGCCTGTGGATAAGTGGATGAAGCCGTCACGTGCGTCATCCGCCGACCCAGGGTAGTTGCCACAACGTTGCGCATCCGCCCATTCGGCGGATGACAATATCTTGAACACCAGCGCAGGGCTGCTGGTCGACACAGGCTCGCTCAAGCGCAGCTTCCTTCGATGTTTTTTTGTCAATGCCAGCGCGACGGTGATCTGTGATCGCGGTGCACCGTGCGCCGTCGGAGTGTGTGGAAAATCGTGATCGGTCGATCACTGCCTACACGAGCCATCGTCTCAATGCTAACGTGATCGATAGATCTACACGGCTGGGTGTCCACCACCCCAAAATTGATAAGCACGATATGTTTCAAGGTCTGTTTACTGCGCCGCTTTGCGTGGCCGATCTTTTCGCTGACCCGTTTCGCTTCGCGGTTCCTTCCTTCCAACGACGCTTCGCCTGGACCGTCAAGGAAGCCGCCCAGTTGCTGGACGACATTCAGCTCGCCATGGGCGCGGACGAGGAGAACGCGGCTCCGTCCGGCTATTTTCTCGGCGCGATCCTGCTGACGGATCCCGGCGGCGGCGATCGCTGGAGCCATGGGCTGCCATCCGACCCCCGGACGCTCGACATCATCGACGGCCAGCAGCGGCTGACCACGCTTGTCATTTTGCTGGCGGCGCTGCGCGATGTGTCCGCGGCGCTGGGGGACGACGTTGCGGCCGACCTGAACAAGCTGCTGCTGATCGAGGGCGGCGGACCCTATGGGCGCGACGTGTTCCGGCTCAATCTGCGGCGCGACGATGCGGTGATGCTGGAAGGTCATGTGCTGGAAGCCGATGCCTGCAATCTGCGCCACGATCCGGAAAGCATCAGCCCGGCCGATCGCGCGATCCTGGATGTCCGCGATCATTTTGTGCGCGAACTGCGGTCGCTCAGCCCGGATGAGCGGCAGCGTCTGAGCACCTTCCTGCTGCGCGCGTGTCATATTGTGGTGATTGTCACGACCGACCTCGATCATGGCCACCGCATGTTCTCGGTGCTGAACGATCGCGGGCGTCCTCTGGCGCGCAAGGATATCCTCAAGGCCGAGATTCTCGGTGGCATTCCCTTCACGCGCAGCGCGACGGCGGAGCAGATCTGGGATGATCTGGAGTGTCGTCTGGGTGGCGAATTCGATACGTTCTTCAGCTATTTGCGAACGATCAAGGGTAAGTCGAAACAGCCGATCATCGCAGGTGTGCGCGCGGTCAGGGAGGAAGCAGGCGGCAGCGAGCCGTTCCTGTTCGACGTTCTGCTGCCGCTTGCCGAAGCCTTCGAGATCATCCATCGCGGCCAGCATCACGGTGCGCCGCAGTCGGACGGGATCAATCGTCGCCTGGATTATCTGTCCTGGCTCGGAAGTTCCGAATGGGTACCGTCGACGATCCAATGGTTTGCCCTGATGCGCGATGATCCCGCGCAGATGCTGCGCTATCTCGATATCATCGAGCCGTTTTCCTACGCCCTACGCCTGCAGTGCATTGGCGCGGCGAAACGGGCGACCCGCTGCAACGGGCTGCTGACGGCGATCGCGCGGGGTACAATCCTCGATCCGGAGCGGTCGCCGTGCGTGCTGACGCGTGACGAGCAGCGTCACATCACCGCCAACCTGCGCAATCTGCATGAGCGTCATCCGCAAACCAGCAAACTGGTACTGCTTCGGATCAACGACGAGTTGGCCGGTGCGCCGCAGAACCTCAATCCGGCCGATTGGACCGTTGAGCACGTGCTGCCGCAAAATCCCGGACGCGGCGGCCAGTGGAGGACCTGGTTCCCCGATCCCGACGAGCGCGAGAGGCTGACACAGTCGATCGGCAATCTGGTGCTCATCCGGCGCACGCAGAACGACAAGGCGAGCAACCAGGATTTCGCCCGAAAAAAAGCGATTTACTTCGCGCCGGGCGACGGCGGCGTGCTGGCCATCACGGAGGATCTGCGCGATCTGGATGTGTGGACGCCGGCGGAGATCGAGAAGCGCGAACTACGATTCCTGCGTATCCTGGAAGACGTCTGGCAGCTTGATCTGTCCGGTGTTCCGGGCGGAGATAACAGCGAGACACGCGGGCGTCGGCGTCGGTCAGGCGGCAAGGCGGCCGAGGTTGCCGGGCGTGCGGAAGTCTCCGAGCCCTGAGACGCTGTGGCCGCGCCGCTATCGGGCCGACCGCAGGGCTTGAGCAATGGTGGGAGTTCATCGTGCTGACGTTGTCGCCAGACGGGCCATTGCTGGTTTTCGGGGGACCATACTCGAACTTGCGCGCGACTGAAGCCATGCGGGCCGAGGCGGAGCGGCTCGGCATTCCACCCGCGCGCACGATCTGCACCGGCGATGTCGTCGCCTACTGCGCCGAGCCGGAGGAGACAACGCGCCTGGTTCGTGATTGGGGCGTCCACGTCATCGCCGGAAATTGCGAGGAACAACTGGCAGATGGCGCGGAGGATTGCGCCTGCGGTTTCGAGGCGGGCAGTGAATGCGACCTGCTCGCAAAGGGCTGGTATCCGTACGCCAGCAGCAAGGTCAGCGCTGAAAGTCGCGCCTGGATGGGCAGTCTGCGGCGCACGCTGATGATCGACTACGCCGGGTTCCGACTGCGCGTCGTCCACGGCGGTGTGGCGCAGATCAATCGCTTCCTGTTCGCTTCGGAAACCGACGCACTGGAAGACGAATTTCAGTCCGCGGGCTGTGATGTCGTCATCGCGGGGCATGCCGGGGTGCCGTTTATCAATCGAGTAGCGAGCGGCGTCTGGTTCAATCCGGGCGTCATTGGCATGCCGGCGAACGATGGCACGCCGCAAGTCTGGTATGGGCTGATAGAGACGGAGGCGGATGGCTTGCGGTTCTCGACGCGGCGCTTGTCGTACGATCATCTGGATGCGGCAGCCACGCTGCGCCGAGCTGGCCATGCCGATGGCTATGCGCGTGCGCTGATCACCGGGCTATGGCCGAGCCTCGATATCTTCCCGCCCGCCGAGCGCGATGCGACCGGCATCAGGATACGGCAGAAGTCGCTGCGTGTGCCGCGTCCGTCGGGTCGGCTGCGCGCGGCTGAATAAGCACCGTCGGCGCCGCGGACTACATCACCACTTCGACGACGAACGGTCCCGGTGTGGCGAGGCCGCGCGCGATGCCAGCGTTGACCTGCTCCATCGTTTCGGCGCGCACGGCTTCGACGCCCATGCCACGCGCCAGTGACACCCAGTCGAGATCCGGCCGGCCGATGTCCATCATGTCCAGCGCCTTGCGACCGACGTTGCGTGCGCCGACGTTGGCCAGTTCGTGGCGCAGAATGGCGTAGGTGCGGTTGGCGAAGACGAGCGTGGTGATGTCAAGCTTCTCGCGCGCTTGCGTCCAAAGCGCTTGCAGCGTGTACATGAACGAGCCGTCCGCCTGCAGTGACAGCACCTTGCGATCCGGGCAGGCGATCGCTGCGCCGGTCGCCATCGGCGGGCCGATGCCGATCGAGCCGCCCATGTTTTGCAGCCAGTCGTGCGGGTGTGCCGTGTGGGTGGCGGGAAAGAAGCCGCGGCCGGTGGTGATGCCCTCGTCGACGACGATGCCGTTTTCGGGAATGAAGGCGCTGATCGATTGCGCCAGCGCCGCGGCATTGATCGCGCCGGTTGCCGGTGCGGGTGGCGCGTGGGTCGAAACTTCCGGCGCTATGTTGCTTGCGCCGAGTTCATCGGCCAGCCATTCCAGCGCGTGGATGATATCTTCCTGAGGCTGCGCCAGCACATGGAAGCAGGTGTCGGGCGCGGCGAGCAGGCTTGGCTTATCCGGGTAGGCGAAGAAGGCGACCGGCGGTTTGGCGCCCGCCAGGACGATGTGCTTGAAGCCGCTCAACGTCTCGATGGCCATGTCCACAGGATAGGGGATGCGGTCCACCGCGACGCGCCCCGCCCCGCGCTGCATGCGGGCGTTGAAGGTGGCGGCCGAGAGCTTGGCGCCCGTCTTAGCCACGATCTGGCCGGCGAGTTTCAGGCCGTAGGCGCTGCGCACGGCCTGATCGCTGATCAACAGCAGCGCCGGTTCGCCGGACAGCAGGACTTTGGCCGCAGCCTCGACGGTTTTGTCCGTCACGCGACGGCGGGCCGGGATCGGCGGCACCCCAGCAATGCCTTCTGCAGGCTCCCATGCGGTATCGCCGGGCAGGATCAATGTGGCGACGCCTCCGGGCGGTGTGCGAGCCGCCGCGATGGCCGCCGCGCCATCCATCGCGACGGACATCGAGGTTGGCGAGGTGCGTACCCAGGCCGAGAACGGCCGCGCGGCGCCTTCGATGTCGGACGTCAACGGTGCATCGTAAGCGCGATGCCAGCTTGCGTGATCGCCGACCACGTTGACGATTGGCGTCGAGGACTTCATCGCGTTATGCAGATTGGCCAGCCCGTTCGCCAGTCCGGGGCCGAGATGAAGCAGCGTCGCGGCGGGCTTGTCGGCCATGCGCGCGTAGCCGTCGGCGGCGCCGGTTGCCACGCCCTCGAACAACGCAAGCACGCACCGCATGCCATCGACACGGTCCAGCGCGGCGACAAAGTGCATTTCCGACGTGCCGGGGTTGGCGAAGCAGACCTCGACACCGCCCGCGACAAGGGTGCGGACCAGACTTTCCGCGCCATTCATCTCGGGCTGTTGGGATTGGCTCATCAGTGCCGCCTTCCTTCGATGATCGCCATCGATCGTACCCTGAGATCACACCGCATACAGCAGCGTAGTGCAGCCGAAGCGGCCGGTCACGCGATGGTATCGACGACGCCGCCATCGACGCGCAGGGCAGCGCCGGTTGTCGCCGAGGCCTGCCGCGAGGCCGCATAGACGATCATGTTGGCCACTTCTTCCGGCGTGGCTGGGCGGCGGATGATCGACGACGGGCGATTAGCGAGGACGAAATCGACGCTGGCGGCTTCCAGCGACTTGCCCGTCTTGACGATCTCCTGCTTGAGCATCTCGGCGACACCTTCGGTTAGCGTAGGGCCGGGCAGGATCGAATTGACCGTGACGCCGCTGCCCGCGACACGCTTCGCCAGGCCGCGCGCAATCGACATCACGGCGGTCTTGGTCATGCCGTAGTGTATCATGTCGGCCGGGATGTTCAGGCCCGACTCGGAGGCAAGAAACAGAACCCGGCCCCATCCCTTTTTCACCATGCCCGGCACATACGCGCGCGACAGGCGAACGCCCGACATGATGTTGATTTCGAAGAAGCGCGTCCATTCGCTGTCGGGAATGTCGAAGAAATCGCGGGCGCCGTAGACCCCTAGATTGTTGACCAGGATATCGCAGACCGGGTGCGCTTTGACGAGCGCGGCGCAGCCTTCGGCGGTTGCGAGGTCGCCGGCGATGCCTTCCACGCTGGCGGATGGCGCCGCGTCCGTCAGGGACTTGACCGCCGCGTCAACAGCCTCGCGGGTACGGCCGCTGACGATGATCCGGGCGCCCGATCGCGCGAGCCCCTTGGCGCTGGCAAAGCCGATTCCTGCCGTGGAGCCGGTGACGATGGCCGTCAGGCCTGACAGATCAATGCGCATGGATGTGCTTCCCTATGGTCGGCGCTGCGGTGGACATGGTGACCGGGGAACGCCGAGGTCCGGTGCAGTGATCCATCCTCGCCGCGACGAAAATCATTGGATTGCAAGCCGCCTGACCGTTGCTGCTCATTGGCCGATGGCGAGGCCGTCCATTTTTTAAGCGGCCGCGCTCAGTTTTCGGGCACCTGCACATTATTTCGCCGTGGACAGAAAACCCTGCTTGTCGAATACCTCAACTTGCGACACGCTTGCTTGACGAGAAGAAACGGGAGCCAGGGAGTTTCGATAACGCGCGTGAGCAAGTTCGATGAAATGCGCGGAAGCGACGGGACCATCCGGTCGGGTTACGAGGCCCTCGAACGCTGGCTGGCCGAGACGCCCCACGACGTACTCGCCAATCGCAAGCTTGAAGCAGAGCACTTTTTCCGCCGCATCGGCATCACCTTCAACGTCTACGGCGATGCCCAGGGCACGGAGCGCCTGATCCCGTTCGACATCATTCCGCGCATCCTGACCTCGCGTGAATGGTCGGTGCTCGCCAAGGGCCTCGAACAGCGCATCAAGGCGCTCAACGCTTTCATCGCCGACGCTTATCACGACCGCGAGATTGTTAGGGCGGGCTTGGTGCCTGAAGATCTCGTGCTGCAGAACCCCGGCTTCGCGCCTGTCATGAGCCGTTTCACGCCACCGGGCGGCGTCTATGTCCATATCGCCGGCATCGACGTCGTGCGGGTCGACGAGAACGACTTCTACGTGCTGGAGGACAACGCGCGCATTCCCTCCGGCGTGTCGTACATGCTGGAAAACCGCGAAGCGATGATGCGGCTGTTTCCGGAGCTGTTCGGCAGTCTGCGCATCGCGCCGGTTGATAATTACACCGACAGCCTGCGTGCGACCTTGCGCTCGGTCGCTCCAAAGTCGGCATCGAAAGAGCCGACCGTAGTGCTCCTCACGCCCGGCGCCTTCAACTCCGCCTACTACGAGCACTCGTTCCTGGCCGACAAGATGGGCGTCGAGCTTGTCGAGGGGCGTGATCTGTTCGTGCGTAACAGCATCGTCTACATGCGCACCACGGAAGGTCCGCGCCGCGTCGATGTGATCTACCGGCGCGTCGATGACGAATTCCTTGACCCGATGACCTTCAACCCGGCGTCCATGCTCGGCGTGCCGGGGCTGATGACCGCCTACAAGGCCGGCAACGTCACCGTATCGAATGCGGTCGGCACTGGCGTCGCCGACGACAAGGCGATCTACAGCTACATGCCGGAGATCGTGAAATTCTACCTCGGTGAAGAGCCGCTGCTGAAGAACGTTCCGACCTGGCGCTGCCGGGAGCCGGAGGCCTGCAAATACGTGATGAACAACCTCGACAAGCTGGTCGTGAAGGAAGTGAACGGATCCGGTGGCTACGGCATGCTGGTGGGTCCGCATGCGACGCGTGAGCAGCGCATCGCATACGGGGAGCGCATAAAGGCGCAACCGGATGCCTTCATCGCGCAGCCGACGCTGTCGCTGTCGACGGTGCCCTGCTTCGTGGATTCCGGCCTCGCGCCGCGCCACGTCGATCTCAGGCCGTATGTTCTGTGTGGCGCCGACACGGTGCGCATCGTGCCGGGTGGTCTGACTCGCGTGGCCCTTACTGAAGGATCGCTGGTCGTCAACTCCTCGCAGGGCGGCGGCACCAAGGACACCTGGGTGGTGGAGGTCTGACGATGCTCTCACGCACCGCCGACAGCCTCTACTGGCTTTCCCGCTATATCGAGCGGGCCGAGAATCTCGCGCGCATCCTGGACCTTGCGCAGCGATTGGCCGTTTTGCCGTCGACCTACGCCGGCGCTTCAAACGAATGGGAATCGGCGGTGGCGACGGCCGCTTGCGCCGAGACGTTCAAGGGCACCTACGATGAGGTGACGCGCGAGAACGTGATCGCCTTCATCGTGGATTCGGAAGCCAATCCGTCATCGATCAAGGCGTGCATCGAGATGGCGCGGACCAACGCGCGTTCGGTCCGCACGGCGATGACCGGCGAGATGTGGGAAATCATCAATGGCGCGTGGCATGAACTGCAGGGCACCAACCTGAAGTCGCTATCGCCAAACCGGCTCAGCAGCCTGCAGACCATGGTCAAGGAGGCCTCGCTGCGTATCGACGGAGCCGCCTATCGCACCATGCTGCGCACCGATCATTTCTATTTCCAGCGGCTTGGGACCTTCATCGAGCGGGCCGATAGCATCGCGCGGCTGATCGACGTGAAATACCACGTGCTGCTGCCGGACAAGGAGCAGGTCGGCGGCGGTCTCGACTACTTCCAGTGGTCGTCGATCCTGCGCTCGGTTTCGGCGCTGACGTCGTATCACTGGGTTTACCGCGAGAACGTACGCCCGTGGCTGGTGGCCGACTTCATGATTCTGCGCAAAGAGCAGCCGCGTTCCCTGATCTCCTGCTGCATGTCGATGAACACCTATCTCGATGAACTGGCCGACGCCTACGGCCGCCAGGGGCCGGCGCAGCGCATAGCGCGCGCGATGCTGGCGCAGATGGAGAATGCAAATATCGATGGCGTCTTCCAGGGCGGGCTGCACGAGTTCCTGACGCAGTTCATCAACGACAACAACAGTCTCGGCTGCGCCATCGCCGAGCAGTATCTGGCCTGAGCGGGGATACGCCGTGCGCCTGCGCATCCGCCACGAGACAAGATACGATTACGCACCATCGGCGCGCTATGTCGTGCAGACACTGCGCATGATGCCGCGTTCCTATGACGGGCTCTTCGTGCGGCGCTGGCGTGTCGAGGTCGATGCCGATACGCGCCTGGAGAAGGGCGAGGATGCCTACGGCAACATCACGCACACGCTGTTCATGGACGGTCCGGTCGATGCCGTCCGCGTGACGATCGATGGCGAGGCCGACACGGTCAATACGGGCGGATTTGTGCGCGGCACGCGGGAGCGCATGCCGGTCAAGCTGTTCCTGCGCGATACGCGCCTGACCGAGGCAACGACGGCCATGAAGGCACACGCGCGCGACCTGCTGGCCAGCCAGGGCGGCGACAAACTGGCGACCATGCACGCGCTGATGGTCGGCCTGCATCGCGATATGCGGTTCGAGCCCGGCTTGACCAACGCTGCGACGCCTGCCGCCGCGGCATTCGAGGCGGGCCATGGTGTCTGCCAGGATTTCGCGCACATCTTCGTTGCCTGCGCCCGCGCCATCGGCGTGCCGGCGCGCTATATCGGCGGCTATTTCCTGCGTTCCGATGTTATCGACCAGGATGCGGGCCACGCCTGGGCGGAGGCGTTTCTCGACGGTATCGGCTGGATCGCTTTCGATCCGGCGCATGGCGTCTGCACGACGGATCGCTATTGCCGGGTCGCTATCGGGCTCGACTATCTCGACGCGGCGCCCGTGCGTGGTTCACGCAGTGGTGGCGGCGATGAAAAGCTGACCGTGCAGGTCCAAGTGCAGCAGGGCCGCGCGATTGTCGAGGGGTGAAGTACTGTCGCCACTGGCGGGCCGTCGCGTTCGGCTCTAGTTTCCCCTCAGATAGACATGCGAATCGTTTGAAACTGCGATGACCTATTGCGTCGGGATACTGGTGAAATCGGGCTACGTGATGCTGGCCGACACGCGCACGAACGCGGGTCTGGACAACATCGCCACGTTCCGCAAGCTGCACGTTTTCGAGCGCCCAGGTGAGTTCGTGGCGACGCTGGCTTCGGCCGGTAATTTGTCGATCACGCAATCGATCATGTCGCACCTGCGCGAGGGGCTGCTCGATCCGGAGACGGGAGAAACTCACCGCCTCATCGATCAAACCAGCATGTTCCAGGCGGCGCAATTGGTCGGCAAGGCCATCCGCCGCGTCTACGACACCGACGGCAGCGCGATAGAACAGCACGCTGCGGCGTTCGATGTCTCGGTTTTGCTCGCCGGGCAGATGAAAGGCCGCGAGCCGCGCCTGTTCATGCTGTACCGCGCCGGCAATTTTATCGAAGCGACGCCGGATACGCCGTTCCTGCAGATCGGCGAGCACAAGTACGGCAAGCCGATCCTGGATCGCGCCGTGACCTATTCGACGGACCTCTACGACGCGCTGAAATTGGCGCTCATCTCGATGGATTCGACCATTCGCTCGAACCTCGGCGTTGGGCTTCCGGTCGATGTCGTCATGATGCGGCACGGCGCGCTGGCCTACGAAATCAACCAGCGCATCGAGGCCAGCGATCCGTACTTCCATGACTTGCGCGAGCGCTGGTCGGACGCGCTGCGTCGGGCGCATCTGGAAATTCCGCGCCCGCCCTATGGGCGGCCGGACGAATGACCGGATCGCCGGCAGCGCTGTAGCGCTGTAGCGCTGTAGCGCTGTAGCGCAGGCGATCCGCAACGCAGCGCCAATCCGGGAGACCGCCTCATGAAACCGCGCATCTATCTCGCTGGGCCGACGGTGTTTTACGCGGATGCCGTTGAGGCAGGCGCCCGGTTGGTGGAGCTGTGCGCGGCGCATGGCTGTGACGGACGCTACCCGCTCGACTTTGCTTTGGATGGTGAAATGTCGGCGCCCGCTATCCAGCAGGCCTGCTTGCGTGAACTCAAATCATGCCAGGGCGTGGTGGCCGACCTCAGCCCGTTTCGCGGTCCCCATGTCGATGACGGCACCGCGTTCGAATTGGGTTTTGCGCATGCGCTCGGCCTGCCGATCTGGGCTTACACCAACGATCCGCGTGCAATGGCGGTTCGCATTGCCGGCAGCAAAGCCGCCGACGGCCATCTGCGCGATGCCGACGGTGTCATGATCGAGGATTTCGGCAAGGCGCATAACGCCATGCTGTCGGAGACGATACTGCATCTCGCGGTCAATGCGGAGGACTGCATCCGCATGGCCGCGCACGCGTTGCGCGCCGCCGCCCGCTGATCGCACCGCGCGCTTTGCCGGTGGCTTAGCGGCTTTCCTCAAGCACCCGCTCAAGGCGCTTGCTGAGGACCCACGACAGGGCGAGGAATACGACCAGCATGACGAGTCCGACGCTTGAGGACGCCTGCGTCATGACCTTTTCCGATACCGTGCCGAAGGCATAGCCGAGCGCGACCACCGCGCATGCCCAGATGCCGGCCGCTGCGAAGTTGATCAGCATGAATGTCGACCACGACAGCGATGACATGCCGTAGGCAAAGCCCGCAATGCCCCGGATCCCGTGCGGATAGCGGTGAATCATGATCATCCAGAGATGATGCCGATTGGTGAGTGCAATGACGGTCTGCACCGCGCGCTGCAGTCGCGTCGATGATTTGACGAGCCGCATGCCGTAGCGTCGGCCGAGCCAGAACCGAAACAAATCGCCAGCAAAGCTGCCGAGCCAGCACACGATGATTAACGTGCCGACATTCAGCGCGCCGGCATGCGCCGCATAACCCGCGAACATCGTGAACAGCAGACTGTGCGACGCGGCATACGCGAACATGAATGTGTAAGCGGCGTCGCCATGCTCGCGGATTAATGCGAGCAGGGAAGGCAGGTCCACGGGAAGCTGCAAAATGGATACCCTGGTTCAGCGTTTTGATGCGTATCGAGATCGCCTGCTAGCATCGGTAGCCCTCAAAGCCAAGCAGCGAAGCCGTGCATTCGACGCCCGGAATCAGATACCTGGCAGCCGCGGTTTGCGAAAAACAGTCATGCCGTTCGGTTTGCGCGCGCATCGCAGCGCTGCCTCAGCGCATCGGCACGAGGTGTCCATAGTGTCGCAGCAGGCCAAAATGTCTCAGCCTGATCGCAATCTAGACACATCTGTTTATAGTTTGGCTCACGCTGAAGCTGGTGCTTGCGAGGCCTGCTGAAGCGCGGGGGCAGCGGACAAACAGTCAGTGCACCCAACCATGGCGCGCGCGGGGCGCTGCCGTGGCCCTTCCACGACGGACTTTTTCGGCTTTCGCCCGAAATGGTCCGGTTCCCATCCATCCCAACACCCCGTTTTTCAACAAATACCGGAGCTCAGAGCCATGATTAAGCGGATGCGATCCGCCTGGATCGGTATTGCCATGCTTGCTGCATGCTCATTCATCGCTGAAGCCGCCGAAGCGCGTGGTGCCGGTGCATCGCGCTCGTGCCTAACCAGCGGCGCCCGCAACCTGCTGTCGCGCATCGAACAGAATTTCGGCCGCGTGCAGGTGATTTCGACCTGTCGTCCCGGAGCACGCATCCGCGGCACCGGCAAGATTTCGCGTCACGCCAGTGGCAATGCAGTGGATTTCAATGCAGGGTCCAAGAAAGGCGCCATCGTGCGGTGGCTGATCGCCAACCATCGCAGCGGCGGTACGATGACCTATCCGGGCATGAACCACATTCATGTCGATATCGGTCCGCGCTTCGTGTCGCTTGCCGGCAGCCGCACGCGCGTTGCGTCGCGTTCACGAGCACGCAACCGTTCCTATGCAGCTTCGCGCGCCACAAGCCGGACACGGACGGCCTCGCGGTCGCGTGCCTGGACCAAACGTATGGCTATGGGCGCTGCCAGGAAATCGCGCCGGCAAGCTTCCGTATCATCGAGCGTCGGCCGCTGATCGCGGTCTAGAATTCACCTGGCAAGCTCTTGGCCTGGTACGTGCACAGATCGGCAATGATGCACCGTGGACATTCCGGTTTGCGGGCCTTGCAGACGTAGCGTCCATGCAGGATCAGCCAGTGATGAGCGTGCAGCGCGTATTCCGGCGGAATGATGCGCAGCACCTGCTCCTCAACACCGAGCGGTGTTTCCGCGTTCGCCAGACCGATGCGGTTGGCGACGCGGAACACGTGCGTGTCGACGGCGAGCGTCGGTTCGCCGAAGGCGACATTGAGAACGACGTTGGCCGTCTTGCGGCCGACGCCCGGCAATTGCTCCAAAGCGTCGCGATCACGGGGAACTTCTCCGCCATGTTCCGCGATCAGGCGCTTTGACAACGCGATAACGTTCTTGGCCTTGTTGCGATAGAGCCCGATGGTCTTGATGGCCTCGCGCACGCGATCTTCGCCCAGGGCGACCATCTTCTCCGGCGTGTCGGCCATAGCGAACAACCCGCGCGTCGCTTTATTGACACCGGCGTCCGTTGCCTGGGCCGACAGGGCAACCGCCACCACAAGCGTGTAGGGATTGACGTATTCCAGCTCGCTTTTGGGTTCCGGATTGGCTTCCGCGAGCCGGCGGAAGATTTCGTGAATGGCCGCGGGCGTTAGTTTCGCGCCAGGGCGCCGTTTCGCCGCAGCCTTCCTGCTGCCGGTCGAAGATTTCGTTTTGGCGCGGACGGGCGCGACCGATTTTGGCTTGGCGTCCATGCGTATTCCATGATGATGGGCGACCGGATATGATCCTGTCATGGCTGAGAACCACCGTGCCGCGCAACCCGAATTCGGCTTTCGAGCGACCCTGTTTCCGCATCGCTCGCTGAGCCCGTCGGGATTCTTGATGCTGATGTGCGCGGTGGGGCTGATCAGCTTTTTCATCGGCTTGGCCTTCCTGATGATCGGCGCCTGGCCCGTATTCGGCTTCTTCGGCCTCGACGTGCTGCTGATCTACATCGCGTTCAAGCTGAACTATCGTTCCGGTCGGCGCTATGAGACGGTGGAGGTCACGCGCGAAGGCATGACGATCACGCGCGTCCACCCGGGCGGCCGCTCGGAAACCTTCAATTTTAATCCATTCTGGGTGCGCGTGCGGCTTCGCGAGGAAGTGGACGGACGTACCTATCTCAGCTTGGCTTCGCAGGGGCGCGAGTTCTTGTTCGCGCAATTCCTGACTGACGATGAACGGCGGGATTTTGCCGGCGCGCTGAGCGAAGCGTTGATCGAGGCCCGTGGGGCGCGGATTTGAGCGTGGCTTGCTGCCGCCAATGCTAATTCTCAGTTGATCAAGAAACGGGTCGTTTGCAGCCGGTCGGGCCACTAGATTTCCGGCAAATGATCCACAAACGACAGGCGACTAGCCATGTTGCAGCAACTCGATATCCGATCGGCCGTGCCGTTCCACGACGATACAACGCGCGACTACGATATGGTGCGCAGCGCGATCGCATTTCTAACCGAAAATTGGGAAGAACAGCCGGACCTGGATCGTCTCGCGCAGCATCTGGGCCTCAGTGCGGAGTATTGCCAGAAGCTGTTCAAGCGTTGGTGCGGATTGAGCCCGAAGGAGTTCGTGCAGGCTGTCACCGCCGATCATGCGCGCAATCTGCTGGCGAATTCGGCGAGTGTGCTGGAGACCGCGCACGAGGTCGGCCTGTCGGGCGGCAGCCGTCTGCACGACCTGTTCGTCGATCACGAGGCGATGACGCCGGGCGATTTCAAGCGGCGCGGGGATGGCGTCGAAATAACTTACGGGTTTCATGCTTCGCCCTTCGGCGAGGCGCTGATTATGGCGACCGATCGCGGTGTTGCCGGGCTGGCGTTCGTCAACGAGGACAACGGCCAGACGCGGGAAGAAGCGCTGGGCGACATGACGCGGCGCTGGCCGCTGGCGCGCTACGTCGAGGCGCCGGATCGCACAGGTCCGCATCTGCGCAGAATTTTCGACCCAACCGCGTGGTGCGCGGCGCAGCCGGTGCGCCTGATCCTGATCGGCACGGACTTCGAGATCCGAGTGTGGCAGGCGCTCTTGCGCATCCCCATGGGCAAGGCGGTCAGCTACGCCGATATCGCGCGCTTCATCGGCCAACCGACGGCATCGCGGGCGGTGGGCACGGCAGTCGGGCGCAATCCGATTTCGTTCGTGGTGCCTTGCCACCGCGTGCTGCGTAGCGACGGCGGGCTCGGCGGCTATCATTGGGGGCTGACGCGTAAACGGGCGCTGATCGGCTGGGAGGCCGGTCGCATACGAGATGCCGGCTAACCGGCGCCGCCACGCAGGAGCGTGTCCAGCGCGATCAGACAGGCGCCGCCACGTTCGGATCGACGATCAGCACGATCTTGCCGATATGCACGTTCGACTCCATCAGCGCGTGCGCTTTGGCGACGTCCTGCATCGTGAACGTGGCGTGGATGACTGGCTTGATGCGCCCTACGTCCAGCAGTGGCCAAACTGTCTGTCGTAGCCCGGCGGCGAGCGCAGCCTTCTGCTCCGATGACTGCGCCCTGAGCGTGCTGCCGGTGATACGCAGCCGCTTCATCAGCACCGGCGAGAAGTCGACCTGCACCTTGCTGCCCTGCAGGAAGGCGATGAACACCAGTCGTCCTTCCCGCGCCAGCGACGCGATGTTGCGCGGAACCGTCTCGCCACCGACCATGTCGAGAATGACGTCGACGCCTTTACCCTCGGTGAGCTGCTTGATCTCGGCGGCGAAGTCTTTCTCACGGTAGTTGATGGCCGCACTGGCGCCGAGTTTCAGGCACGCCGCGCACTTTTCATCACTGCCCGCGGTGGTGAACACCTTGGCGCCCAAGGCAGCCGCGAGCTGGATGGCGGTGGTGCCAATGCCGGAGCCGCCGCCGTGGACCAGGAAGGTGTCGCCGGACTTCAGATTGCCGCGCTCGGGCAGGAACACGTTGCCCCAGACGGTGAAGAACGTTTCCGGCAGGGCAGCCGCTTGTGTGAAGTCCATACCGGCCGGGACGGGCAGGCACTGCCGGCCGGGAATGATGCAGTATTCCGCGTAGCCGCCGCCGTTAGCGAGGCCGCTGACCGCATCGCCGACGTTCCAGCCGCCGCAGTCTTCGCCGGCTGCCACGACACGGCCCGCAACTTCGAGACCCAGCAACGGCGAGGCCCCTGGCGGCGGCGGATAGGCGCCCTTGCGCTGCAGCACATCAGGTCTGTTGACGCCGGCTGCTGCCACCTGGATCAGCACGTCGCCGCGGCCGGGCTGCGGCAGCGGCGAGGTCGTGATGGTGAGCACTTCCGGGCCGCCGGGACCGGTGGTCGCGACGTGACGCATGCTGTCAGGGAGCTTCTGAGACATGGCAGGACTCCCGCGCGATTCTATCGCTTCAATGGATCTATCCAAGCGGCCGTTTACGCCCAGGGACGCTCATTTGCCAGCTTGTCCTCGTAGGACTGGATCGAGGTTTCCTTCTGCATGGTCAGGCCGATATCGTCGAGGCCGTTCAGCAGGCAATGCTTGCGGAATTCGTCGATCTCGAACTTGATCGTGCCGCCATCCGGGCCGTGGATCTCCTGGTTTTCCAGATCGATGGTCAGCTTGGCGTTGGCACCGCGATTGGCGTCGTCGAACAGCTTCTCGAGCTGCTCAGGCGTCACCTTGATCGGCAGGATGCCGTTCTTGAAGCAGTTGTTGTAGAAGATGTCGGCGAAATTGGTCGAGATGATGCAGCGGATGCCGCGGTCGAGCAAAGCCCAGGGGGCATGCTCGCGGCTTGACCCGCAGCCGAAATTGTCCCCGGCGACCAGGATTTCAGCGTTGCGGTAGGCGGGCTTGTTCAGCACGAAATCCGGACGCTCATTGCCGTTTTCGTCGTAACGCAGCTCATAGAATGCCGACTTGCCAAGGCCGGTGCGCTTGATCGTCTTGAGAAACTGCTTCGGAATGATCGCGTCGGTGTCGACATTGATCATCGGCAAGGGTGCTGCCACGCTGGTCAGCGTCGTTAATTTCTGCATGATTTCCTCAGCCCGAGTGAGCCGCATACACCTGGAGCGGCTCTAAAGTAGCACCATAAACGCGACAATGGCGGCCAAGGTCAAGCGGGCTCAGCGCACCCGCGGGTCAGCATAGCATTTCCGCATCGACTCGCAGCGGTAGGAGCCGGAAAAATGCATGCTCGTGCCCTTGGCGGGCGCTATGAACTGGCACACTTCCTCCAGCCCTTCCGGGGTTAGCCAGCCCTCGCGACGACCGCGCTGCACCGCAAAACAATCCGCCGTTTCCTCGTCCGGGCCACGGAACTGATGGCCGCACTCATGGGCGAAGATCCACATCTTTACCGGCGTGGAGACCCGCGCCATCAGCCGCGGATTGAGGATCAGGAAGCCGGGGTAGGCGGCGCCATAGTCGTCGAGCTGGGAGTCCAGCACGGTCGGCCGCTGGCCGCACAGCATGCGCTTCCTGTCGAGCACCAATTGGCCCGGCGGTACGATCTTGGCGTCACCGCCAACGTGACCGACGTATTCCTCGGGTGTTGGAACCCCACTGGCGTGCAGGCCAACAGTCATGCCCACAACGGCCGCGAGCACAAGCGTGAGCAACCCCGCGGATGCGTACAACTTCATGCCCCACTCGCCCTCTATAAGTCCGGTCCGGACTTTCCAGTATTACGTCCGTCCGCATGCATGGCGACCGGAGGCACCATCGCTTGCCTTGGACGCTCATGCAACCGGTTTGCGGCAGCATAGCGGTCGTTGTTCAGTCGCTCCGATGTCGCATGAGGCGAGGGCGCAAAAGGCGGTCTGCCCACTTCCCCATTTCACGAATTCGCTTCGGCCTCCAAGCCGTACATGTCGTCGTCCGACAGTCCAAGATGGTGGCCGATCTCATGCACAAGCACGTGCGTGATCAGATGGCCGAGCGTTTCGTCACCGTCCGCCCAATAGTCGAGAATGGCACGGCGATAGAGAAACACCATGTCAGGCTGCCGAGGTAGATCGCTGACACTCTGCATGTCGAGACTTACGCCCTGGTAAAGACCCATCAGCTCGAACGGATCTTCCATCCCGAAGTGCTTCAAAATTTCGTCAGTCGCGAAATCTTCCACGCGCACCACGACGTTGCCGCAGGCGTCTCGAAAACGAGCGGGAAGATTGTCCCAGGCGACGGCGGCGAGGTTTTCGAAATCCTCCAGGCTCGGAGCGCGAAGATCCTGCCATTTGCCGCTGTCCGTCATCGCCGCCATCCGGTCTGAACCATGCACTGGCGGCGGCAGAGCCGCGCCAATGCAAACGTTCAACCTATGTGGTCGGCCGCGTGGAAGCGGTCAATTGTCGGGTTCGACAACCGCGATGACCTGGCGAACGCCAACGATGGCGCGCAGCGCGATTTTGATGAGTTCGGCCGCGCGCGAGGTCACGCCATTCAGGCGGAGATCGATGGTCAGCTCCGAACCGTCGCCGGATTCCCGCGAGGCATGCACGCGTGCCGGTACGTAGCCGAGCTTGGCGACCGGCTCTATCAGGCGCGGCAGCAAGCCGGGATCGGCCATGGCCGTGACGTAGAACAGAGCTTTAACGGATGGGGTGGGCGCCGTCTGAACCGGCGCTGCAACGGCAAGCGATGCCATCGAAGAAATCCTTCACATGCGATTGGAATTGTACGCGCGTCGAAGACCCGGCTGCTCTCAAGCGGCCGGGGCGCTAATTCGCCCAATAATCGCGATGTGAAGTGCGTGACACATGCGTAGATAATAGCCGCGGGATGCTTACTGTTCAACTAACTTGGTCGCTTGGGGCGCACGGTCGCAACAGGCGTTGCTGTCAGGGCTTCCGGGCTATGACCAGCAGTTCGTCGAGCGTGAAATGCAGCTTATCGCCGTCCTGGCGGGGGCGCAGAAAGGCCTTCAGAGCCGGGGCCGCACCGCTCAGCATGGCGTGCAGTCTGGCCGTGGTTGGCTGATCGACGCTCATTCGTTCGGTCCAGGTGCTGAATGTCATTTCCTTAGACAACCACTCCACGTGGGAGATCGTGAACCCAGTCTCGCTGATGATCCGGTGCCACTCAGTCGTCGTCAGGCTGCGATTGTGGCTGGGGTCGCGCAGCTTCTCGAATGCGTTGTAGGCATCGGCTGCCTGCGCCAGCTCGCTCTTCGAATAACCAGGCGTTGTTTCGGCATCAGGCGAAATGTTGTCGACCAGGCCGAACGTGCCCCCAGATTTCAGCACCCGCCAGACTTCGCGGACGAAGCGCGGGACGTCGGGGAAATGATGCGGCGCGATCCGGCTGGTGACGAGATCGAACGTGGCATCATCGAAGGGCAACGCTCCGGCATCGGCCTTGGCGATATCGATGTTGGTGACGCCGCGCGCCTTGGCCAGTTTGCCCGCTTCCACCAGCATTTCATCGGTGATGTCGCTGGCGATGACGTGGGCGACATGCGGCGCGAAGGCGAGCGCCGTGTGTCCGGCAGCGGTTGCCACATCCAGCGCTCGCCAGTGCGGTTCCGGGCGCACCAGATCCACAAGCCGCTGCAGGCTCGGGCCTTTGGCATGAACGGGCGAATTGACGTAGTTTGCTGCGTTTTTACCAAACTGCTGTTCGACGAGAGAGCGCGGCATTGGCCCAACCTTTCGAAAGCAGATTGCTCCGGGCAGGGATGTCCGCCCGGAGCCGACATAACATCACTGCCAGTCGCGGACGTCCACGAAATGGCCCGCGATCGCGGCGGCGGCGGCCATGGCCGGCGACACCAGATGCGTGCGGCCCAGACGGCCTTGGCGGCCCTCGAAGTTGCGGTTCGAGGTCGAGGCGCAGCGCTCGCGTGGCTTCAATTGGTCCGGGTTCATGCCCAGGCACATCGAGCAGCCGGCTTCACGCCAGTCGAAACCGGCGGCCTTGAGGATTTTGTCCAGGCCCTCGGCTTCCGCCTGCGCCTTTACCAGTCCCGAACCCGGCACGATCATCGCGTAGACGTGTTCGGAGACCTTCTTGCCCTCGGCGATCCGGGCGACTTCGCGCAGATCTTCAATGCGGCCGTTGGTGCACGACCCGATGAACACGCGATCGAGCTTGATGTCGGTCATCTTGGTTCCCGGCGTCAGGCCCATGTAGTCCAGCGCGCGCTTGATCGAGGCGCGCTTGGCTTCGTCTGCAGCGCTTTCCGGATCCGGCACGCGACCGGTGATGGACACCACGTCCTCGGGGCTGGTGCCCCAGGTCAGGATCGGCGGCAGCTTGGCGGCGTCGAGCTTGATCTCGCGGTCGAAATGCGCGCCCTCGTCGGTGCGTAGCGTGTCCCAGTAGCTACGCGCCATATCCCAGGCTTCGCCCTTGGGCGACTTCGGCCGGTCCTTCAGATAGGCGTAGGTCGTCTCGTCGGGCGCCACCATGCCGGCCCGGGCACCGCCCTCGATCGACATGTTGCAGACCGTCATGCGGCCTTCCATCGACAGTGCACGGATTGCCTCGCCGGCGTATTCGATGACGTGGCCGGTGCCACCCGCGGTGCCGATTTCGCCGATGATGGCCAGCACGATGTCCTTCGCCGTGACGCCAGCCGGCAGCTTGCCGTCGACCGTCACGCGCATGTTCTTGGCCTTGCGCTGGATCAGCGTCTGGGTCGCCAGTACGTGCTCGACTTCCGACGTGCCGATGCCGTGTGCCAATGCGCCGAACGCGCCATGCGTCGAGGTGTGGCTGTCGCCGCAAACGATGGTGGTACCAGGCAGGGTGAAGCCCTGCTCCGGCCCTATCACGTGGACGATGCCCTGGCGCGGATCGAGCTCGTTGTAATACTCGACGCCGAAATCCTTGGCGTTCCTGGCGAGTGCCTCAACCTGGGTGCGGCTTTCCTCGTCGTCGATGCCCTTCGAGCGGTCGCTGGTCGGCACGTTGTGGTCAACGACGGCGAGCGTCTTCTCCGGCGCGCGGACCTTGCGTCCGGCCATGCGCAAGCCTTCGAAAGCCTGGGGCGAAGTCACTTCATGGACGAGATGGCGGTCAATATACAGCAGGCAGGTGCCATCGGGTTGCCGGTCGACGACATGGTCGTCGAAGATCTTGTCGTACAGAGTCTTCGCCATTGTTGAGCCTCTTGCCCGCAGGTCTTATCTTCGGGTCCATCTGATACTGCCTCGCAGCCCAGATGAAAACCCCATCGATGGGGCACACAGTCGCGCAGATACGGTGTTTTGGGAGGCCGAAAAGAAAAAGGCCGGGTCACGAGGACCCGGCACAAGTTCAAGACCGCATCTCGAAGGATGCGCTGAAGGCGTCAAAGGGAGGGTACGGCCTTCATCAGCTGTCCGTCACAGCTGCATGTACTTTAAGCAAATTGAACGCAGGTGCAGCAATATGGCGTACCGCATGATTGCCATGCGAAACCCGCATGTCTTCATCGGGATGCGCGTCACGGCGCGTCCCGGTGCCCTATCAGTACTTCCAGCTCCGCGCCTTCGATACCAGAAAGTCCCTCAAAACCTGGACTTTTTTCGACGTCCGCAGCTCTTCCGGATAGACGAAAATGATCGGCATCTTCGGCAACTGAACGTCACCTAGGACAGTTACAAGGTCAGTTTCTTCCTCGGTCAAGTAATCTGGGATCAAACCCACCCCGATGCCTGATCTAATAGCATATTTCAGGGCTACGACACTATTAGCTCGAAAGGCCGGTACGCGTGGTTCCTTGCCCTGCCGGCCCGCCGTCTCCAGCCAGCGGATCACGGAAAGGTGTTGCGCCGGGGTGCCGCTGTAGGAGACGAACCGGTGCTTATCGAGCTCGTCGAGCGATTGCGGCGCACCAAATCTGCGGATGTACTGGGTCGAGGCGAAGGCCCGGACCCGCATCGAAAACAGTGGCCGGCGAATGAGATCCGCCTGCTCCGGCTCGCGAGTCCAGATCGCGACATCGGCCTCGCGCATGGAGATGTCGATCTGGTCGTCGTTGAGGATGACCTCGACCCGGATGTCTGGATAAAGCTCCATGAATTCACGCAGCCGCTGAGTCACCCATACGGTGCCGAGCCCCACGGGCGCGGTAATCCGCAACTCGCCCGTCGGCTTGGTGGTGGTATCGGCCAGCAGCGTTTCAGCTGTCTGCAGCTTGTTCATAACCTCTGCTGCAGTGCGGTAGAGCATCTCGCCCTGTTCGGTCAGCACGAGGCCGCGGGCGTGACGGTGAAACAGGGCAATGCCGAGATCGCGCTCCAGCGCGGAGACCTGCCGGCTAACCGCTGACTGGCTCATGCGCAACGCATCGCCGGCATGCGTGAAGCTGCCCGCTTCCGCCGCGGCGTGGAAAATCCTCAACTTGTCCCAGTCCATACCGGTGATCCCGCCAACCTTCCGCGCAGACACGCTGCACCGCGACCCACCATCCACACAGGGGGCTCTACGGCAGCGACGCGCTTGATGTGTTTTGCTCTGACGGAAAGGCGCAAAGTGCGACTTTCGCCTCAGCTTAAGCCTAACTGGAGCAAATACAAGTGTTATGCGTTTGGAGCAAAGCTGCTGGGCTTGTTTATGCTTTCAAGTGTTACCAGGCTGCAATTGAGGCTTCCCCGGCATGGCCTGCCAGAAACCGTTCCGCTTCCAAAGCGGCCATGCAACCCATGCCGGCCGCGGTCACCGCCTGGCGATAAACGTCGTCCTTCACGTCACCGGCTGCGAAGACGCCGGGAATGGACGTCGCGGTGGAATCCGGCCTGGTGATGAGATAGCCGGACGACTTCATCTCAAGCTGGCCCTTGAACAGCTCTGTCGCGGGCGCATGGCCGATGGCGACGAACACGCCGTCGGTCGGACGGTCGGTGACGGCGCCGGTCTTGACGTTCCTGAGACGCACGCCGGTCGTGGTCTTGGGATCGGTGGTGCCGAGGATTTCCTCGACCGTGGAATCCCACACCACCGCGACCTTTTCGTTCTTGAACAGGCGCTCCTGCAGGATCTTCTCGGCGCGGAAGCTGTCGCGGCGGTGAACGACGACCACCTTCTTGGCGAAGTTGGTCAGGAACAGCGCTTCCTCGACGGCGGTGTTGCCCCCGCCGACCACCACGACATCCTTGTTCCTGTAGAAGAATCCGTCGCAAGTCGCGCAAGCCGATACGCCGAAGCCCTTGAACACATCCTCACTTGGGATGCCAAGCCAGCGGGCCTGGGCGCCGGTGCAGACGATCAGCACGTCGCAGGTGTAGACGTCACCGGAGTCCGCCCACAGCGTGAACGGGCGCTTCTTCAGATCCACCTTGGAGATGTGATCCATGACGATCTGGGTGCCGACGTGCTCGGCCTGCGCTTTCATCTCCTCCATCAGCCACGGGCCCTGGATGACCTTCGAGAACCCCGGATAGTTCTCCACGTCAGTGGTGATGGTGAGCTGTCCGCCCGGCTGAATGCCTTGAATTAGAACAGGCTTCAGCATCGCGCGCGCAGCATAGATGGCCGCCGTGTAGCCGGCGGGGCCGGAGCCGAGGATCAGGACTTTGGCGTGCTTGGTGTTCATCATCGGGAAGACCTGTGAGGAAAATGCCACAGGTCGGTGTACATTTCGGGGCGGTTCGAGAAGTATCGACGATGCAGGCTCCAGCCATGCTTGCGCCTTCTCAATCACCACGATTGTAGGAATCCAACAACCTCAGGGCCGCAGGAGGGTCAAGAACGATGTCGATGCTGTCCAACCTGGAGCTGATCCGGCGGGTGCCGCTGTTCGCCCTGCTGACCTCCAGCCAGGCGGAGTCGGTCGCCGACGCAGTCATCAAGCGGCGCTTCAAGCGCGGCGAGACGATCGTGGAGCAGGGCGAGAAGACCAACACGCTCTTCATCATCCTGACCGGCCGCGTGCGCGTGGTCACCTCCGACAAGCGCGGGCGCGAGGTGATCCTCGCCACGCTGAACCCGGGCGACTACATCGGCGAGATGAGCCTGATCGACAACGAGCCGCACTCGGCCACCTGCCGCGCCGAAGTGCAGACCGACATGCTCACGCTGGGCCGCGCCGAGTTCGCGCGCTGCCTGCCCGAGAACAGCTCGATGGCCTACGCGATCATGAAGGGGCTGGTGCAGCGCCTGCGCCAGGCGGACCGCAAGATCGAATCGCTGGCGCTCATGGACGTGTACGGGCGCGTCGCCCGCGCGCTGCTGGAATTCGCGCAACCCGATCGCGAAGGCCTCATGACGATCCGCGAGCGCATTTCCCGCCAGGACATCGCCAAGATGGTCGGTGCCTCGCGCGAGATGGTCAGCCGCGTGATGAAGGACCTGGAGGACCGCGGCTTCATCGAGACGCGCGAGGACGGGTCGATGCTGGTGAAGGACCGGCTGACGACGCTGGGGTAGGACGCCTTCCCTGACGGCGTTTGGCAACACATGCCCCGCCTGTCGACGTCTGCGGCGGGGGAGCGGCGGGGCGCTGCGCTAAGCTCCCGTCTGCACCCATGACGTATTCCCTGAACACCCTGACGGACGCGGCGCCGGCGTCCTCCGGTCCTCGCGCGGGCCTGGCGCGCTTTGCCCACGAAACGGCCCTGGTGCTCGGCGCCGCGGCGCTGGTGTTCTGGTTCCTGGCGATGGTGAGCCACGCGGCCGGCGATCCCGCCTTCTCCACCTCGGGCGACGGCGCCGCCCTGCGCAACTGGGGCGGGCGGCTGGGCGCCTGGCTGGCGGACGCCAGCTACTTCCTCCTGGGTTACTCCGCCTGGTGGTGCCTGGCCGCGGGCCTGCGGGCCTGGCTGGCGTCGCTGGCGCGCTGGATGCGCGGCGGCGAGCCGTCGGGGCCCTACGCGCACCGCTGGCTCAATCGCCGCCTCGCGTTCTGGATCGCGC
>JAEZBZ010000302.1 GCA_023412745.1 Pseudomonadota bacterium | reverse complement strand
ATGTCTGGGCGATCGTCTTGAACCGCGGCTTCGGCATACCTGCTCCGAACTGGGGCTTCGTCGGCCGCTGGTTCTGCCATCTGACCACTGGCAAGGTGTTCCACGACGACATCGGCAAGGCCGCGCCCTACAGCAATGAGCGGGCCGTCGGCTGGATCGCGCACTACGTGATCGGCATCATCTATGCGGCGGCGCTGATCGTTTGGCAGGGTGCATCATGGCTGGCCGCGCCGACGTTCCTGCCGGCATGGATCGTCGGCATGGTGACGGTCGGAGCGGGGTGGTTTCTGCTACAGCCGGGCATGGGGGCAGGTTGGGCAGCCTCGAAGCGGCCCAACGCCATGCAGATCCGCATGCTGAACCTGCTGACGCATACGGTGTTTGCGGCGGGCCTCTACGGCACGGCGCTGCTGATCCGCTGAGCGGCGTGTTGCGCGGCCAGTTCTGACCTACTGGCCGCGGACCAGTTCCGGCAGTCCGAGCGAAATCACTGGGACGTAGGTTACCAATCCCAGCACGATGACGAGCATAAATAGAAATGGCAGGGACGCCCGGATGACTGCGGTGGGCGATACCTGACCCATCGAGGCGGTCATATAGATGAGTGCGCCGACCGGTGGCGTACACAAACCTATGACCAGATTGAGCACGATCATCACGCTGAAATGCACCGGATCCATGCCGATCGCCGTCACCAGCGGCAGGAACACCGGTACCAGAATGACCAGCGCCGGCAGCGGATCGAGAAACATGCCGACCGCGAAAAACAACAGGTTCAGTACCAGCAGAAGCATCCAGGGCTGCGGATCGAGCGCCTTGATGGTGGCGGCAAGCTCGTGGCCGATGCGTTGGTCGGCGATGATCCAGGCGAAGATTGATGATGCGCCGAGGATGACCATGACTGCCGCGGTTCCATGTGCGGCGCGCACCAGTGCCTGGCCGATTGCGGCTAACGGCAGCGATCGAAATGCGATGATGCCGATAGTCAGAACGTAGACGGCCGCGATCGCGCCCGCCTCGGTCGGAGTGAAGATGCCTGCGCGAATGCCGCCGACGATGATGATCGGAGCAAGCAGGGCGAGGAGCGCGCGGATCGTGGCCGTTTTACGCTGCTCGCGGGTGGCACGCTCGGAGCGCGGCAGGCTCAGCCGTCCGGCACTGAGGTAGACGACTGTGCTGAGACCGATCGCGATCAGGATGCCGGGGCCGATCCCAGCCATGAACACGGCGCCGACTGAAACGTTGGCCAGCACAGCGTAGACGATCAACGGAATGGATGGCGGCAGGATGGGGGCAAGCGTCGCCGAAGATTCGACGAGTGCCGCGGCAAAGCTTGCCGGATAGCCTTCCTTCTTCATTGAGCGGATGAGCAGTGGGCCGACGGCGGCCGCGGCGGCAACTGCCGATCCAGAGACACCGGCCATCACGGTTGAGCTGACCACGGTCACGTGCCCCAGGCCGCCGCGATGATGCCCGACGAGCGCGCGCGCGAAAGCCAGGATGCGGTCGATCACGCCGGCGGCGGTCATCAATTCGCCGGCGAGAAAGAACAGGGCAACGGCGAGCAGGGCGAAATTGTCCATGCCGCCGATGAAGAGCTGGGGAATGACGGTCAGCGGCAACTCGGGGCGGATGATGATTTGCTGCGCGAACTGATCCGGGCGCACATGATGGCCGGCTGGCTGGCGGTGCGTCGCAACCTCATCGAGGCGGGCTATTCGGTGGGCGCGGCCGATGCGCCCGAGGCGCCGCTGCCGGCACACAAGCGGCGGCCCCAATCGGTCAAGGCTGCGTCGCCGACCGCGCAGAGCTGAGGTGCGCCCCCCGCGCGCGGCGACGAAGGTTCCTTTATGGGATCCTTATGCGGGCAGCCCTATTTCCATATCGAGATTTGATGCCTCCATCCCGATACTCACTGTGTCGGAGTTAAGGGAAATTGCCATGTCGGATCTGATCTTCCTCGGCCTGGGCCTTATCGGGTTCGCGGCCATAGCGGGCTATGCGGTTTTTTGCGGGCGCTTGTGAGGCAGCCATGGATCCCGTCATCGGGCTGCTTATTGCCGCCGGGCTCGGCGCTTATCTCGTCTACGCCCTGCTTTATCCCGAAAAGTTCTGATCGACGGAGCGGTGCCATGTCGTTCATGGGCTGTCTGCAAATTGCATTTGTGTTGGGTTGCGTGGTGGCAGCGGCGCGCCCGCTCGGCCTGTATATGGCGCGGGTGTTCCAGGGGCAGCGCACGCCTGTGTCCTGGATCATCAAGCCGGTCGAGAAACGGGTGCTGGCTGCTGCCGGCGTGAAGGCCGCCCGCGAACAAACCTGGTTCGCATACGCCGCTGCGATGTTGCTGTTCAACGCGGCGGGCTTCGTGCTGGTGTATATGATCTTGCGGCTGCAGAACGTGCTCCCCCTCAATCCGCAGGGTTTCCCCGGGCTCAGCCCTGATCTGGCGTTCAACACCGCAGTCAGTTTCGTCACTAATACGAACTGGCAGTCGTATGGCGGTGAGACAACGATGAGCCACCTGTCCCAGATGGCCGGGCTCTCCGTGCAGAACTTCCTGTCGGCTGCCACCGGCATCTCGATCGCCGTGGCCGTGACGCGGGCGCTGGCGCGCAGCGGCGCGGCGACGGTCGGCAACTTCTGGGTCGATCTGACCAGGGCCGTGCTGTACGTGCTGGCGCCGCTCGCGATCCTGCTGGCGCTGCTGTTCGTGGTTCTCGGCCTGCCGCAGACGCTTGCCGGCAGTGTCGATGCGCACACGCTCGAAGGCGGTAAGCAGGTGATCGCGCTGGGTCCCGTGGCCAGCCAGGAGGCGATCAAGCAGCTCGGCACCAACGGTGGCGGCTTTTTCAACGTCAACGCCGCGCATCCGTTCGAGAATCCGAGCGCGTGGACCAACATGTTCTCGATCTGGAGCATGCTGCTGATTTCGGTGGCGCTGACTTTCACTTTTGGCGCCATGGTCGGTGATGCACGCCAGGGGCGCGCGCTGTTGATTGTGATGTTCGTTTTGCTGATCGCGGCCGTGGCCGCCACCTACGCGGCGGAAAGCGGGGGTAACCCGCTGCTGTCCAGCAGCGGCATCGACGCCTCCGACGGCAACATGGAAGGCAAGGAAGTCCGGTTCGGCATTGCGATGTCGGCGCTGTTTGCGGCGGTGACGACGGGCCTGTCCGCTGGTGCCGTCAATGCGATGCACGATTCCCTGACGCCCTTGGGTGGTCTGGTACCGATGTTTCTGATGCAGCTTGGCGAGATCCTGCCGGGCGGCGTCGGCTCCGGTCTCTACGCCATGATCGTTATGGCCATCCTCACCGTGTTCGTCGCCGGTCTGATGGTTGGCCGCACGCCGGAATATCTCGGCAAGAAGATCGAAGTGCGGGAGATGAAGCTGGCCATGCTGGCGCTGCTGATCCTGCCGTTCGCAATTCTTGGTTTTTCGGCCGCGGCGGTGCAGATGCCATCCGCGCTCGCCAGTCTCGGCAATGCCGGTCCGCACGGGCTGTCGGAGATCATCTACGCTTATTCGTCGGCTGCCGCGAATAACGGCTCCGCGTTCGCTGGCCTGAATGCCAACACGCCCTGGTACAACACGACGCTCGGCATCGCGATGCTGCTCGGCCGTTTCGCCTATGTGATCCCGGTGCTGGCGATTGCCGGTTCGCTGGCGGCAAAGAAGAAGGCGCCGGCATCGCGCGGCACCTTCCCGACCGACGGCGCCTTATTCATGAGCCTGCTGACAGGCGTGATCCTGATCCTCGGCGGCTTGCAGTTCTTTCCGGCATTGGCGCTCGGCCCGATCGTCGAGCATTTCCTGATGCTGGCCGGCAAAACGTTCTGACGGCAACCCCCATGCCAAAGAGCCAAACACTTTTTCTCGCCGATGCGCCGGTTGTGCGTGAAGCCGCGGTCAACGCGCTGAAGAAGCTCGATCCGCGGTCCCTGTCGCGCAATCCGGTCATGTTCGTGACGGCTGTGCTGGCCGTTCTGGTGACGGTCGTCTACCTGCGGGATGTGATCGCGGGAGGTGGCGCGGATACGCTGTTCAGTGTCCAGATTGCAGCCTGGCTGTGGTTCACGGTGCTGTTTGCGAACTTTGCCGAAGCCATCGCCGAGGGACGCGGCAAGGCGCATGCGGATTCCCTGCGGCGTACCCGCAGCGATGTTTTCGCTAAGCTGTTGCGCGATCCAGGCAACCCGCAAAGCCGGGACTGGGAAAAGACTTCCGCGCTCGATCTTCGAATTGGTGACGTGGTGCTGGTCGAAACTGGCGACGTGATCCCGGCAGACGGTGAGGTGATCGAAGGCATCGCCTCGGTCAACGAATCCGCGGTGACCGGTGAATCGGCCCCGGTCATTCGTGAATCTGGCGGCGACCGTTCGGCCGTTACCGGCGGTACCGTGGTGCTGTCGGACTGGATCAAAGTACGCGTGTCGGTGGCCCCGGGCTCATCATTCCTCGACCGGATGATCGCCCTGGTCGAAGGCGCCTCGCGCCAGAAAACGCCGAACGAATTGGCTCTGTCTGTGCTGCTGTCCGGCATGACGCTTATCTTCCTGATCACGGTCACCACGTTGTGGGGACTGGCACTGTCGGCTGGCACGGTGCTGTCGATCACGGTGCTGGCCGCGCTGTTGGTCACACTCATCCCCACGACCATCGGCGGTCTGCTGTCGGCCATCGGCATCGCCGGCATGGATCGGCTGGTGCGCTTCAACGTGGTGGCGCGGTCGGGCCGTGCGGTGGAGGCTGCGGGCGACGTCGATACGCTGCTGCTCGATAAAACCGGCACGATTACCTACGGCAATCGCCTGGCGACGGCCTTTATCGCCTCGCCCGGGTTCAACGAGCGCGCGGTCGCCGAAGCCGCGCTGGTGGCCTCGCTGGCGGATGAAACGCCGGAGGGCCGGTCGATCGTGGCGCTGGCCAGAGGGCCGTACGGATTGGCCGAGCCGACGCTGGATAAAGCCACCGTCCGCTTTATAGCGTTCTCAGCGCATACCCGCATTTCCGGTGTCGATACCGCTGATCGTAGCGTGCGTAAGGGCGCCGTTGATGCGGTGCTGCGGCACGTCGGACTGACGCTGGGCGAAGCGCCGCCGCAGTTTAAGCAGGCCGTTGAGAACGTCTCGCGGGCGGGCGGCACGCCGCTGGCGGTGGCGTCCGGTAAGGATCTGATCGGGCTGATCCACCTGAAAGACGTGGTCAAGCCGGACATCAAGGAGCGGTTCGCGGCGTTGCGGTCCATGGGCATCCGCACGGTGATGGTGACCGGTGACAACCCGGTGACGGCGGCGGCGATTGCCTCGGAAGCCGGCGTCGATGACTACATCGCGGAGGCGACGCCCGAGCACAAGCTCGCCTATATCGCGGCAGAGCAGGCCAAGGGCAGGCTGATCGCCATGTGCGGCGACGGCACCAACGATGCGCCCGCGCTGGCCCTGGCCGATGTCGGCGTCGCAATGCAGACTGGCACGCAGGCGGCGCGCGAGGCGAGCAACATGGTCGACCTCGACAGCAATCCGACCAAACTCATCGAGATCACCGAGATTGGCAAGCAGTTGCTGATGACGCGCGGCGCGCTGACGACGTTCTCGATCGCCAACGACGTTGCCAAGTATTTCGCAATCATCCCGGCGTTGTTCCTGGCGGCCTATCCCGAACTGGGCGCGCTCAACGTGATGCGACTCGCGACACCACAAAGCGCGATCCTGTCGGCGGTGATCTTCAACGCGCTGATCATCGTGGCGCTGATCCCGCTGGCGCTGCACGGTGTCACCTATCGCCCGGTGGGCGCTGCCGCGCTGCTGCGGCGAAACCTGCTGATCTATGGCCTCGGCGGTTTCGTCGCGCCGTTCATCGGCATCAAGATCATCGACCTTATCATTTCATTCCTGCATCTGGCATGAGGTGCGCCATGCTCTCGCAACTTCGTCCGCCCCTGACGCTCCTCGGTATCTTCACGGTGCTGATGGGTCTTGTGTATCCGCTGGCCATTACCGGCGTGGCGCAGGTGGTGATGCCGACCAGCGCCAACGGCAGCATGATCTCGCGGCAGGGTGTGGTGGTCGGCTCGGCGTTGATCGGCCAGCGCTTCACTTCCAACCGCTATTTTCATGGCCGGCCATCGGCGGCGGGCAGCGACGGCTATGACGCTGCGGCATCATCGGGGTCGAACCTGGGTCCGCTGTCGCAAAAGCTGGTCGCGCGCGTTCAGCAGGATGCCGCCGCCCTGCGCCAGGATAGCGACATCTTCCTGCCGGGTGATGCGGTGACGGCGTCGGCGAGCGGGCTCGATCCGCATATCTCGCCGGACTTCGCCGTGCTGCAGGTGGCGCGCGTGGCGAAGGCACGCGGCGTGGAAGATGGCAAGGTGCAGCAGCTCCTGCAGGGCTATATTCGCCGCCCGGTTCTGGGTATTTTCGGCGAACCGAGAGTGAATGTCCTGCAGCTCAATCTCGGGCTCGATGCTGCGCTTGGTGCTCCGACGAGCTGACGCATGAACGAAGATGCCGGCAGGCCGGACGAGGGGCGTCCATCTCCGCGGGCGCTGCTGGAGCTTGCCGAGAAGGAGACGCGCGGCCGGCTCAAGGTTTTCCTCGGCATGGCGCCCGGCGTCGGCAAGACCTACGCCATGCTCGCCGCGGCCGGCACCGCCAAGGCGGAGGGCGTCGATGTTGTCGTCGGCGTGGCCGAAACGCATGGGCGCGCCGAGACCGCGGCGCTGTTGGACGGCATGGAAGTGCTGCCGCGCCGTCCGGTGGCCTACCGTCGCCGCACCCTGATGGAGTTCGACGTCGAGGCCGCCATCGCGCGCCGGCCGAAACTGCTGATCGTCGATGAACTCGCTCACACAAATGCGCCCGATTTGCTGCATCCCAAGCGCTACCAGGATGTGGAGGAGGTGCTGCGCGCCGGTATCGATGTCTGGACGACGCTGAATATCCAGCATTTGGAGAGCCTGACCGACGTGATCGAGCGGATCACCGGCATCACGGTGCGCGAGACTATCCCCGACAAGGTTCTGGAAGACGCCGACGAGATCGTGGTGGTTGATCTGCCGCCCGAGGATCTGATCCAGCGGCTGCGCGACGGCAAGGTCTATCTGCCGGCCGACGCGCAGCGCGCCGTCGATCGATTCTTCCGGCCGAGCAACCTGACTGCATTGCGAGAGCTGGCACTGCGGCGCGCCGTCGATCGTGTTGATGAACAGATGTTGTCGCAGCTTCGCCAGCGCGGCATCGAGGGACCTTGGCCGACGGCGGAGCGGCTGCTGGTCTGTGTCGGCACGGACGATCAATCTGAAAAGGTGGTGCGGGTCGCCGCGCGCATGGCCTCGGCGCTGAAATCCGACTGGATCGCGTTGCATCTGATGCCTTCCGACCGCGACGTCATGGATCGCAAGGTACTGCGCAAGGCCGACAAGATGATGCGGCTGGCCGCGCGTCTCGGCGCTACGACGGCGCGGCTCAACGCGCGCGACCTGACCGCCGATATCCTGAGCTTTGCGCGGCGTAACAACATCACTCAGATCGTTCTCGGCCGCTCGGATGCCGGGCCACTGAACCGCTTGTTTGGGCGTTCGCTGTCGGATGAGGTCGTCGCACACGCGAAGGACATGGCGGTGACGGTGGTGGCGCCGCCGGCGAGCGAGGCGCGCGGGCTGCACCTAGTCTGGCATTCGCCGTCGCTGGCGCTGTCGCAATACCTAGCGGTATCGGCGGTGGTGCTCGGTGCCGTGATCATGGGCATGGGGATCGAGCTGATCACCGTCATGCCGAGCATGTCGATGATCTTCCTGCTGGCTGTGCTGCTGTGCGGACTGCGCTTTGGCACGTGGGCGGCGATCGCCGCTGCAGCGCTGTCGTTCGTGGCCTACAATTACTTCTTCATCGACCCGCGCTACACGTTCGCTATCCGCTATCCGTACTCGCTGTTGTCGCTGACGGTGTTCCTGGTGGTCGCGGTGCTGACCGGCGGCTTGGCGGGGCGATTGCGCGAACAGGCCAGCGCCACGCGTGCACGCGCGGAAAACTCGCAGGCGCTGTATGATTTCTCCAGCAAGCTCGCCGGTGCCGCGAAACTCGACGATGTGGTGTGGCTGCTGGCGCGCCACGCGGCCGGATCGGTGCGCGGCGGGTCGATCGTGCTGCTCGGCACCGCCAACGATCTCGCGATCCAAAGCGGCTGGCCACCGGAGGATACGCTGTCGACGGCGGATTGGACGGCGGCGCGCTGGGCATTCGAGAAGCGCGAGCCGGCGGGCCGCATGACCGGAACTCTGCCATCGGCGAAGTTCCATTTTAGGCCGCTGATTTCGAGCAAGGGCTCGCTTGGCGTCATTGGCGTTTATCCGAACGAGTCGGAGGATGCGTTTCCTTCCGGCGAGGAAGCCGCCTTACAGTCGATCATCGACCAGGCCGCGATTGCCATCGAGCGCACGCAGCTGGTGGAAGAGGCAACACATGTGCAGGCCGCAGCCGAAAGCGAGAAGCTACGCGCCGCGCTGCTGTCGTCCATTTCGCATGACCTGCGTACGCCGCTGTCGTCGGTGGTCGGGGCGGTGACGAGCCTGCGCACGCTCGGTGACCGCATGAATGCCAAGGATCGCGACGAGCTGCTGGCGACCATCGACGAGGAGGCTGGACGGCTGTCGCGCTTCGTCGCCAACCTGCTCGACATGACCAAGCTTGAAGCCGGTGCGCTGGATATCCGCCGCGACTGGGTCGATACGGGGGACGTGGTGCGCGGGGCGGTGGCGCGGGCGCAGCGCAGTTTTCCCAACCGCCGGATGAGCGTGGCGATCGCGCCCGACCTGCCGCCGGTACGGGGTGATGCAACTCTGCTCGAACAGGTCGTGTTCAACCTGCTCGACAACGCCGACAAATACAGCGCCGCCGATAGCGTGACGGATGTCAGCGTGACGGCTGCTGCCGACGTCGTCATGGTGGCCGTCACGGATCAGGGCGTCGGCATTCCGGCCGATGCACTGGATAAGATATTCGACAAGTTCTACAGGGTGGGGCACGGTGACAGCCGCGCGCCGGGGACCGGGCTCGGCCTGTCCATTTGCGCCGGGTTGATCGCGGCCATGGGCGGCACGATCAGGGCGGTCAGCCCGGTTGATGGGCGTGCCGGCACGCGCATGACCATCAGCCTGCCGGTGGAATTGCCCGCGTCGGGCAAGTGAGCTGGGTGACCCGATGAGCGCCGGACGAATTCTGGTTGTCGATGACGAGCCGCAGATCCTGCGGTTCCTGAAGCCGAGCTTGACGGCCGCCGGTTATGACGTGATCACGGCCGCGACCGGCACGGAGGCGCTGAAGCTCGCGGCAACACAGGCGCCGGATCTCATCCTGCTCGATCTCGGCTTGCCGGATCTCGACGGTAAGGACGTCATCACGCGCATCCGGCAATGGACCGCGACGCCGATCATCGTAATTTCCGCGCGCGACCGTGAATCGGAGAAAATCGCGGCGCTCGATCTCCGCGCTGACGACTACATCAACAAGCCCTTCGGAATAGGCGAGCTGTTGGCGCGTCTGCGCACCGCTTCGCGTCATGCCGCGCGCCAGTCCGGCGAGGCGACGGCGTACAGCGCCGGGCCGCTGGTCGTCGATCTCGCCGCACACACCGTGACCCTGTCGGGCGTGCCGGTGAAACTAACGCCGCGCGAATTCGACCTGTTGGCGATCCTGGTGCGCAATGCCGGGCGCGTCGTCACGCATCGCCAGCTTCTTACAGCGGTGTGGGGACCGGCGCATGCCGATGACCTGCAGTATCTGCGGGTGTTTGTCGGCCAGTTGCGCCAGAAGCTCGAGGCTGTACCGGAAGCGCCGCAACTCATCCTGACAGAGCCCGGCATTGGCTATCGCCTGAAGATCGAACCCTAAGCGCCAGACTGGCGCTTGGCTGTTGAGGCAATCGAGCGCGCGACGGAACCCACAAGAGCATACTGAAACGCTTGCGGATTTCGCGCCGCCCTGCGACTGTCCCGGCACTCAATCGCTCGTGGCGCATGCAGGTCTCGCAGGTGCTGCCTTTTTGTTTAGGATACGCCTTGCCGACCTCTGCAGTGTTGAAGTCTCAGCCGGCTGCCACGACATCAGCTCCGCGCGACGCCCGCGATTGGATGAAAATCCTGGCGCAATACAAGCAACCCGACGAAGCCCGGAGCATCCTGGAAATCGTCATCACCGCACTGCCCTTTATCGTACTGTGGATCGCCGCCTGGGCAGCGCTTTCGGTGGGATACTGGCTCACTCTGCTGATCGCGATACCGGCGGCAGGGTTTCTCGTCCGCCTATTCATGATTCAGCACGACTGCGGCCATGGCGCGTTCTTTCACAAGCGCACTGTCAACGACTGGGTGGGACGCGTGATCGGCGTTTTCACGCTGACGCCGTATGACGTGTGGCGGCGCAGCCACGCGACGCATCACGCAACGTCGGGCAACCTCGATGAGCGCGGCACCGGCGACATCGATACCTTGACGGTGCGGGAGTATATCGCCCTGCCGCCGTGGCGCCGTATGCTTTACCGCGCCTATCGCCATCCGATTGTGATGTTCGGAATCGGCCCGGCCTACCTGTTCATCCTGCAGCATCGCCTGCCGGTCGGGCTGATGCGCGCCGGCTGGCAGCCTTGGATCAGCGCTCTACTGACGAATCTCGGGATCGCGGTCGTTGCCGGTGCCGTGATCAGGCTGGTCGGGCTTGAGGCGTTTCTGCTCGTGCAGTTGCCGATTACGATCTTCGGCGCCTCGATCGGCGTCTGGCTGTTCTATATCCAGCACCAGTTTGAAGAGACGCACTGGGCCGAGGCGGACACCTGGACTCATGCCGAGGCGGCGCTGCACGGCAGCTCGCACTACGACCTGCCGGCGGTGCTGCGCTGGTTCACGGCCAACATCGGCGTGCATCACGTGCACCACCTCTATAGCCGTATCCCGTACTACAGGCTGTCGGACGTCCTGCGCGACCATCCCGCTCTTGCCGATGTCGGGCGGATCACGCTGTGGGAAAGCTTCTCTTATGTGAAATTGCGGCTGTGGGACCAGGACAGCAAGCGGATGGTGTCGCTTGCCGAGCTCAGGGCGATGCCGCAGGCGGCCTGATCGGTCGCGAGAGATGTGCTGGGGCCTGCCGCCCCAGACTCTTACTTCGTAGATGCGCGCTCTACAGTCTTGATCGGCCCTCGCGAGCGGCCCGACCGCTGTTCAATCTCCCTGTCCTGGGCTTCGATCGCCGCTAATGCCGGCTCGTCGCCGTCGAGGCCGCCAAGGATTTCACCAGGCACGCGGCGGTTCGATGTCATGGTGCCGTCTTCATAGAGGACGTTGAAAAGAACAAACTCAGCTTTCGGCGTGGGTTTCTTGCGGGCCATGGTGTCCTCGTCATGATTGTGCGATGCGGGTGCGCGCGGTGAGCCAAGCGTCGCACCGCGCTATGACAGGTTGTGAACCGTCCTGGATCAGACAGCGGTCTGCGACGTGCCGCGGAAAGGCCGGCGCCGCTTGTGGCGATTCGCTGGGCGATCGTTGCCGCCTTCGGCTCTACGCGGTGTGTTTCCCTGCGATGACCCACGCTGCGGCCGCGCGCCATTGCGATGGCCGCCGCGATGTTCCGTGCGCTGCTCGCCCCGCTCACCAGATGGGTCGCGCTGGGGCCGATCGCGATGCGGCTGATTGCCGTTGGCGCTGGCCGGACGCTGCCCCTGCTCGCCGCGATGATTGGCGTTGCGCCGCTCGTGACGGTTGGGACGGTCGTTTGCGGGACCACGCCGCCTGCCGTCGGGACGCGCCGGTGATGACGTCTCGATCGGAGCTGACGGATCGGCGCGGCGATCCTCGGCCGGGATCTGCTGCCGCGTCAGCTTCTCGATGGCCCGCAGGCGATCGCGCTCTTCGACGTCGCACAGCGAGATGGCGATGCCCGACGCGCCCGCGCGGCCGGTGCGGCCGATGCGATGGACGTAGGCTTCCGGGGTCTCCGGCAGTTCGTAGTTGACCACGTGCGAGACGTTATCGATGTCGATGCCGCGGGCGGCGATATCGGTTGCCACCAGCACGCGTATTTTCGAGCGTCGGAACGATTCCAGGGCTTCTTCGCGCTGCCGCTGGCTCTTGTTGCCGTGGATGGCTGCAACGCGGACGCCTGCCGCATCGAGATGCTTGGCGACGCGGTCGGCGCCACGCTTGGTGCGTGTGAACACCAGGGCGCGGTCCAGCGCCGGATCGGCCAGCAGGCCGGCGAGATAGGCGGCCTTACGCTTCTGCTCGATATGGACGAGCCGTTGGGCGACGCGCTCCACCGTGGAGGCGACCGGCGTCACCGTGACGTTGATCGGATCGCGTTGGAATTCGTGCACCATGGCCGCGATCTCGCGCGGCATGGTGGCAGAGAACAGCAGCGTCTGGCGTCGCGCGGACAGCAGGCTGACGACGCGCTTGATCGGCTTCACGAAGCCGAGGTCGAGCATCTGGTCGGCTTCGTCGAGTACCAGGATTTCCGTGCCCTGCAATGCGATCGTGCGCTCGTTGATGTGGTCGATCAGCCGGCCAGGGGTTGCAATCAGCACATCGATGCCGCGCGCCAGCGCCTGCACCTGAGGACGATGCGCAACGCCGCCGAACACAACCGCCACGGTCAGGTTCATGTGGCGGCCATAGGCACGGAAGCTGTCGGCGATCTGGGAGGCCAGTTCGCGCGTCGGCGACAGCACCAGCACGCGGCAGCCCTTGGGCATGGCGGATTTGCGGTTGGCCTGCAGGCGATGCAGGATCGGCAGCGCGAAGGCTGCGGGCTTGCCGGTGCCCGTCTGGGCGATGCCGAGGAGGTCGGAGCCGGCCATGACCGGCGGAATGGCTTTGGATTGGATAGGGGTAGGGGTGGCGTAGCCTTCGTCGGCCAGTGCCTTGAGGATGGGCTCGGCGAGGCCAAGCTCTGCGAATGTCGTCACTGAGTATCTTTCATGAACAGCCGCGCCTGCATTTCGGCGACATGGTCGCCGAAACGTCAGTCGAGGCACGGCTCGACTTTGAAGACGCCCCGCGTGGCCTGGGCGATCTGGATGGAAAATCTGTGGGCGCTCAACAGGGGGGATGACAGGGTTCCAGGGCAAGCCCTTGAACCGAAACATATCCCTTCACGCGGCCGGAGCGCCGGATAACGCTCAGATGAGCGTGCCGGCTTGTCTCATGTTGCGCCGCAAAAGTCAATGACGCGATCCGCTAACCTCGGTATCCGCGCTTTGCCGCAGGGCTGAGTTAGGCATGAGCCGGTGCCGGTTGGAACGAGTTCGGGCGGCGCGCATTGCGCGGGCGATGTCTCAGCCATTCACCGTGGATGGACCGCATGCCCGACCTCGATATCGCGCTATCGGCCCGCGATCGTACCCCACCGTCGCCCGATGTGCTGTGGATTCCTGGTGGCACGTTCTGGATGGGCTCTGATGCGCATTACCCAGAGGAAAAGCCGGCGCATCGCGTGATGGTGGATGGATTCTGGATGGATCGGACTCCGCTGACCAACCGCCAATTCCGCGCCTTCGTGGAGGCGACGGGTCATGTCACGCTGGCCGAGACCAAGCCCGATCCGGCCGATTACCCCGGCGCGCTGCCGCATATGCTTCAGGCTGGATCTCTGGTGTTCAAGCAGCCGCGCGGGCCGGTCGATATGAGGGACTGGAGCCGCTGGTGGACATACAAGTTCGGAGCCGACTGGCGGCATCCCTACGGCCCCGGCAGCACGATCCGCGGCCTCGACGATCATCCGGTGGTCCACATCGCCTATGGGGATGCGGAGGCCTAAGCCACCTGGGCCGGTAAGTCGCTGCCGACCGAGGCGGAGTGGGAGTTTGCAGCGCGCGGCGGCCTGGATAGCGCGGAGTATGCCTGGGGCAGCGCATTCATGCCGGAGGGCCGGCACATGGCTAACATCTGGCAAGGCGACTTCCCGCATCAGAACCTGATGGCCGACGGTTATGCCCGTACCTCGCCCGTGACGGCGTTTCAGGCCAACGGCTACGGCCTGCACGACATGATCGGCAACGTCTGGGAGTGGACGTCGGACTGGTACGCAGCTAAGCACGAGGCGGACGCCGCCAAACCTTGCTGTATCCCCAAGAACCCGCGAGGTGGCCGCGAGCAGACGAGTTATGACCCGCGCCAGCCGCATATCCGCATCCCGCGTAAGGTGCTGAAGGGTGGCTCCCACCTGTGCGCGCCAAACTATTGCCGCCGCTACCGGCCTGCTGCACGTCATGCCGAGCCGGTCGATACATCCACCAGCCATGTCGGGTTCCGCTGCGTCATGCGTGCACCGCAATAGGCCCCGGGGAATGCCGGGGCGAGGGCTTTCGGACACGCGACCCGCGTCAAATAACTACGCCGGCCAGTTCGCACTGGCGGTGAGCGGCGAAACTCTATAAGCAACCGCGACCGATAGTTTTGCAGCGCGCCTTGCACCTCCACTGTTGGAGCGGAAAGCGGCGCGCAGACCCGAGACACATCCTGACTATGACATTCCCGTCGACTCATCCGGCGCTCGCGCGTGCGCTTGCCGCCCGCGATTACTCAGTTCCGACCGCCGTCCAGCTTGCCGTTCTGGAAGCGGAGGCGGCCGAGCGAGACCTGCTGGTGTCGGCGCAGACCGGCTCTGGCAAGACGGTGGCGTTTGGCCTTGCCATGGTCACGACGCTGCTGGGCGATGCCGAGCGCCTCGAACAGGCCGGCGCGCCGATGGCTCTGATTGTGGCACCAACTCGTGAGCTGGCGATGCAGGTGCATCGCGAATTGGATTGGCTGTATGCCGAGACCGGCGCGCGGGTGATCACCTGCGTCGGCGGCATGGATGCCCGCGCCGAAGCCCGGCAACTGAACTATGGCGCGCACATCGTGGTCGGCACGCCCGGACGTCTGCGCGACCATCTGGAACGCAACCGCCTCGACTTGTCGCAGCTCAAGGTCATTGTGCTGGATGAGGCCGACGAGATGCTCGACCTCGGTTTCCGCGAGGATCTGGAGTTTATTCTCGACGCCACGCCCGAGACACGCCGCACGCTGCTGTTCTCGGCCACCATGCCGCGCGAGATCGAGGCGATGGCCACGCGCTATCAGCGCGAAGCGGTCCGCATCGAGACGCTGCGCCGGAACGAACAGCACGCCGATATCGAGTATCGCGCCATTCGCGTCGCGCCGAGGGATATCGAGAACGCCGTCGTCAACGTGCTGCGCTTCAACGAGGCGCGGGCGACTATCGTGTTCTGTGCCACCCGTGAAGCTGTGAAGCGCATGCATTCCCGGCTTGTGGAGCGCGGATTCTCCGCCGTTGCATTGTCGGGCGAGCTGACCCAGGACGAGCGCTCGCGGGCGCTGCAGGCGTTGCGCGATGGCCGCGCCCGCGTGCTGGTGGCGACTGACGTTGCTGCCCGTGGTCTCGATTTGCCGGATCTGTCACTGGTGATCCACGCAGACCTTCCCAATAGCCATGAGACCTTGCTGCACCGGTCTGGCCGCACCGGCCGCGCCGGCAAGAAGGGCTTGTGCATCCTGATCGTGCCGTTCAATCGTCGCCGCAAGGCCGATGGTCTCCTGAACGCCGCGCGTCTCAAGGTGACGTGGGCGCCCGCGCCGACCGCTGACGAAATCCGCGCCCGCGATCAGGAGCGTTTTCTCGCCGAGAGCATCTTCACCGATCCCGTGACCGAGGACGAACAGCCGTTGCTGCAGACGCTGCAGGGCGGCCGCACGGCTGAGGAGATCGCGCTGGCGCTGGTGCGCATGCATCGCGCCGGGCTGCCGGCGCCGGAAGAGCTGATGCCGGACCGCGGTCCGCCGCCGCGCAGCGAACGCCCGCGGGATGGACGCCCCTATGAAGGCCGCCGCTGGGAAAGTCGCGACGGCGATACGCGCCGCCCGGATCGTGATCGCGATCGTGGGCCAATGCGCGACCGGGATGAGCAGCGTGCGCCGCGTAGCCCGCGCCCGCCGCGCCAGGACGATCGCGACATGGTCTGGTTCCGCCTCAATATCGGTCGTGACCGCAACGCCGATCCGCGCTGGTTGCTGCCACTGATCTGCAAGGCTGGCGGCCTGACCAAGTCCGAAATCGGCTCGATCAAGATCTTCGATCGCGACACGCGTTTTCAGATTGTGGCGGATCAGGCTGACAGTTTTGCCGATGCGGTCCGCACCAACAAGGACAAGCAGGGCCACATCACGCGCGTCGCGCCGCATGGCTCGGCCGACGATGCGGCGGTTGCCGCTGCGCTCGATGGCATTGCCGCGCCGGCCGCCGCGCCTGCAGCGGATGCGGGCGAGCGTCGTGACGACGAGGCTGAACCCAGGCGACGCGACCGCGACCGTCCTGCGAAAGACTGGTCGTCACGGCCGGAAAGGTCTTCACGGTCCGAACGGTCGCCACGGCCGGATTGGAAACCTCGCTCGGAGCGCGGCCCGGACGGCGAACGCACATCATCGTCGGAGCGCGGCGCATCGGCCGACAGGTCAGCGTCTCACGAACGCCCGAAAAAATCGTGGCGGGATCGTGCCGGCGGTGGTGGCAAGGAGAGTGGCCCGCGTCCGCATCGCAAAGGCGGCAGCGGTGGCAAGGAGTATCGCGGCGGCGGTCGTTCGGATCGTGATCGTCCCAATCGCGATCGCCCGCAGCGCGACCGTGCCGATTCCTCTCCCGCCGTCGGACGTCACAGCAAGTATGCCCAGAAACGCAACAGTCGTCCCCGTCCGGCTTCGTCCGAGACGTGATGTGATGCTGATCAGCGGGCGATTTTTAGAGCCCGCGATCACGGTATTATGCCGGCCCCGTCGAGCATCTGCTTGGCGATCGCAAGCCGCTTTGGCGCGTCGGCAACGTCCTTCAGGTCGATATTGACTGCGAAAACGCGAACGTCATCGCCCTTTTCGGCCCAGCCGACGAACCAGCCCGTGTCCGGATTCTTCGAGCCCGCCCAGCCGGTCTTTCCCCTCAGCACGTAAGTGTCGGTGCGATCGATTTCGATGATTTCCGTTACCGCATTCATTGACGATTGGGCGACGGGCAGATCCTGGCGCCGCAGCCTGTCGATGAATGCTATCTGTTCCAGCGGTGAAATGCGCAGGTCGCCTTCGAGCCAGTAGGGATAGCTGCCGGTGGGTTGGGCGTTTCCATATTCGAATGCCTTGAGCGCGTCCGCCAGCTTTTCATCGCCGATCATGCGGCCGATCTTGGCGAAGACAGGCACGCACGAGCGCACGAGCGCGGTGGCTAGAGTTTGGTCGGCGTTGCAGGCTTTTATGAATGATGGCGGCCAGTCCTGCTTGAACACGTCGCCCTGAGGATCCTTCACCGCGCCGGTATCCAGTGCGATCAGCGCGGCGGGTACTTTGAACGTCGATGCTGGCAACGACTGTTTTGCCGCCAATGCGCGATCGGACACGACAATGGTGCCTGATTTCGGGTCGAGCATCGCGGCGACGCCTGTCACGCCGGCGTTCTGCAAAAGCTCGACAAGTTCTGGTCGCTCTTCAATCTCAGCGGCCAGAGCGGGAACGGTCAGCAGACATGACAAAAGAACGATGAACCAGCGCATCGGGGGCTCCTTCATCAGCGCAATGCGCCTGGAGTGTGATTCGACCCAAGGGCAGCAGTGTGGTGCTGGGCGGATTTGCGGGATGGATTGCGCCGGACCCGTGTTCTGATCAGCGTTTAGGGCAGTGCAGGCCGTCGGCCCTAAAGCTATGACCCAGCGTCAGCCCGTTTGCTTGTTGCGCATTGCCGACAGCATATGCAGCAGGTCGCTCAGCCCTTCACCCAGAAGATTGACGTGATGGCGCATCAGGTTACAGGCGTCTTCCCCGCGTCCGCTGAAGATGGCGTCCATGATCGTCTCGTGCTCGGGAATGGAAGATTCCATCCGGCCGGGCTGGAAGGTTACGTAAAGACGATACGGTCCCGTCAACGCGCGGACCGCGCGGATCTGATCCTGCAGCACGCGGTTCTGACAGCTTTCCATGATGATGTCATGGAAGTGCAGGTTTTCCTCGTAGAAGCCTTCATGATCCTTGGCCTCGACCTTGGCGATGCAGGCACGATGGCTCTCTTCCAGCCGACTGCGATGCTCCGGACGGATGCGTCGCGCCGCCTGTCGCGCCGCCATGCCTTCCAGCTCCGCGATGACGTAGAAAGCATCGAGCAGGTCGGGAACAGACAATTCGGCGACACTGGCGCCCCGGCGACCACGCAGAGTCACCAGTCCGTTGGCCGACAGCCACTGCAGAGCCTCGCGCACCGGCGTGCGCGACACCCCAAAATGCTCGGCCAGCGAACGCTCGTCCAGGCGGTCCCCGGGCAAGCGGCGACCCCGCAGGATTTCCTGTTCCAACCGGTGCGCGACGTCGCGCGCATGTGAAGCTGTTGCAACCGACGTCATGTGGCCGACTGATCTGGGTTTGTGAGACGCCGCGGCCACATCCTGCGAAGCGCCGGGGCAAACATTGGATACGAAAGGGCCAGCACGGATAGCAAGAGCATTGTGCACGCGACGGGTCGTTCCACGAAGATCATCCAGCTGCCATCGCTGACGATCAGCGAACGGCGCAAGTTCTCTTCCAGCAGCGGCCCGAGGATCAATCCGAACGCAAGTGGTGCCACCGGAATATGCAAGGCGGACATAATGTAGCCGATAACGCCGAACGCGATCATGACGTAAACGTCGGTCATGTTGTTGCGCATCGCGTAAGCGCCGATGATGCAGAGCAAAGTGATCAGCACCAGCAGGATGTGACTCGGCGCCTGCAGCAAGCGCACGAACTGCCGCATCAGCACCATGCCGAACACAAACGTCAGCACCGTTCCAATGAATAGCGCTACGTAAATCGCGGCAACGAAGCCGGTGTGCTCTTCAAACAGCATTGGTCCTGGTCGCAGGCCATGGATCAGCAGTGCGCCCATCAGAACCGCGGTCATGGTGTCGCCTGGAATGCCGAGCGTCATCATTGGAATCAGCGCGCCGCCGATACAGGCGTTGTTTGCCGCCTCCGGGCCTGTAATGCCTTCCGGCACGCCGGTGCCGAATTCCTCGGAGCGTTTCGACAACCGCTGCTCCTGCGCATAGGACACGGCCACCGCGATGGCCGAGCCCGCGGCGGGAATGGCGCCGACACCGATTCCAATGGCGGAACCGCGCAGGATTGACGGTGTGACCTTGCGGATATCTTCGCGCGATGGCCACAACCGGCCAAAACTCGTTGATACGCGCTTTACAGCGGAGACGCCGTCGATATTGCGCATCACCTCGGCCAAGCCGAATAGACCGATGGTGACCGGCACGAGTTCGACGCCATTGAGAAGCGCGCCGGAGCCATATGAAAAGCGCGGAACGTCAGTCAGAGAGTCAAAACCGACCATGCCGCATAGCAATCCGATGCAGCCGCTCAGGATGCCTCGGAAAGTCGATCCGGGCGTCGAGTAGGCGAGCATGGTCAGGCCAAGCACGGTGGCCATTGCGAATTCGGGGCTGCGGAATTGCATGGCCGCCTTCGCCACAAGCGGTGCTACCAGCATCAGCACCGCTAGGCCGATGAAGCCGCCTATCGTTGAAGAATATAGCGAATAGAACATGGCCTCGCCGGCCTTGCCGTTTCGCGCCATCGGGTAGCCGTCGAGCTGCGTGACGATCGCCCCTGGGGTGCCCGGAATATTGATCATGATGGCTGAAATGGAGCCGCCATACACCGTTGCGGCGAACACGGCCATGAGGAACACCATCGCGCCTTCCGGCGTCAGCGCGTACGTTACCGGTAGCAGGATCGCCATGGCCATGGTCGAGCTGATGCCCGGCAGGCAGCCGAAAACGATGCCGAGCAGCACGCCGAGGACGCTGAGCATGAGGAGATGCGGGTCGGTTATGACGCCCCACATCTGCATGGCAAAGTCAGAATACATTGCGGTCCTTTATCGGTATTGCTGCCGATCCATCAGCGCAGCGGGACGCTGATCCAGTAGATGAAGACGAAGTAGATGAGGCCCACCCCAATCAGCGTGCCAAGCGCGATCAGAAGGAGTTCGCGGCGCGGATTAGCTCGCAACTCGGTTCTGCCGACGAGCGTCATCCAGCCAGCGGCAAAGGCGATTGTGGCGGCGATAAATCCGATCGTGTGGACCAGTGGAATGTAGGCGAGAAGGCTTGCCGCCAGCAGCAGTGGCATAATGCTTTGGCGCGCGAGACGTCCCCACGCGATTGGCGGTGCGCGGAGTTGGCCGAGGCCATAAAAGCCAGCGGCCACAAGAATGAGGCTGCCGCCGGTTAGCATCGTGAGAACCAGCCGGGGCAGCAGGCCCGGACCGGGGTCGGTGCCGAAGTCGCCGGCGACGATCTGCGCGTTGGTGAGCTGCGAATACCAACCGGCAACAGCCCAAAGTCCCATGAAAGCCCCTACGGCGAGCCGATTGCGCGGGTCGGTTTTGGGATCGTGTTCGGCTTCGGGCTGATCCATGTGAACTCCCGCTGTGGCGAAGCGGAGGCCACGGTTTGTCCGCGCCTCCGCCTCATTGGTCTGAGGTATCGTTGTTTCAGCTTACTTCTTACGGACTTTGACGAGTCCGGCTTCATCCAGAATTGGATACAGATCCTTATCCGCACCCTTGATGAACTCCAGTGTTGCCGCGCCGTTCTTCGGGGTGATCACAAAGCCTTGTTTCTTGGCAGCTTCCTGGAATTCCGGATCGCTCATGGTGTCCACGAACAGTTTTTCCAGGATAGCCTTGCGGTCTGCAGGCACGCCCTTCGGGGCGAACATAACGCGCCAGTCACCGGCGATCACCGGGAATCCAAGTTCCTTGAAGGTGGGAACGTCGGGCGTCATGAAATGACGTTCATCAGCCATGACTGCCAGGATCTTGACGGTGCCAGCCTTATGCTGATCGACGAACTGGTGCACGGGCAGGGTCGCCGAGTTCACTTCACCCGATGTGATCGCAGCGACGGTGGGGGCGTAACCCTTGTAAGGAATCTTGGACAGCTTCACGCCGAGCTTTGATTCCAACAGTGCTGCTGCGATGTGCGAAACGCCGCCAGGTGCGTCGTTGCCGTTTTTGATGCTGCCGGCCTTGGCTTTCTCGATGAATTCCTTGACCGAGGTGATGCCGGTGTCGGCACGCACTTCCAGGGCTGCTGGATCGGGGCCGAAAAACGCCAGGTAATCGACGTCTTCGATCGCGTTGGCATTGGCATTGACGTACTGGCTGGCGACGATGCTGGCGCCCAGAATGCCGACCGTATAGCCATCCGGCTTTGCATCCGCGACATGGCGAACGCCCGTCGAGCCACCGGCGCCATCAACGTTGATGACAGTGATCGGAACGTTGACCCGCTTCTTGGCATATTCGGCAACCAGGCGGCCTGCGCGGTCCATGCCGCCACCTGCCGGCCAGTTGACGACCAGCGTGATCGGCTCTGACGGGAAGGTCTGCGCGCCGGCAGCATGCGGCGCGATGAGCGCGGCTGCGGCCGTCAGCGAAAACAGAGCGGCACCCTTCAAGACGTGACGGCGCGTGTTTGGCGATGATGTCATTCGTTCTTTCCTCCTCGGCACTGCCAAAGATCCTCTCCTTCAACACGACGGTCAGCCTAGACACAGCTTTATTGGTATGCAAGATCATGTTTTAGGCATACCAAGATTATGAATCTGGCATTCAACGGGTGCGTGGGCAGATGCAGGACTTTGAAAAGCGCAATCGACATTTCGATCGCCTGGTGAATACGCCAGGGCTCCGCTGGCTGGGACAGAACACCAATCATTATCCGGTGCATCCGGAAGTCCGTGAGGCGATGATCCGGTGTATTCAGGACGAGGAGTTCCACGCTTATGCACCGCCGCTCGGCTTTGAGAAACTGCGCGAGCTGGTGATCGCGGACCTTGGTCTGGACGGAATGGTCCCAGTGATCACTGACGGTGCGGTGGCCGGCCTCTATCACGTATGCCGCTCGCTGTGCGGCCCCGGCGATGAATTCCTGACCACCGATCCAACCTGGGCCTGGCCGATGTCCTTTGCGCGCGCGGTCGGCGCCGAAGTCGTGCAAATTCCGATATACGGAGCAGAATACGGATATCGTCTGTCACCGAAACGTCTGGCGGCTGCCATTACGCCGCGAACCAAGGTGATCTATATCGTCGATCCGAACAATCCGCTCGGAACCGTTTGCACGAAGGACGAGATCATCGCGATCGCGGATATCGCGCGCAAGGCCGGCGCCTATCTGATCCACGATTGCACCTATCGCGATTTCGCCTACGAGCACACCCTGGCGGCCAAGTACTATCCCGAGCGCACCATCACGGTGTGGAGCTTCTCCAAGTGGCTCGGTTTCGCAGGCCTTCGTGTCGGTGCGATCATTGCCAATCCGGAGCTGATGGAACGGCTGGCCAACGCCCCGCCGAACAACCTCGGCTCCAATGTGGTTGCGCAGCGTGGCGCCATTGCCGGCCTCGAAATGAAGCAGAAGTGGTTCCCAGGCGTGCTGGACGCGCAGCGGCGCAATCAGGCCATGGTGCGCGAGGCGGCGCTGGCAGTTCCGGGACTTGAGTTGCCGGTGTTCCCGTCCAACGGCAACTTCCTGGTCATCGAGACCGAGAAGGCCGGTGTGCGGCCTGAAGCGATCTGCGCGGTCATGGCGAAGCACAACATTCTCATCCGTCAGGGCAGCTATCACACCAAGGCATTCGGCGACCGCTTCATCAAGGTCAGCATCTCGGTGCCTCAAAACTGGGTCGAAGAATTCTGCGCGCTGCTGCCGCAAGCGGTCGAAGAAGCGCGCGGGATCAACGAGCCGCTGCAGCTTTTCTGAGGCCCGATCGCGGCGCTTCTGATCATGACAACATCGGCAAAGGATTGCTGAAGATGGATCTTCGTCTCAAAGGAAAAACCGCGCTGGTGACCGGCGCGTCGCAGGGCATCGGCGAGGGGGTTGCCAAGTCGTTCGCGGAAGAGGGCGTCAATCTGCACCTGACTGCGCGCAACGCCGAAAATCTCGAACGAATCCGCAAGGAAATCGCTGAAATCTCGGATGTGAAGGTCGAGATCCATCCGCTCGATATCACCCAGTCCGGCGTCTGCGAAAAGCTCGTCGCTGCGGTCGGCGATGTCGATATCCTGGTCAACAACGCCGGTGTCATTCCGAGCGGCAGCCTGTTTGAGGTCGACGAGAAGCGTTGGCGCGAAGGCTGGGAGCTGAAGGTTTTCGGCTACATCAACCTGTGCCGCCTGATCTATCCGCGCATGAAGGCCCAAGGTGGCGGTGTGATCATCAACAATATCGGCAACGGCGGCGAGGTGTTCGATCCGCAGTACATCGCCGGCACCACCGGTAATGCCAGCCTGATGGCCTTCACGCGCGCGCTGGGCGGTCACAGCCTCGACGACAATATCCGTGTGGTCGGCGTCAATCCGGGGCCGGTCAATACCGACCGCATCTACAATATGCTCAAGAAGCGCGCACAATCTACGTTCGGCGATGCCGGCCGTTATCAAGAGCTGGAGGCGCGCTATCCGCTTGGCCGCCCTGCGCACCTGCACGAGGTTACCGATTTGATCACCTTCCTTGCCTCGTTCCGTTCCGGCTACACGACGGGTACGATCTTCACCGTGGATGGCGGTATCGCCTCCCGTCGCTCGATCATCTGAGGAGGAGGTAGGCGCGTGCCGTTCATCACCACCACCGACAAAGTCAAACTGCACGTCGAAGAAGCGGGTGAGGGCAAGCCGATCGTGTTCGTGCACGAGTTCGGCGGCGACCAGCGCAGTTGGGAACCGCAGGTGCGGTTCTTCTCGCGGCGCTATCGGTGCATCACCTTCAATGCGCGTGGCTATCCGCCGTCGGACGTTCCAGACGATCTGGAGATGTACACCCAGGCGCGCGCCGTCGATGACATTCGCGATGTCATGGACGCCTTGAAAATCGACCGCGCCCATGTCGTCGGCCTGTCGATGGGTGGCTTTGCGACCGTGCATTTCGGCATGACCTATCCGGATCGCACCGAGTCGCTCGTGGTGGCTGCGGCCGGATACGGCGCGGAAAAGCAGTATGAGGATTACTTCCGCGGCGTTTCGATGGAAGTGGCGCGCCAGTTTGAGGCGCAGGGCAGCGAAGCCTTCTCGCACACCTACGGCATGGCGGCCGCCCGCATCGCCTTCCATTTGAAGGATCCGCGCGGCTGGGCCGAGTTCCGTCAGATGCTGGGCGAGCATTCGGCCAAGGGGGCCGCCTACACCATGCGCGGCGTACAGGCGCGGCGTCCGTCGATCTACGATCTGGAAGACAGGCTCAAGCAGATGATGGCGCCAACGCTTGTCGTCGTCGGAGACGAGGACGATCACTGCCTGCAGCCCGGCCTGTTTATGAAGCGGGTCATCCCGGCATCCGGGCTGGCGGTGATGCCAAAGACCGGCCACACGCTCAACCTGGAAGAACCGGCGCTGTTCAACAGTCTGGTGGCGGAATTCCTCGCTCAGGTCGAACTTGGCCGCTGGCTGCCGCGCGATCCGCGCGCCAACCCGGCGCAGATCATGCGGACCGAATAGGGGCCGGACGCCGCGATGTCATCGGATCTGATTGTGCGCCACATCGATGGCGAGCGGCTCTGGCAACGGCATATGGAGCTGGCGCGCTTCGGCGCGCTGGCCAACGGCGGCGTCAACCGGCAGGCCCTGTCGGGCGCGGAAGCCGACGCGCGTGCCGAATTGGTGCGTTGGGGCCGCGCGATCGGACTGGCGCCGTTCACCGATGTAGCAGGTAATCTGTTCCTGCGCCTTGAAGGTCAGCAGCCGGAGCTGCCGCCGGTGCTGATCGGATCGCACGTCGACAGCCAGCCAAGCGGCGGCAAGTTCGACGGCGTGTTCGGCGTGCTGGCGGCTCTCGAGGTTCTGGAAGCTATCGTTGCCAGTGGCCATCGTCCGCGCCGTGCCATCGAAGTCGTGGCGTGGATGAACGAGGAAGGCTCGCGCTTCGCGCCGGGCATGATGGGCTCGGCGCTTTACACGGGTGCGCGTTCGCTAGATCAGGTTCTGCCGATTACGGACAAGGACGGCATCAGCGTCGGCGATGCGCTGGCGGGGCTGCTCGCGCGCGATGTTGGTATTCCGCAACGTGCGCTCGGCCGTCCGGTGGCGTGTCTTCTCGAAGCGCACATCGAGCAGGGGCCGATCTTGGAACTGGAACGCAAGACCATTGGCATCGTGACCGGTATCCAGGGCAAACGCACGTTCCGTGTCACCGTCAATGGTGAGGAAAATCACGCCGGCACAGCACCGCGCAGCGTGCGCCGCGATGCGCTTGTCAGTGCCGTTGCGATCATCGATGCCCTGCAGCAGGCGATGTGGGACGAGGCCGATATCACCCGCTTTACCATCGGCCGGCTGAACGTGACGCCAAATGCGCCGTCGGTGGTTCCGGCCAAGGTCGAGTTCTCGATTGATTTGCGCCACCCCGACACCGAAAAGCTGCAGCAACTCGGCGACCGTATCGCGGAGATCTGCGCGGCACATGCCGGGCGCTGTTCGGCGGTTGCGGACCAGTTGCTGCACGACCCGCCACTGGCATTTCCGGACAACATGCGTGATGCGCTGGCGCGTGCAGCGGATCAGGTTGGCGCATCGTCCATGACGATCGCATCAGGCGCGGGACATGATGCGCGCTATCTGCACTACTTTTGCCCGACCGGCATGATCTTTGTGCCCTGCCGCGCCGGCATCAGCCACAACGAAGCAGAATGGGCGGAAAAGGAGCACCTGGAGGCAGGTGCGCAGGTGCTGGCCGTCGCGACGCGCGATCTCGCCGACGCCGTGCCGGCTTAGCTCCAGGCTTTGCTATTGCAGTGAGACGAGGGGCGCAGCGCTAAACAGCGCTGCGCTTTCCAGCGTTATGGCTTGAACGTGAAGCCCGGCTTGAGCGCGACGTCATCGGGAATGGTCGGCATATCCGAGAACAGCTCGGGATGCTTCGTCATGACGTTGATCATGTGCTTGGGCTCGATGTGCTTGTTCACGTCGAACGTCGACTTAATCACGCCGAGGCGATGCAGCCGGTCCTGCGCGCTCCACAGGGCGCGGAAGTTGTTGGCGGACAGACGGCGGTCGGCCTGCTGGATGTTGTACTGCATGGCGGCTTCGGCGACGTCGGCCTTGAGGCCCGGGATCCAGCGGGTCGCGACCTGCGCGGCCTGCTTCGGGTTGGCGCGCATCCACTTGTCGGCTTCCGAAACGGCGGCGAGGAATTTCTCGATCGTCGCGCCGTTCTTCTCGACCCACGACCGCATGGCGACGTTGTAGCCGATGTAGGCGATGAGATCGCCGCCGCGGATGATCTCGACCGATCCCGGAACGTCCTTCAGCGCCACGATCGGCCAAGGATCCCAGCCCACGAACGCATCGATGCCTTTGGCCAGCAGCGCGACCGTCATTTCCGGCGGCGGCGTGTTGACCAGCGTCACGTCAGTCGGTGCCAGCCCGGCCTTTTCCAGGATGGCCAGAATGTACAGGTGGTTGATGGTGCCGAACGAGGCCGCGATCTTCTTGCCCTTGAGGCTCTTCAGATCGCCCTTGTCGATGCCGGATTCCTTGCTGGCGACGAGGGCCATGGTGGCGTCGGAGCCGAGCTTGGTGGCATTGCCGCTGTAGTTGCCGAGCGCGACGAGATCCATGCCGCGCAGTACAGCGCCGATCATCGGCACGCCGACCTGCACGATATCGCTTTCACCCGCCTGCAGCGCGTTGAGCGCATCGACGCCGGTGGCGTAGGGTCGTGCGATGGTGACATCCAGGCCCTGCTTCTCGAAGAAGCCGCGCTCCAGGGCAATCGGCAGGCCGACCTGGTCAATACCCGTCACCATGCCGGCCTTCAATTTCACGGGCTCGCCCTGCGCCACCGCCCATGACGGCAGGGCCAATAACGCGCCCACCGCAAGCAACAATCGTCTTCCAATCACGTCGTCATCCTCCTTGTTGAAGCGGTTCGATACGCGTCACCCAGTAGGGCCGGGCCACGCGTGCGAGATCCGCTCGTTTCACTCCCCGAACTTCGATTTTATTGTCCTCGGTGCCTGAAACGCGCCCGAAGCCTTGGAATATCTGCACATGAAAGCGCTCCGGTGGGAATGGGAGCGTCACCATTATGTTTACCTTTTCACCGCCACGCGCCAGTTCGTCGGCGATCTTGCCCGGCGCCGCGACGGTCAGCCAGATCTGCCAGGCGATATAGAACGCCAACAGTGCCAGCAGCACGTGGGTCTTGCGGGATTTGAGTGCGTCGCGAAACATGGATCAGGCCGACCTGACCTGTTGCAGCACGCGCGCCGTCAGTGCCTTGAACGTATCGTTCTCGTGCAACTCATCCCAGGAGCGTGGCCGCGGCAGGTCGATGTCGATCTCATCCAGCACGCGCCCCTTGGTCAGCACGATGACGCGGTTGGCGAGGAACACGGCTTCCGCCACATCGTGGGTGATGAACAGCACGGTGGGGCGCTTTTCCTGCCAGATGCGGGTGAGTTCCTCCTGCAGCGTCATGCGCGTCTGCGCGTCGACGCTGGCGAACGGTTCGTCCATCAGCAGCACATCAGGTTCGTTGGCGAGCGCTCGAACGACGCCGACGCGCTGCTGCATGCCGCCTGACAGTTCGTTCGGATAGCGGCCTGCGGCTTCCGACAGCTTGGCCAGTGCCAGGTATTCGCGGGCGATCTTATCGCGCTCTGCCTTGCCGACACCGCGCATCTTCGGGCCGAAGGCGACGTTTTCTAGCACCGTGCGCCAGGGGAACAGCGCGAACGATTGGAACACCACGCCGCGGTCCGGCCCCGGCCCTTTGACCGACTTGCCGCCGACCAGGATCTCGCCGCCAGTCAGCGGAATGAAGCCAGCGATCATGTTGAGGATGGTGGTCTTGCCGCAGCCGGACGGGCCGACGATCGACACGAACTCGCCCTCGGCGACGTCGAGTGAGACATCGTGCACGGCGGTGACATTGGTGCCGGCGTAGGGGTCGAAATAGGTCTTCGACAGATTGCGAATGCTCAGACTTTTCACCGCGTCACCAGCCCCCAACGCTGTCCCGTCGCCCGCTCGATGGGGGCAAGGATCCAGCTATCGACGATGTACCAAAGAATGCCGAGAATGATCATGCCGACCAGGATCTCGACCACCGATCCGGCGCGGCGCGCATCGAACATCAGGAAGCCGATGCCGCTGGTGCCGACGATGATCTCGGCCGCGATCAGCGCACGCCAGCCGTAGCCGAGACCGTTGCGCAGTCCGGTTACGATGTTGGGCAGCGCGCCGGGCAGCACCACTTCCCACAGCATGCGCGTCCGCGATGCCCCGAGGCTCTGCGCGGCGCGATGCATATTGATCGGGATCGAACGCACGCCGAGCACGGTGTTCAGCACGACCGGGAAGATCACCGTGTAGACGATGACGAACGTCATGGTGACGAGGCCGTAGCCGAACCAGATCACCAGGATAGGCAGCCACGCGATATCGCCGATTGCCTGGAAGAACAGCAGCAGCGGCCAGAACGCGGTGTGCGCACGTTGGCTGAGGCCGACCAGGATGCCGAGCGGAACACCGATCACGATGCCCCAGAATGCGCCGACCGCGAGCCGCACGATGCTGTCCTGCAGGTAGTCGGGCAGGATGCCTTTGTAGATCAGTGAACTGAACGATTGGATAACATCGCCGGGCCCGGGCAGGAACACGCGCGGGAACACCTCCATCGCGGTCACCAGCCACCACAACCCCACGACGGGAATGAACGGAACGATGGAGGCAATCGATGGCCAGCGGGCGGTCAGGCGTACGTAACCGCCCCATGCTTTGAGCAACACCTGTTTCATGCGCGCTGCACCATGCCCCAGCGTTCGATGGTGGCCCGCTCCAATGGCGCGAGCACGAGCCGGTCCAGCAGCAGCCACAACGCCCCGATGACGATCATGCCGAGCACGATCACTTCGGTGCGGTAGAAGTCGCGCGCCACGAACAGCATGTATCCAAGGCCGACATTGGTCGCGATCATCTCGGCGGCGATCAGCCCGCGCCAGGCAAAGCCCAATCCCGTGCGGATGCCGGTCACGATGTTGGGCAGCGCGCCAGGGATCAGCACCTCAGTCAGCATGGCCCATTTGCCCGCGCCGAGTGATGAGGCCGCGTTGCGCACGTGGATCGGAATGGTCGAGACGCCGAGCAGCGTATTGTAGGTGACGATGAAGAACACGGCGTTGAAGATCACGAACGTGATGGCGCCGAAGCCGTAACCGAACCACAGAGTCGCGATGGGGATCCAGGCAATGCCGGCCAGCACCGAGAAGAAGCGGAACAGGGGGGTGAGGAACGTCGACACGATCGGGCTCACACCCATGGCGATGCCAAGCGGGACGGCGACGAGCAGGGCCAGTATCGTGCCGACCAGCACGCGAAACAGGCTGGCGCCGATGTGGGCGAACAGCGAGCCGTCACGAATACCCTCGACGGCCGCGTCGATGACCGAGCCGAGGCTTGGGAAGAACTGCGGATTGACGTTGAAATAAGGAACGAGAACGGCCCACAGGACCGTCAGTACCACGAATGGCGCGACGAAATACAACGTCGCGGAAAACCGCTGCTGGTACCTTGCTGGCACGTTCGCGTTGACTCCCTTGGGCTTTTTTGAGCGGATACTATTGAGATGCAAGCTGCCTGTCACGCTGGTTGTAGCGGACCCAGACGCTGCGTTCCTGGGACTTTGGAACGGCTTTCGAGGCCGGCCGCGTGCCGGCTGTCAGAGTATCTGTCACAATTGACGTGATCTCTGATGTAGGACCACTGGACAGGCCCCCATCAGGATGCTATGCGGACCGAACTGGGGGCCCGGTTGGGCCCCTTTGCCGTCATGGCAGGGGTGTATAGCTCAGTTGGTAGAGCAGCTGACTCTTAATCAGCGGGTCCAAGGTTCGAGTCCTTGTACACCCACCAATCGGTCGGGCGGAGCGTAGCGCAGCCTGGTAGCGCACTTGCTTCGGGAGC
>JAEZBZ010000290.1 GCA_023412745.1 Pseudomonadota bacterium | reverse complement strand
ATGTTGCCCTTGGTTGGCTGGCTATCGGACAAATCGTCGGTCTTGTGCGCTTCGATGACGTCGTCCTGATATGCCTTCCACATCTTGTACCACTTCTCGCCGATTTCCGGCGTCGCGGCACGGGTCTTGGCGATGTGCTCGGCGCCGGTGATTTCCGAGGTTTCGCCGAAGCAGCCGTAGATGCCCTGCGGGATCAGCTTGTCGTACATGTTGCCGACGGTCGGGCAGGACGACAGGCCAGTGGTGGTGTCGCTCTCGCCGCACTTGGTGGAAACCCACAGCTCGGAGATATCACACGTCTCGCGCTGCAGTTCGGACGCCCACTGCACCATCTTCTTGGCCTCGTAGGACGCCTTGGCGATGATGGCGATGTCGCCGTGACCCTCGATGCCGAAACCAACGACGGGCTTGCCGGTCTTCTTGATGCCCTCGACCACGCGGCCGGTCCAGCTATCCTCGATGCCGATAACGATCACGGCAGCGACATTCGGATTACTGCCGATACCGATCAGCGTGCGGAAGTGCAAATCGAGGTCCGCACCGAACTGCAGCCGTCCGTAGGCGTGCGGCAGCGCCATCGTGCCCTTGATGTTGTTGGCGACGGCCTCGCATGCCGCATTCGACAGGTCGTCGAGCGGAAGGATAACGACGTGGTTACGCACGCCGACGCGGCCGTTCTCGCGCCGCCAGCCATTGAATGAAAGATTGGATTTTGCGCCGCTTTTAGCAGCCATGACAGTTTCCTCCCGCGGCTCTTACCAGCGCTTCGTCTTCAGATTGTGGACGTGGACATGCTCGCCCGGCTTGGCGCCAGCGACCATCTTGCCGATGTCCTCGCCATACTTGATGACCGTATCGCCGTCCTTCAGCTCGGTCAGCGCCACCTTGTGGCCGATCGGAATGTCGTGCTTCGCAACCATTTCCGTCGTGGTGTCGTTTTCGGTGATCACGCCAAGCATCTTGGTGCCGGCTTTCAGGTTCTCGACGACAACAACCCCAACGTTATCTTTAGGGCTATGCACTAGAAACTGCGGAATATTCGACACTTTCGCTCCCCAGGTTGCACGGCTCAAACTAATGGCCGCTTGTTTCATTAGATCACATTTATAAGATATGTTTTCGGCCCTAATCGGCTCGATGGCAATATGGATCGTGTGGCCAGGCGGAGGGTGGTCACCTCAATTTCCCGGATTCAGGCAGGAACCGGCCCTATCACCAAACTTAACAACACTGCCCAAACCAAGACAAAGTTATCGGAGGAAATGAAATGCAGATACTGGAGTGGACCCGCCGAGGGTTCATCGGCGTTGCCGTGGCCGCCGCACTGGCACTGCCCAACCTCGCGATCGCGCAAAGCTATCCAACAAGGCCCATCACGTTCGTTGTTCCCTTCGCAGCCGGTGGTCCTACCGACACCATCGCCCGGGTCGTCGCGGAACACCTCAGCCGTACGCTCGGCCAGCAGGTCGTGATCGAGAACGTCGCCGGCGCAGGCGGCACCACCGGCACGGAACGCGTTTCGAAGGCAGCCCCGGATGGCTACACGATGCTGTTGCATCACCAGGGCATCACCGCCGCGCCCGCGCTTTACAACAATCTGCGCTACGACACTAAAAACGCATTTGAAACCGTCGGCCTGATCAATCGCGGTCCGATGACGGTGGTCGGCAAGAAGGCGCTGGAATTCAATGACGCCAAAGGGCTGTTCGAGTGGATGGTGAAGAACCCGGACAAGTTCACCATGGGCCACGCCGGCGTCGGTTCCAACTCGCACGTCTGCGGACTGCTGATGCAGAAGGTGCTGGGACAGAAGTTCGCCTTCGTCGCCTACCGCGGCACCGGTCCGGCCATGAACGACCTCGTCGCGGGCCAGATCGACGTGATGTGTGATCAGTCGACCAACTCGGTACCACAGATCTCGGGTGGCACAATCAAGGCATTCATGGTCGCCGATACCGAGCGTATCGCCTCGATCAAGGACGTGCCGACGGCCAAGGAAGCCGGCTTCCCAGACATGACCATGACGCTTTGGAACGCCATCTACGCGCCGAAGGGCACGCCGGCCGAAATCGTGACCAAGGTCAATGAGGCTCTGAAGGTGGCGCTGAAGGATCCCGCCATCATCAAGAACTTCGAGCAAGTCGGCACGACGGTGTTCCCGGAAAACCAGTGGACGCCCGACGAGCACCGCAAACAGTTCCTGGCCGAACTGGAGCGCCAGGCTGCGTTGTTGTCGGCAGCAGACGTCAAACCTAGCGCAACCAAGTAAGAAGGTAAGGACGTGAGGTGAGACCATCCTTGCCTCACGTCCGCCTTCTCTGCCGGGCAATCCAACGATCGGCTCTCCAAGCGCCACGTGCACGCCACCTCAGGTCCGCGGGCATAGATATCGTATGCCCAATTCCATGCGACGGCGACGTGTGCCATCTTGCAGCCAAACCGGCCGCGAAGGCTTTGCGCCGGGGACACACAACATTGGGATAAGATTCAGTCCAGATGTCCGACGCGCCATTCTCACTTGCCGGGAAAACGGCACTCATTACTGGAGCATCCTCGGGTCTCGGCCGACATTTCGCAGGAGTGCTGGCGTGCGCAGGCGCCCGCGTCGTAGTTGCCGCCCGCCGCATGGATCGCCTGGAAGCGCTGGTCGATGAACTGCGCGCATCCGGCCACGAGGCCGTCGCCGTACCACTCGACGTGACCGAGCCGGAAAGCGTCCGCGCCGCGTTTGATGCCGCAGAAGCTGCGTTCGGTCCCGTGTCGATCCTGGTGAACAACGCCGGACTGCCATCCAATACGTTCTTCACCAAGCTAGGCGAGGACGATTGGCGGCAAGTGCTCGACGTCAATCTCGACGGCGTGTTCCGCGTCGGCCAGGAAGCGGCCAAACGCATGGTCGCGGCCGGCAACGGCGGCGCGATCGTCAACATCTCCTCGGTGCTCGGCCTAGGCGTCCTGAAGGCCGTCGCGGCCTATGCGGCCTCGAAAGCCGCTGTCATCCAACTCACCAAGGCGATGGCGCTGGAACTGGCGCGCGACCGTGTCCGCGTCAATGCGCTGGCGCCGGGCTATGTCGTCACCGAACTCAACGATCAGTTCCTCGCCAGCGATGCCGGGCGCAAGCTGCTATCAAAAGTTCCGATGGCACGCGCCGGCAAGCTGTCGGAACTCGACGGGCCGTTGCTGCTGCTAGCGTCGGATGCAGGGGCCTACATCACCGGCAGCACGCTGGTGGTGGACGGCGGCACGCTGCTGGGCATGGCCTGACACATGACACAATCCCAGACAACCGCGCGCCGCGCACGCACGTTGGACCCGGAGAACACCGGGCCGCTGGAAAGCTGGCTCGCCCGCGAACTCGACGCGCAGTCGGTCAAGATCGTGGAAGCCGTGCTGCTCAGCGGCGGTGCCATCCAGGAGAACTGGCGCGTCGTCGCCGCTGTCCAAGGTGGCCCGCGCAACGGCAGCAACACCTGGGTGCTGCGCACCGATGCCGTTGCCCGCCTGTCCATGAGCCTCGATCGCGCGGGCGAGTTCCGCGCCCTGCGCGCCGCGCATGCGGCCGGCGTCGCGGTTGCCGAGCCGATCCTGCGCCACGCGGAAGCCGACCTGATCGGCGCGCCGTTCCTGATCCAATCCTTCGTGTCCGGCAATGCCCAGGCGCGGCGCATCGTACGTGATCCGAACCTCGATGCATTCGGTGATGACCTGGCCAAGCGACTTGGCGCCGAGATGGCCAAGATCCATCGTATCGTGCCGCCGAATGACGAACTGAGCTTTCTGCCGATCCCGCTGCTGTCTCCTGCGCGCACTGAGATTGCCCGCTTGCGCAGCGCGCTCGACGAGGCGACCGATCCGCGCCCGGCTCTGGAATATGTGCTGTCCTGGCTCGACGCGCATGCGCCGGCGGCGGATCAGCTCAGCCTCGTGCATGGGGATTTCCGCAGCGGCAATTATCTCGTGCAGGATGGGAAGCTCGGCGCGATCCTGGATTGGGAATTCGCACACTGGGGCGACCGCCACGAGGATATCGGCTGGCTGATGGCACGCTGCTGGCGGTTCGGCAACGACGCCAAGGAGGTCGGCGGCATCGGCAGCCGCGCGGCGTTCTTCGAGGGCTATCGCAGCGAAGCGGTGCACAAGGTCGATGAAACCGTCGTCGGTTACTGGGAGATCATGGCCGCCGCGAAATGGGCCACCATCGCGGTGCTGCAAGGTGACCGCTATCGCAAGGGCGGCGAGGACTCGCTGGAGCTGGCGTTGACCGGCCTGATGGCACCCGAAATGGAACTCGACGCGCTGGATGCAATCAGCAACCTCAGTGCCTCAGGAGATGTGCGATGGCAGTGAAGCGCGTTTCCGCCGAAACCTTGATCGAACTTGCCATCGCGACCCTGAAAAGCGAGTTGCAACCCGCACTGTCGGCCGAGCTCCGCTACACCGCCGCGATGCTCGCCAACGCGCTCGAAATCGCCCGCCGCGAGATCGTTACCGACGGCCATTCGGAACGCTGGAACCTGCTCGACAGCATCTATCCGGAAGCCGAAGGAGAGATGAAGCAGCTCGCCGCCGATATCCGCAGCGGCAAGGTCAATAGCAAGAAGCACCCCGATCTCGCCGATCGCCTCAAGGCCGTCGTCATCGAGGAACTGAAGATCAGCAATCCCCGATTTTTGAAAGCGCGGGCCGAGGCCGGCTAACTGCGAGACCGCTCTCGTCAGGAGTGAACGTCGATGGACATGGATCCGCCCGAGCTGCGCAAACGCCCGGCCAACTTCGTTCCTCTCACCCCGATCAGCTTTCTGGTCCGCGCCGCCAACGTGTTCGCCAGCCGCACCGCCGTCATCCACGGCGAGCGCCGCTTCACCTATGCCGAGTTGTATGCTCGCACGCGCGGGCTGGCGCATGCGCTGCACAATGCAGGCATCCGGCGCGGCGATACGGTGGCGATCATCGCGCCGAACACCCCGGCACTGCTGGAAGCACACTATGCGGTGCCGATGCTGGGTGCCGTGCTGAACCCGATCAATATCCGCCTCGACCCGGCCTCGATCGCGTTCTGCCTGGAACACGGCGAAGCCAAGCTGCTGCTCGCCGATCGCATATTCGCCGATGCTGTGAAAACCGCGGTCGCCGGCATGAAGACTCCGCCGCGCATCATCGACATCGCCGACGCGGAAGAACCGGACGCACAAGTCTGCGGAGAAATGGAATACGAGATGTTCATCGCGGCCGGCGATGCGCTGTTCGCGTATCCCGGGCCCGTGGACGAATGGGATTCGATCTGCCTGCTCTATACGTCCGGCACCACCGGCAACCCTAAGGGCGCGGTCTACAGCCATCGCGGGGCACACCTCAATGCGCTGGCCAACGTCCTCACC
>JAEZBZ010000227.1 GCA_023412745.1 Pseudomonadota bacterium | reverse complement strand
GGTATCCTTCTTGTCGGAAAAGCCGGTGATCCTGAAGCGACCCATCAGAACGGCCGCGCAGAATGCGCCAAGCACCGCGCCGAACACGGTCGAGACGCCGAAATTCGGCAGCCCCAGGGCAGTATAGCGCTGCAACCATTCCAGTGTGTCGCCGGTGGGACGGACGTAAGTCAGCGAAGTCGGCGCCATCGGCCGGTCGGCCAATTCATCGAACGCGAGCCCCGTCGCCGCCCATCCTGCCGCGACACACAGCCCGACGCCGATGCCGGAGAAGACGTGCACGGGCGAGCCGCGGAACCGCGCATCCATGAAGCAGTACAGGAATGCCGGAAGCGCGACCAAGCCGACTGCGGCCAGCGTCGCCATCTCCGGCGTCAGCGCGAAGTGCGCGCCGAGAACATCGTCCAGCCCCTGGCTCGCACTTGGCGGCACCAGTTCACGCATGTCGATCGCGCTCGCCTGCTCAAGCCAGACGCGCACCGGTCCAAACACGCCGCCCATGGTCATGTAGGCGAAGATACCGAGAATAATGAGCGCCAGCAGCGCCCTGAGATCGCCCCCGCCGACGCGGGCCAGATTGCGGCTGGCGCAGCCACCGGCGAACACCATGCCGTAGCCGAACATCAACCCGCCGACGATATTCCCCACCCAATGCAGGTTCGGGCCCAGATACATCGAGCGCGAGAGCTCGACCACGCCGAGATGTTGCAGAACCTGCGCACCCAAAAGCGCCGTGGCGGCGGCCAGCACCCAGGCGCGGAACCGCCTGTAGTCGCCAAACGACACGATGTCCGAGATCGAACCCATCGTGCAGAAGTTGGTCCTGTAGATGATGGCGCCGAACAGGAATCCGATCGCCAATCCGCTCAGCGTGAGCGCCATCGGGCCATGGTCGACAAATAGCTGGCGCAAGGCCGTCATTGAGAATCTCTTCTATGACGCGCCAGGCGGCGCAAACCGACTGCATATTCGCAAATTTGAATATGGGATCGCAAGTGCCGAACAAGGGCCCAGCTATCCTGCGGCAGGGAAACAGTTTTTCGCCCCTCACCCGATGCATTCACCGCTGATCGTCGCCCTCGCTTTGCGGCGCGACGCGGTGTAGAGAACCGCCAAACCCGCTTAACGAAGCTGCTTTCGCATGTAAGGGTGTCTTCCCATGACACTGCACATGATCAAACTCTGCGTTGGCGTCGAGAGCATCGATGATCTGGCGCATTGGCAAAAGCACCGGCTCGCCACCCAGCGCAAGGCCGGCGAGAAGCCGCGCCTGTTTCACGCCACGCGCATGGTTCCGAAGCGCCAGGCCGAACTGCTTGAGGGTGGAGCGCTGTACTGGGTGATCAAGGGCGCGATCCAGGCGCGCCAGCGCATCACCGGCTTCGGCGACGGCCAGAAGCAGGACGGTACGCCGTGCTGCCTCGTCTATCTCGACCCGGAATTGGTATCGACCTCACCGCTGCCACGCCGCGCCTTCCAGGGATGGCGTTATCTCACGGCCGAGGACGCGCCCAGCGATCTCGACGCCAAGACGGCAGCCGGCCTTGCACAGATGCCGCGGGAAATGCGCAAGCAATTGGCCGATCTCGGCCTCATCTGAACGCCCTGACACCAGGAGACCGCCCGTGACCCGTGGCCCCCGCTTCACCCCGCTCGTGGACAGCCTGCCAGCGACCGTGCCCTTCGTCGGTCCCGAAGCGCAGGAGCGCGCCCATGGACGCACCTTCCGCGCTCGCATTGGCGCCAACGAAAGCGTGTTCGGCCCATCGCCCAAGGCAATCGCTGCGATGCAAAACGCAGCGTCCGAGTGCTGGATGTACGCCGATCCTGAAAACTACGACCTCAAGCACGATCTGGCGCGGCATCACGGCGTCAAGCCGGAGAATATCGTGGTCGGCGAGGGCATCGACGCGCTGCTCGGCTATGTGGTGCGCATGGTCATCGATCCGGGCCAAGCGGTGATCTCATCGCTCGGCGCCTATCCGACGTTCAATTTCCATGTGGCAGGCTTTGGCGGAAAGCTCGTCCGCGTGCCCTACTCCGGCGATCGCGAAGACCCGCAGGCGCTGGTTGATGCCGCCAGGCGCGAGGATGCCAAACTCATCTATTTCGCCAATCCCGACAACCCGATGGGCTCGTGGTGGCCGGCCAGCGACGTCGAGCGGCTGATCGCGGACCTGCCCGCCAGCGCGGTAGTGCTGCTCGACGAAGCTTATTCCGACACCGCACCCGCGGACGCTATTCCGCCGATCGATGTTGCAAACCCGCAGGTGCTGCGCCTGCGCACATTCTCCAAAGCCTATGGGCTCGCCGGCCTGCGCGTCGGATACGCCATAGGCGAGTCCAATCTGATCCGCGCCTTCGACAAGATCCGCAACCACTTCGGCGTTAATCGCATGGCGCATGTTGCCGCCGCCGCAGCACTGGCGGATCAGGACTATCTCGCGCGCGTCGTTGCCCAGATCGCGAGCGCTCGCGACCGGATCGGCGAGATCGCACGCGCCAACGGGGTGACGCCATTGCCGTCAGCGACCAATTTCGTCGCCATCGACTGCGGCGGAGACGGCGTGTTCGCCAAGCGGGTGCTGGAGGAACTGATCGCCCGCGACGTGTTCGTGCGCATGCCGGGCGTCGCTCCGCTCGACCGCTGCATCCGCATCAGCGCCGGTCGCGACGCAGATCTCGCAATCCTGGCCGAGACCCTGCCGGAGGCTCTGCGCGCCGCACGATCCTGACCTCTCCCTATGGCCAGCGCTTCAGGCTGTTACGCGCAAACGTCCATTCGGGCGTTTTGAGATCGCCGTCGAAATTCTGCGCATACCATGGCGACCCATCCGCAGCGGCCGGGTTCTTCAGCACGTGAATGTCCTGCGCCGGCATATAGCTCTGCAGCAGCAGGAACCGCTTCTCGCCGGTCTGCGCATTCTCAACCATGTCGGCCACGATCACCGCATGGCCGGGAAACCCGCCCTTGATGAAGACGTCACCGATCTGCATCGCCTCCAGCGTGACCGGCTTCAACTCGCGCTCCAGCGAATACGTGCCGGCGAACGAGAAAATCTGGTCCATGTAGCGTCGGAAGGAGGCGTAGCTGCTGTCCGCCCGGCCATTTGCTGACCAGCGCTTGCCGTCCTGCGACGGCCGCTCGCCCTTGGCCCAGCGCGCCCACGAGACACGCCCGCCCCCGGTGTAATTG
>JAEZBZ010000176.1 GCA_023412745.1 Pseudomonadota bacterium | reverse complement strand
TTCCTCGACGAGATCCGCAAGCAGTACGTCATGACCGCTCGCGCCAAGGGGCTGAGCGAGCAGAAGGTGCTGTACGGGCACGTGTTCCGCAACGCCATGCTGCTGATCATCGCCGGGTTTCCTGGCGCCTTTATCAGCGCGTTCTTCACCGGATCGCTGCTGATCGAAACGATTTTCTCGCTCGACGGGCTTGGCCTGCTCGGCTTCGAGAGCATCATCAACCGGGATTACCCGGTTGTGTTCGCGACGCTGTATATTTTCTCGCTGCTCGGTCTCGTCGTAAACTTGGTTTCCGACTTCATCTACACGCTGATCGACCCTCGCATCGATTTCGAGAGCAGGGAGGTCTGAGGCAGTGGATATCCGCACCAAGGATACGATCGTCTCCAAATCGCCCGAAGAGATCGCGCGGTTGGAGCAGCAGGAAAAGATCGCATCGGCTGGATTCGGCGGCGAGCCGACGGCCGCGATCGGACGCGGCGCGGGCAACCGGTTTACGCTAACGCCGGTCAACCGGCGGCGCTGGGAGAACTTCAAGGCCAACCGGCGCGGCTATTGGAGCTTCTGGATCTTCCTGGTTCTGTTCGTGGTCAGTCTGTTTGCGGAAGTGATCGCAAACGACAAGCCGATCCTAGTGCGCTACAAGGGCGAAATCCTGGCGCCGGTGCTCTTCGATTATCCGGAATCGAAGTTCGGCGGCTTTCTTGCGGTCACGGACTACAAAGACCCCTTCATCATCGGTGAAATCAACAGCAACGGCTGGGCGCTCTGGCCGCCGATCCGCTATTCGTATGGCTCGATTAATCGCGATTATCCGCGCGTCAAGGGGCCGGAGGATCGCTGCCTGGGCTTCCCAGGTCCACCGCCGTGGGCGACGAGCGCTGAGATCTGCGAAGCGCCTGCCGATCAGGTCGCGCGCTATCAGGCGCTCGGCAACCGCAATTGGTTCGGCACCGACGATCAGGGGCGCGATGTGCTGGCGCGCATGATCTACGGCTTCCGGATTTCGGTGCTGTTCGGATTGCTGCTGACGATTTTCTCGTCGATCATCGGCGTCGCCGCCGGCGCCGTGCAGGGCTATTTCGGTGGCCGCGTCGACCTGTTCTTTCAGCGCGTTCTGGAAATCTGGTCGTCGATCCCGTCGCTGTATGTGCTGATCATCATATCCTCGGTGCTCGTACCGGGGTTCTGGACACTGCTGGCTGTGCTGCTGCTGTTCCAGTGGGTGTCGCTGGTCGGCGTGGTGCGCGCGGAATTCCTACGCGGACGCAATCTGGAATACGTCACCGCGGCGCGTGCGCTCGGGCTGTCCGACATCAAGATCATGTTCAAGCATCTGCTGCCGAACGCCATGGTCGCGACGTTGACGTTCCTGCCGTTCAATCTCTCGGGCAGCATCACGGCGCTGACCGCGCTGGACTTCCTCGGTCTAGGCCTGCCACCTGGCTCGCCCTCGCTTGGGGAACTGCTGGCGCAGGGCAAGGCCAATCTGCAGGCGCCATGGCTTGGGCTCGCGGCGTTCTTCTCGCTGGCCATCCTGCTCAGCCTGTTGATCTTCATCGGCGAGGCGGTGCGCGATGCGCTCGATCCCCGCAAGACGTTCCGGTGAGGCGATGATGAGCAGCAACACGCCCCTCCTGCGCGCCGAAAACCTCTCCATCGCGTTCCGCTCCGGCCAGACGACCAATCTCGCGGTCAAGGGTGTGACCTTCGAGGTGGGCAAGGGTGAAACGGTGGCCCTGGTCGGCGAGTCCGGCTCGGGGAAAACGGTGTCCGCGCTGTCGGTTCTGCGGCTGTTGCCGTATCCGGCGGCGTCGCATCCGACTGGCCAGATCCTGTTTGATGGCAAGGATCTGCTGACCCTGTCGCTGTCGGATATGCGCGATATCCGTGGCGCGCGGATCTCGATCATCTTCCAGGAGCCGATGACCTCGCTCAATCCCCTGCATACGATCGAGAAGCAGGTGGGCGAGGTGCTGAAACTGCATCGGAACATGGACGACGCGGCGATCCGCAAGCGCGTGCTTGAACTGCTGCACAAGGTCGGCGTGCGCGATCCCGAGCAGCGCCTGGGGGCGTTTCCGCACCAGCTTTCCGGCGGACAGCGTCAGCGCGTGATGATCGCCATGGCGCTGGCCAACGAGCCGGATCTGCTCATCGCGGACGAACCCACCACCGCGCTCGACGTCACCATCCAGGCGCAGATCCTGGACTTGCTGAAAGAGCTACAGGCCGAACTCGGCATGGCGATGCTGCTGATCACGCACGATCTGGGCGTCGTTCGCAAAATGGCCGATCGCGTCTACGTGATGAATGCCGGTGAGATCGTCGAGGAAGGCATCACGGAAGAGGTGTTCGCCGATCCCCAGCACGCCTACACGCGGCACCTGATCAGCGCCGAGCCGAAGGGCACCGCGCCGCCGGCCGATACATCGAAGCCGATCGTTGTCGAGACCGACAATCTCAAGGTCTGGTTCCCGATCCGCAAGGGTCTGTTGCGCCGGACCGTCGATCACGTGAAGGCGGTGGACGGACTTTCGCTGAAGCTGCATGCCGGGCAGACACTCGGCGTGGTCGGCGAATCCGGTTCCGGCAAGACGACGCTCGGCCTGGCGATCATGCGGCTGATCTCGTCGCAAGGGCCGGTGGTCTACCTCGGCAACCGCATAGACGGATTGGATTCCCGCGCCATGCGCCCGCTGCGCAAGGAAATGCAGATCGTGTTCCAGGATCCGTATGGGTCGCTGTCGCCGCGCCTGTCCGTTGGTCAGATCATCGAGGAAGGCCTGCTCATCCAGCAGCCGAAGCTCGGCTACGACGCGCGTCGCGAGCGTGTTGGGCAGGCGCTGAAGGAAGTCGGGCTCGATCCCAATGCGCAGGATCGCTATCCGCATGAATTTTCGGGCGGCCAGCGCCAGCGTATCGCCATTGCGCGCGCTATGGTGCTGGAGCCGAAATTCGTGATGCTCGATGAGCCGACCAGCGCGCTCGACATGTCCGTGCAGGCGCAGATCGTCGATCTGCTTCGCGGTCTGCAGGCACAGCGCAATCTCGCGTATCTTTTCATCAGCCACGACCTTCGCGTTGTGCGTGCGCTGTCGAGCCACGTCATCGTAATGCGCAACGGCAAGGTGGTCGAGGAGGGCTCGGCAGAAGATATTTTCCGGGCTCCGAAGACCGACTATACCAAGGCGCTGCTGGCTGCCGCATTCGATCTTAAGGTGGCGCACGGCGGTTCGGTGGCTGGCTGAGCCACGCGGATATTTCCGACTTGAGGGGACGGGCAATGGCGCTGCTCATTATTGGTGGCCAGAGAACGGGGCTATTTGCAGAGGAAGTTCGCAGGTTGGCTCCAGATCAGGATATTCGGATCTGGCCGGATGTCGGTCGTGTCGAAGACATCCGCTACGCGCTTGCCTGGCTGCCGCCGCGTGGCGCGCTGAAGTCGATACCCAACCTTGAACTCATCGTTTCGGTTGGGGCCGGCGTCGATCATCTCTTCCTCGATCCGGAGCTGCCGGATGTGCCGGTCGTGCGTTACGTTGATCCCGACCTGACCGGCCGCATGGTCGAGTACATCGCGCTGCAGGTGCTGTTCCATCAGCGCCGCATGAGCGAATTCGCCGAAATGCAGAGGGCGAAGATCTGGAAATACGTTCCGGAGCCCGCAGCTCATGAAGTGCGCGTCGGCATCATGGGGCTGGGTGTGATGGGGCAGGCCTCTGCGAAGGCGTTGCAGGCATTCGGCTATCCGCTCCGCGGCTGGAGCCGGAGTCAGAAATCCGTTCCCGGTGTTCAGTGCTTCTGGGGTACTGACGGTCTCGACGCGTTTCTCGCCGAGACCGACATTCTTGCCTGCGTGCTACCGCATACCCCGGAAACGGAAGGCATCCTCAATCGGGGTCTGATGGCGAAGCTGTCGCTATCCGGCCGTCATCCACGGTTCCCCGGTCCAGTGATCATCAACGCAGGTCGTGGTGCATTGCAGGTGGAAGCGGATATTCTCGACGCGCTTCAACGCGGTGCGCTGTATGCCGCCTCACTCGATGTGTTTCAGACCGAGCCGCTGCCGCAAAGCAGTCCGCTGTGGGATCATCGGCGCGTCGTCATCACCCCGCACAACGCGGCGGAAAGCACACCCGAGGCGATTGTCCGCTACATGCTGCGGCAGTGGGCGCGCCATCGCCGCGGAGAGGCGCTGGACAACATCGTGGACCGCGCGCGCGGTTATTGAGGTATCTCCGGCTGGCAAAAAATCCGCAGTCGGATCATTGGGTTGCGCTTCTCAAGCATGTTGCAATTGGGTGCCAGATCGGCGAAGCTGATTGTATTGAGCGCACGACGAAAGCATTCCTTTGACAGGCACTGTCGTTAGCATTCGTTATCTGTCGCGCCAGGACGTTAGCGGCCTGGGGCTGAAGGGGCGAGCCATGGCGGACGCTATTGAAAGCGTTCTGCAGGCTGCTGCTTACGGCCAAGCCCAGAACTTCCCCAAAACCTCGAAGATACTCGCAGACGGACGGCTGTTTCAGTCCATCATGGCTGTCGGTCTGGCCAAACCTGCGCCGTTGATGGCGGCTACGAAGGTTGTCGGGCTATCCTTGTCCAATAGCGCTCGCGGACTGCCGCATCTAGGTGGCGTCATTGTTTTGATCGACGGCGAGACCGGCATGCCCGCCGCCATCATGGACGCAACGTGGATTACCGAAGCGCGCACGGCCGCGATCAGCCTTTTGGCAGCACGCCGCTATGCTAGGCGCGATGCGTCGCGGATCGGGTTCGTTGCCTGCGGCGCGCAGGCACAATCGCATCTGTGGACTTTCAAAGAAGTGTTTCCTTTGAGAGAAGTCACCGCGTTCAGCCGCAGCCGCGCGTCTGCGGAGGCATTGGCGGAGCAGGCCCGCGCCATGGGCATTGAGGCAAGCGTTGCCACTGAGCCGCGGGATGCTGTTTCAGGCCAGGATATTGTTATCAGCAGCGTCCCGGCCGGCCCGGATTGCTCACCATTTTTGCGTGCCGAATGGCTGTCGCCCGGTGGGTTTGCTTCTTTGGTCGATCTCGGACGCTCCTGGTATCCGGATGGTTTTGAGACTATCGCGCACCGCATCGTAGATGATGCGGCGCAGGCGGAGGCGAGCGCTTCCTATCGCAGGCTGACGCCTGACGGACCGTATACCGCCGAGCTGAAAGATGTTGCCTGCAATGCTGACTTGCGACGCCTTAATGACACTGAGCGCGCGGTGTTCACATTCCAGGGATTTGCGTTGGCCGACCTTGCTGTTGCGGATCTTGCCTTGCAAGCTGCATCCGCGGCTGGTGTCGGTGTGCTGCTTCCGGGTTAGTTTTTCATCGAAGATGATCGCGAAAGGTCCTCTGCTATGTCTAGTGCCATTCTCGTCGAGATTTCTGACGGTATCGCAACGGCGATGCTTAATCGTCCGGAAAAGCTGAATGCTTGGGATACGCCGATGCGTATGGAGCTGGCAGGCCTTCTCGATGAATGGAACACTAAGCCCGATGTGCGCGCGATTATTCTGACCGGCTCTGGCGATCGCGCATTTTCCGCCGGCCAGGATCTTGATGAAACGCAGAAGTTTAAATCCGGCGGCGACGGCGAGGCGTGGTTTCAAACATGGCGAACGTTCTACGAGTCGTTTCGTAAGCTGGAAAAGCCGTTGATTGCCGCTCTGAATGGCGTTGCAGCCGGCTCGGCGTTTCAGGTCGCGTTGCTGACCGACGTGCGCATTGGCCATAAGGGTTCGCGCATGGGCCAGCCCGAGATCAATTCCGGCATTGCAAGTGTATTGGGGCCCATGCTGATGCACCAGCGGATCGGCTTGTCACGCACCGTCGAGCTGACGCTGATGGGCCGGATGATGGAAGCGCAGGAAGCACATGAAATCGGCCTGATCCACCATCTGGTCGCGCCTGCCGATGTCATGCCGAAAGCGTACGAAATTGCCAAACACATGGCCAGCAAACCGCCTGTGGCGATGCGGCTGACAAAGCAGTGGTTCCGTCAAATGACCCAATCAGATTTCGACGAAGCATTCGCCAAAGGTGCCGCGATTCAGGCTGAGTCTTACGCGTCCGGTGAGCCTCAGGTTGAAATGAAGAAGTTTTTTGAAGAAAGGGCACGGCGGAAATCGGCGCGTTAGCAGACGTCGCATGCAAGCGATTTCAGTCGTGATTGACGCAAGAGCACAAGTGGTTGAAAGTTAGCAAAGCAAACGGGCCGTCACAAAGCAACGCGAAGGGAACGCCGCAATGAGCAAGAAAAAGTATCCTAGCCGGATCGGGAAACTCGATTTGAACAGGCGCCATGTTCTGGCAGGTGGCCTGGCGACCGTCCTGGTCCCGACGTATTGGAAGCGGGCTTCCGCTCAGGAAAAACGAATCTTCATTCGCGATCCCGGCGGCCCGTATGTCCAGGCTTTCAAGGAAGCGTTTTATGATCCGTTCAAGGCCGCAACCGGCATCGAGGCCGTCGGTCTGCAGGGGCAGCACGAGCCCACCAGCATGATCAAGGGTATCGTCGAAACCAAGTCATATACCTGGGATATGGCGCATGTTTCGATGGCGGCGTGCATTGGGGCGCGCGATGCCGGGCATCTTGAAAAGCTCAATGTGACCTCGCCCTTCATCGAGTCGACACCGGCAGAGTACAAGAACGACTACTTCGTTGGCGTCAACGTGTTCGGCGTTGTGCTCGCCTATCGGACGGATGCGTTCGAAGGCAAGGGTAAGCCGGCGCCGACGTCTTGGGCGGATTTCTTCGACGTCGAGAAGTTCCCCGGCCGCCGCGCCATGCGCAAGCATCCCTTCGATACCATCGAACAAGCCCTGCTGGCCGATGGCGTTCCCCTCGACAAGCTTTATCCGCTCGATTTTGATCGCGCTTACAAAAAGCTCGACGGCTTCAAGAAGAACGTCGCTGTGTGGTGGACCGGTGGCGCACAGACCGCGCAATTGCTGAACAGTGGCGAAGTCGATATCTGCCCGACGTGGAATGCGCGCGCGCAGGCGGTGATCGACGAAAAGGCGCCGATCAAGATCGTCTGGAACCAGCATCTGTGGTCGCCCGAAGGCTGGACGATCCTCAAGGGCACGCCGAAGGCGGATATGTGCCGCGAGTTCATCAAGTTCGCGACGGATCCGGAACGGCAGGCGGTCTTCACCAAGCATCTCGCCTATGGCCCGACGCACCCGGACGCCTACAAGTCGATCCCGGCCGAGAGGGCGACGATACTTCCGACGCACCCGGACAACATCAAGGCGCGCCAGCAGATCGACGATCAGTTCTGGGCCAAGAACAAGGATAAGGCTCTGGAGCGTTTCAACGCCTGGATCCTGGGCTGATATCCGGACGACGGATTAAGCATGGATAACGACGGCTGGGCCTTTTGTGTCCAGCCGTCGTAGGGTTCATCATACTGAGGATTATCGGGCGTGACGCAACCCAAGCTCAAAATCCGTGAGCTGCGGAAAACTTATGGACCGGTGGTGGCGCTTGGAACGGCCAGCATCGAGATGCCCGAGGGCGAATTCCTGACACTGCTTGGGCCTTCCGGTTCCGGCAAGACCACGATGCTGATGATGATCGCCGGGTTGGCCCAGCCCGATTCCGGCGAGGTGTGGATCGACGGCAAGCTCGCCACCTACGCGCCGCCGCACAAGCGCGATATCGGCGTGGTGTTCCAGAACTACGCGTTGTTTCCGCATCTGACGGTTTTTGAAAACATCGCATTCCCGCTGCGCATGCGCGGCACGCCCGAGGCCGATATCCGCCGGGAAGTCGGCCGCGCGCTCGATCTGATCCAGTTGTCTCATGTCGGCGGACGCTTGCCGCGTGCGCTATCCGGCGGCCAGCAACAGCGCATCGCGCTGGCCCGCTGTATCGTGTATCGGCCGTCGATCGTGCTGATGGACGAGCCGCTTGGCGCGCTCGACAAGAAGCTTCGTGATCAGATGAAGCTCGAAATCAAGCGGCTGCACGAAGACCTCGGCATCACCGTCCTCTACGTCACGCACGACCAGGAGGAGGCGATGATCATGTCC
>JAEZBZ010000149.1 GCA_023412745.1 Pseudomonadota bacterium | reverse complement strand
AATCACGGATCTCCTGTTCCGTTTGCGGATAGGTCTGCAGGTTCCCCTTGGATGCCGGGGAGATGTCGATCATGGTGGTGTCGTTGGCATCGAGGTGGCTTTGCCAGATCGGCACCATGCAATGGTTCCACTTGTAGAACGAATTCAGTTCACTGGCGATCGTGGTATCGAGCAACGCTGGCTCACCGGGGTCCAGGTACATCTTGTAGATGTTGCCATTGCGAACATGCTCGGTCATCTGGGCAGGTGTGAGCGCGAAAGGATCCACATTTCCCCATTCTGGGCTTTGGAACGGTGGGGTGGAAGGGATCGGATTTCCCTGCTGGTCCACTGCATTGGTCAATGTGAGCGGCTGCCAACGGTCGGGATCGGTGGATGCGGGAATTGTGGTGCCGGCAACTACAAGCGGTGGGTTCACCGGCGTGTAGTACTGGTTCTGGAAATTCACTGATTCGTTCGAGCCATCCTGCATACCATAGGCGATGATCTGCTGCGCGATGTAATTGCCCAATTCCGCAGCGCCGCCCTGGAGATAATCCACCGAGGTGTTCGCCGTGTTATACCCATTGGCGTTCATCAGGGCGTTGATCTCCGTCATGGTGAGGAATACACCGGGGGAATTCTGGAAACGATGGGCGATCATGCGGTATGCCGCGAAACTGATCGCTTCATGCCGTGCGGCTTCAATATCCGCAGGGACCGGTATTCCATCGAATGGGCAGGTATAGCCGCTGCGGGTCCTTCCGAGCAGGAACGGCTCGGCCTTCGGGTCGTAGGCTGCCCATGCTTCGTACATGGCCGCCGAGACCTGGTACAGGTTGCGAGCCTGAACGGGCGGACGCGCAAAATCGCGTTTTATCGCCGCCAACAAGCGCTCATTCCATTCCCTCGCAATGGAATGCTCTTGCGCTTCAATGTCAGGTGCCCATGAAAGGGTGACCGTGGCAAGTGCCACGATGAGGGACGATCTGTGGATGCCCATTGGAAAGGTGGTGGTTCATGCTCATCCTTCCTGTTGGCGATCCCTATTTCTTCTTGCAGATACGGATCCGGTCCCGATCCGAGCGACCAAGCTAAACGGTTCTGCAAATGTTAACAAATGAAAATAAAATGAACAAAAAAATTTACAAAGTGTTGCCGGACATCATTACAAGCCAGAACCTCCTTCCTTAGGAGACCATGACCTTCTTATCGCTGAAGGCCGGTGCCACAACAAGGTCCTTACTGCCTGCTGTGTACTTGTAAAATCCTTCGCCGGTCTTCACGCCGAGTTTCCCGGCAGCCACCATCTGCACCAATAGCGGGCAGGGGGCATACTTCGCGTTGCCGAAACCTTCGTGCAACACGCGCAGGATCGCCAGGCAGGTATCAAGCCCGATGAAATCCGCCAATTGCAACGGTCCCATCGGATGGGCCATGCCCAACTTCATCACCGTATCGATCTCGGCCACGCCACCCACACCTTGGAAGAGCGTTTCTATTGCCTCATTGATCATCGGCATCAGTATGCGGTTTGCCACGAACCCCGGATAGTCGTTCACTGTAACAGGGACCTTCCCGATCGAACGGCTCAATTCCATGATCGTGCTGGTGACTTCATCGGTGGTGTTGTAACCGCGGATCACTTCAACCAGTTTCATCACCGGCACCGGGTTCATGAAGTGCATGCCGATCACCTTCTCCGATCGGCCTGTGGCAGCGGCGATCCGCGTGATACTGATGCTGCTGGTGTTGGTGGCCAGGATGCAACCTTCTGGCGCATGTACATCGATATCCTTGAAGATCTTCAGCTTCAGGTCCACGTTCTCGGTGGCAGCTTCCACCACCAGTTCAGCTTGCGCTACGCCTTTGCCCAGGTCGGTGGATGTGATGATCCGCGAAAGGGACTTCGACTTTTCTTCCTCCGTTAGGCCGCCTTTGGCGATCTGCCTGTCCATGTTCTTGGTGATCGTGGCGATCGCCTTGTCCAATGAAGACTGTGAAAGATCGATCAGGACAACATCATGGCCGTTCTGTGCGAAGACATGGGCGATGCCATTGCCCATCTGGCCGGCACCGATCACTGCGATGTTCATTGTATGGAAAATAATGCGTTGGCGAAGGTAGGGCAGGAGCGAAGGATCACTTGCCGTCACCTTTCAGGATGATGATGATCGTGTAGGCCAGGATCTTGAGGTCCACGGCCAGGCTCATGTTCTCGATATAGAGGATGTCATATTTCAATCGGCGGATCATTTGGTGTACGTTCTCAGCATAACCGAACTTCACCTGGCCCCAACTGGTGATGCCTGGGCGCACTTTGTGCAGGTGACGGTAGTGCGGGGCCTGCTCCATGATGGCGTTGATGAAATGCTGGCGTTCAGGCCGCGGGCCAACAAGGCTCATGTCCCCTTTCAACACGTTCCAGAACTGGGGTAGTTCATCCATTCGTGTACGCCGCATCCACCGGCCGAAAGGAGTTATCCTTGGATCTTGGGAACTGCTGAGCTGCGGGCCGTTCTGCTCCGCATCAACATACATGCTGCGGAATTTGATGATGTTGAATGGTCTTCCGAACCTGCCGATCCTTTCCTGGCGGAAGAACAC
>JAEZBZ010000110.1 GCA_023412745.1 Pseudomonadota bacterium | reverse complement strand
CGCACATTGCTGCGCGCCTCGAGCAACCAACCCGGGTGGCTGGCCTGGAAACCGGCCTGACGTCGCACGTTGCCGCGCACGCCCGGCCACCCCTATTTGGTCTTGCTCCCGGTGGGGTTTACCGTGCCGCTCCTGTTACCAGGTCGCGCGGTGCGCTCTTACCGCACCGTTTCACCCTTACCCGCACGGCCCCGAAAGGCCGCCGCTGGCGGTTTGATTTCTGTGGCACTATCCCTGGGGTCACCCCCGGCGGCCGTTAGCCGCCACCGTGTCTCCATGGAGCCCGGACTTTCCTCCACCATCGTTCGCTTGCCATAAGCGCGCAACGACGGCAGCGACCGTCCGGCCAGCTGGCGCAGCTAATAAGGTCAGCGCGGAGGCATCCGTCAAGGCTTGGCGGCTGTGGCGCGCACCGGTTTGTTGACCAAGGCAATCCCAAGCGCCACCAAGCCCAGAGCCACCCACGTACGCAGCGAAATCGTTTCGCCGAGCAGCACCGCACCGCCGATGACGCCGAAAATCGGGGCAAGGAAGGTGAATGAGGTCACCGCCGACGCCGGATGTCGCGACAAAAGCCAGACCCACGTGATGTAGCTGATGAACGCCACCACCACGACCGTATAGGCGAAGCTCGCCACGACAATCGGATCGGAAAACGCTGGCGGCCCTTCCCCGATCAGCAGCGACCCGACCGCCAGGATCGGCGCGGAAAACGCGAGCTGATAGAGCAGCGTCTTTTCGGCTGGCGCATAACGCAGCCGCGTCGTGCGCATCAGAAGCGTGCTCAGCCCCCAGCCCGCCGCCGAGGCGAGGCACATCAGGTCGCCGAGCAGTGTGCTTGTTTCGGATAATGCGCCGGAGGTCAGCCCCTCGCCCAGTGCCAACGCCAGGCCGACGAATGCCGCGACCAGCCCCGCGACCTTGAGCACCGTCAGCCTGTCACCCGGAATGAAGTAGTGCGCGCCGACGGCCACGAAGAACGGCATGGCGTAGATGAACAGCACGCCGCGCGACGCCGTCGTGTACTGCAGCCCCGGATAGGCCAGCATGAAATTGACAGCAAAGCTGATGCCGATGACCAAGCCGGCACGCAGCGTACCGTCACGCTCGAACAGTGGAATGCCGCGAAACATCGCCCAGGCGTAGACCAGCAGTCCCGCGAGCGTCGAGCGCAGCCCGGCTTGCAGCAACGGCGGGATGCCAGCGTTAGCGGTTTTGACCGCGGCCTGGCTTACGCCCCAGCACATGCAGCACGCAACGATGATCACAATCGCCCCGCCGGTCAGCGGCCGCAAAGCAGCCAGTGGGGGATCAACGCGCTGCGTCACGCTTTGCACTCCGCAACTGATGCATCATTGCCGTGACAGCGCCAAGCACGCTGAGACCGCAAGCTGATTTTGGGGGTCAAACCGCGCGCGCGCCCGGAAGCGCCGCCAGCAAATTCTCCAAGGTAGTGATGGTCGACTGATCGATGCGGCCATCGACGCGCGCGGGACGGAAATGACGCTGGAACGCCTTTACGACGAAGTGCGTTTTCTCCTCGAACTCTCCGGTCGCTTCGACGTCATAACCGTAGCGCGCAAACAACTCCTGCAGCTCCGAAATGAGATCGCCGCCATATCCGATCCCCATTCCGCGGTCGGCCTTGTCAACGGGCGCCGGTTCGACCCAGTGGCCGATGCCGGCACGCGCCAGCCTCGCCCAATCGAACTTCTCACCGGGATCCATCTTGCGTACCGGCGCGACGTCGGAATGGGCAAGAATGCGCTCAGGCCGGATCGCGTGACGCGCGATGATGTCTTTCGACAGCGCGATCACCGCGCCCATCTGCGCTTCCGGAAACGCCGGATACCCCAGATCATGGCCTGGGTTGTGAATCTCGATGCCGATCGAGCGGGAATTGGTGTCGGTTTCACCCGCCCATTTCGACAAACCTGCGTGCCAGGCGCGCATGGATTCCGACACCATCTGAACAATCCGGCCATCGACATCGATGACGTAGTGGCATGACACCTTACTTTCCGGCCGTGCCAGCCAATCGATCGCTTTGGCGCAGCTCTGAAGTCCTGTGTAGTGCAGCAGCAGCATGTCGGGCGCGTTGCAGCGGCGCGGCTCGCAGTTCAGCGATTCCACCAGTTCCGAAACCAGCGCACTATCGGCTTTCAGGCTCACAACCCGCGCTCCTTGGCGATCTGATCGTAGGCCGCGTTCAACGCAGCCAGCTTACGATTGGCGACATCAATGAATTCCTCGGGCACACCGTGCGCCAGCAGCGCGTCGGGATGGTTATCCCGCACCAGGCGGCGATAATGCGCTTTCAACGCGTCATCCGCCATATCCGGCGCGATGCCGAGAACCGTATAAGGATCGTCGGGGTCGCGCACGAACATCGCACGGATCGCACGATATTCCATCTCCGAGCAGCCAAACCGCCGCGCGACATCGCGCAGGTAGATGTCTTCGGCACCGTGGAACACGCCATCCGCAGCCGCGATATGAAACAGCGCTTCGAGCACGTCCCGCTTCAGATGCGGTTCGTCCGCCAACAGCCGCGCAACTTTGTCCGCATAAGCGTCGTAGCCGGCAACATCCTGCTTGGCGATGTCATACAGGCGCTCGACGTTGGCTTCTTCCTCGGGCGGCACATGAAATACCTGCTCGAACGCGCGCGCTTCGAGCGCAGTGGAAACGCCGTCAGCTTTTGACAGCTTTGCGCACAAGCTGATAACCGCGACGGTGAACGCAACGCTCGAGCGCTGACTGGTGGCGCGCGACGACAGCCGTTCGAGACCGAGCCCTGCGCACAAATTCGCCAGGACCGAGCGCACAGCGCCGCGTTCGCCAAATCCCATGGCTTGCGTGATGGTTTTCCAGGGCATGCGCGCTTGATTTACCTGCAAAAACGGCAGCATTGAAGCAGCTTGGGCAGTACACCACACGCTGCGGTAACGCTATTGCCACACTTCTGCCCATAATTCCCACACCTTGACCATTCTTTTGCCGAATTTCGGACGGCTCGTGCTAGGTCAACAAAATAAGAATCCAAAGCGGATCAGGCTACGGAGGAACGGACCGTGAGGACGCTCTACTACGTATTCGCCGCCATTTTCATGATTGCAGTTTCTGCAGGAATGGCGAAGACCGATATCGAAGAAGCTGGCGATACGCCTGCTGCGACGCAATCCGTCGCCACTGCCAGCGCGGCAAACATGTGATCAGCTGCGTCAGGCAGCCTGCGCTGGTGGAAGATGGGGTGCCGGACCGCATGCAGTCCGACACCCGTGTGCGAAAGAACCTACTTCTTGTAAGCGTCGACGACAGCTTGGCCGTCGGCGCCGGCTTTCTTGAGCCAGTCAGCCGTGAGTTGCTCGCCGATCTTGGTGAGGCCGGCCTTGAGCTCCGCCCCTGGCGGTTCGACTTTCATTCCCTTTGCTTTCAACTCGTCGATGTACCACTGAGCCTTTTCAGGGGCGATTTTCCAGCCGCGTTCCTCGGCTGCCGCGGCGGCCTTGAGAACGGCATCCTGCTGATCCTTCGGCAGAGCATCGAATGCGCCCTTGTTGACGAAGATGACGTTTTTCGGAATCCAGGCCTGCGTGTCGTACCAATGGGACATCGTCTCCCACACCTTGCTGTCGTAGCCGGTGGAGCCCGAGGTCATGAACGCGTTGACCGTGCCGGTCGCCAGCGCTTGCGGCAGTTCAGCGGCCTGGACCGTGACCGGCTGAGCGCCAACAAGTTCCGCGATGCGGGTCGTGCCGACATTATAGGCCCGCATCCTAAGGCCCTTCATGTCGTCGACGGTTTTTATGTCCTTCTTGGCATAAATGCCCTGCGGTCCCCACGGCACGGAGTACAGCAGGATCATGCTCTGTGAACCGAGCTTCTTGGAGAAAGCCGGCTTCTGAGCGTCCCAAAGCTTCTTAGCGTCGGCGTAGCTCGATGCAAGAAACGGGATGGTGTCGAGACCGAAAACGGGATCCTCGTTCTCGTGGATCGAAATCAGCACTTCGCCGATCTGCGCCTGGCCGGTCGCGACTGCGCGCTTGATTTCCGGTGCCTTGAACAAGGATGCGCCAGGATGCACGGTGATTTCCAGCTTGCCGCCGGTCGCCTTCTTCACTTCTTCGGCAAACCAGATCAGATTTTCCGTATGATAGTTCGTGGCCGGATAAGCAGCCGGCAGATTCCACTTCGTCTGGGCACTACCAGACGCAGTGAAAGCCATTGTCCCGACGACAGCAGCGACAGCCGCCGTCATCGTTTTCAACCATATTGTCATTCGTCCAACTCCCTTTCGCTTTACGTATCGTCAAACACTTTCAAACCGGAAACACCAATCGCGGCAAGAACAGAGCGATCTGCGGAAATGCCGTGATGATAGCGACAGCCAAAATAAGCATGAAGAAGAACGGCAGCGCTGCGGAGGCTACAGCCCAGCTATCCCGGCCGCTCATGGATTGAAGGACGAACAGATTGAATCCGACTGGCGGCGTCACCTGTCCCATTTCCACGACGAGCACGATAAAGATGCCGAACCAGATCAGATCGAACCCGGCTTTCTGAACCAACGGCAGGACAATCGCCATTGTCAGTACGATCATCGAGATACCGTCCAGGAACATGCCTAGAACGATGTAAAGTACGGTCAGGCACGCGATAAGCGTGGCCGCACCGAGATTGAGGCCCGCGACCCATTCGGCAATTGCCGCCGGAATCTGCGTGTACGCCATGGCGGCCGACATGAACGCGGCGCCGCCGAGAATGAGCATGATCATCGCCGTCGTGCGAGTCGCGCCCATGACGCTGGCCCAGAACGACTGCCGCGTCAGAGATCCCTGCCACCAGGCGATGCCGAGCGCCCCGATCACGCCCCACGCCGCGCATTCCGTGACGGTCGCACTGCCCGAGATGAGCATCACGAACACGAAAACGATCAGCAGCAGCGTCGGGATGAGATTCGCCGATTCCTTCAGCGACTCGCGGAAGCTCAGCCTAGGTTCCGGCGGTGGCTGCTTGTCGAGGTTCAGTAACGACCAGCCCGCGATATAGCCAGAGTACAGGAGCATCACGACCATACCGGGCAGAAACCCGGCCAGGAACATCTGGATCAGCGAGACCTCGGCCTGCACCGCATACACGATCATGGTGATCGACGGTGGGATCATAAGCCCAAGCGTTCCCGATCCGGCAAGGGACCCAATCACGATCTTGTCGTCGTAGCCGCGCTTCGACAGCTCAGGAATCGCAATCTTGCCGACGGTCGCGCAGGTTGCAGCGGATGATCCCGACACCATGCCGAAAATTCCGCAACCAATGACGTTCACGTGCACCAGGCGTCCGGGAAGCCAACCGACCCATGGTGCGATCCCGCGGAACAGCTCCTCGGACAGTCGGGTTCTGAACAGGATTTCGCCCATCCAGATAAACAGCGGCAACGCGGCGAGGGGCCAGGATGCACTCGCGCTCCAGATCGTCGTCGCGAGAACGGCGCCGATGGGCACGTTCGTCACAAACATCATCGCGGCGAAGCCACTCAACACCAGCGCCAGACCGACCCACACGCCCAGGACCAGCGAAGCCGCCAGAACCGCCAGCAGCGCCAGAGCGACCTCGACCATTTCCAATTGCATGCTTAAAGGTTCCCCGAAGCCGCGCGTTCGATGATTTCTTCTTTTGTCTTCGGCGGCGGCTTCGAGTAGCGCGGAAAACCACCAGTCAAGACGTTAAACAATTCGTCCATGATCGCAATCAGGAGAATGCTCGATCCGACTGCGAGCGCGAGTTGCGGAATCCAAAGCGGCACCGCAATAACGCCGCTCGATAGATCATTCAAAAGCCAGCTATCATACGTCATGATAATCATCGCCCAGCTCATGAAGCCGACGATCAGCATTCCGATGGTCAGCGCAACGATCTCCATGATCTGCCGTGACCGCCCTTGCAGGCGTTCGACCACGAGGCCCATACGGATCAACTCGGCCGACTTGAAGGTGTGCGCTAGCCCCAGGAATGACATTGCCGCAAGGCACCAGGCCGTGAAGTCATCGCCGGACTGGATATTGATGCCGAATTCCCGGCCGAGAGACAGCGCGATCATCAGCAGCAAGATGGCAATAAGACACAAGCCGGCGAGATATCCTGCGGCGAGGTAAAGCCCATCCAGTAAGCGGCGCAGCATCAATCAAATCTCCCCTGTCGAGGAGACAGTCGCCAAATACGGCGCATGCAGATTTTCGTTCACGCATCCCCCTCGCAGTATTTCCCGGCATCGTGGCTATTGTTTCCCGATGGCCGGCAAATGTCGCGCTTAAAATGAGGGCTGTCTGCTTATCCGATTGTCGTCTTTGACAGCCTGTAGGATATAACTATAAAGGCCGGTCGTCGCCCCGTCAGCGGGAATAATTCCAGCGATTACAAAGACGTCGCCGCCCGCGCCGCCTGGTCGTAATAGCCGGAAAGCGTACGCAGCAGCGCGCCGAGTTCGGAAAGCGCCGCGTCCGGCAAACCGGTGGCTGCGACCGGCTTGACGAGCACGCTCTGGCGGATCTGATGATAGCGCTGACAAGCCTCTTCGCCGGCTTTTGTGGCGGCAACCATCTTTTCCTTGCCGATGCGCTTCGACGTTACAAGGCCCGCCGCCTCGAGTTTCTTGACGGCGTAGGTCACAACATGGGTATCGTCGATGCTGAGCACGAGGCAGATATCGGCCAGCTTTTTCGGCCTGTCGCGATGCCTGACCGTATGCAGCAGCATGACCTCGACGGGCGACAGATTAGGAACGCCTGCCGCCGCCATGCCGCGCACCATCCATCTCTCAAAGGCATGCCCGGCAAGAATGAGACCGAATTCGACTTCCGACAATCCGGGAATGGCACCAGCCGCGAGATGGGCTGAATTGACGATGGGCCCGACGGCAATGGATGGGTTGCCGCTTGTCGCGCCTTGCCGTGCCTGATCGCGCGCCATGTGCCCTATCCTTCGACAAACCAATGAAAACGAGCGTGGGTGCATTGCTATAATATGTCAATAAATTATTGACGTTTTATCGTCCCTGGCGCAAGGGTAGCAGGATAAAGGGACATACGCGCAGGAGAATGCCATGAGCGCCGCCAACAACGGTTCCGGAAAGTGGACTTTCTGGATTGATCGCGGCGGCACATTCACCGACGTCGTCGGCCGCGCGCCGGATGGTACCGTCAGCGCACGCAAGGTGTTGTCTGAAAATCCGGAAGCCTACGAAGACGCCGCACTTGAAGGCATCCGGCGCTTTCTAGACGTCCCGTCGGATGCGCCGATCCCGTCCCACCGCATCTCCGCGATCAAGATGGGCACCACGGTCGCCACCAATGCGTTGCTGGAGCGCAAGGGCGAGCCGACGGCTCTTGTCATTACCAAAGGCCTGAAGGATCAGCTCGAGATCGGCTACCAGGCGCGCCCGGACATCTTCGCCAAGAAGATCATCAAGCCTGAGATGCTGTACACCCGCGTCGTGGAAGCCGACGAGCGCGTGCGCGCCGACGGCACCATCGAAACACCCGTTGATCTCGCCGCCCTGCGCGCGGATCTGGAAAGCGTGCGCGCCCAAGGCATCGGCGCCGTCGCCATCGTGCTGATGCACGCCTATGCCTATCCCGAGCACGAAAAGCAGGTCGCGGCGCTGGCCCGCGAGGTCGGCTTCGCGCAGATTTCCGTCAGCCACGAAATCTCGCCGCTGATCAAGCTGGTCGGTCGTGGCGACACCACCGTCGCGGACGCCTACCTGTCGCCGATCCTGCGCCGCTACGTCGAGAAGGTGTCGGGTGCCCTCACCTCCTCCGGCGGCGAGGAAACCAAGATCCTGTTCATGGCCTCCTCCGGCGGCCTGAAGGCTGCGCACCTGTTCCAAGGCCGCGACGCCATTCTGTCGGGTCCCGCCGGCGGCATCGTCGGCATGGCCGAGACCGCCAAGCTCGCGGGCTTCGAGAAAGTCATCGGCTTCGACATGGGCGGGACGTCGACGGACGTGTCGCACTTCGCCGGCGAGTACGAGCGCGCCTTCGAGACCGAGGTCGCGGGCGTGCGCATGCGTGTGCCGATGATGCGCATTCATACCGTTGCGGCGGGTGGCGGCTCGATCCTCAACTTCGATGGTACGCGCTTCCGCGTCGGTCCCGAGAGCGCTGGCGCCAACCCTGGCCCGAAGTGCTATCGCCGCGGCGGACCGCTGACCGTCACCGACGCCAACGTCATGGTCGGCAAGCTGTCCGGCACGTTCTTCCCGAAGATCTTCGGCCCGAACCGCGACGAAGCGCTGGATGAAGCAGCCGTCAGGGCCGCCTTCACCGAGATGGCCAAGGAGATCGGCGACGGGCGCTCGGCGGAAGATGTCGCCGACGGATTCCTGCGCATCGCGGTCGAGAACATGGCCAACGCCATTAAGAAGATCTCGGTGCAGCGCGGCTACGATGTCACCGAGTATGCGCTGAACTGCTTCGGCTCGGCGGGCGGCCAGCACGCCTGCATGATCGCCGATACGCTCGGCATGGAGACCGTGCTCATCCATCCGCTGTCGGGTCTTCTGTCCGCGTACGGCATGGGCCTCGCCAACATCCGCGCCAGCCGCGAGCAGTCGGTCGAAGCGGTGCTCGATGCGGCGACCATGGCTCAGGTCAGCGCCCTGTCCGACAGCCTCGGCGCCGACGTGATCCAGGAGCTAACCGCGGAATCCGTCGATCGTGCGGACATCGCCGTCACCACGTGGCTGCATCTGCGCTACGACGGCACCGATACCGCCCTGCCGATCGCAATGGCGGACCCGATCGAAATGCGCCGCGTGTTCGAAGAACAGCACCGCCAGCGTTTCGGCTTCATCTCGCCGGAGAAGAAGGTGTTCGTCGCGGCTATCGAGGTCGAGGCAGCCGGTGGCGGTGCGGCAGTCGATGAGGGCTCTGCCGCCACGACGACCGAGGCCGCCGAAACCAGCGAAACCACGCGCTTCTTCTCCAATCGCGCCTGGCACGATGCGCCGGTTTACCGTCGCGAGAACCTGACGCGCGGCCAGAAGGTTTCCGGCCCGTCGCTGATCATCGAGCCGAACCAGACCGTGGTCGTCGAGCCCGGCTGGCAGCTCGAAGTGACGGCGCTCAATCATCTGGTGCTGACCCGCGTCGAAGCCCGCCGCCGCGAAGTGCTGGGCGAGACCGCCGATCCCGTTCTGCTCGAAGTGTTCAACAACCTGTTCATGTCGATCGCCGAGCAGATGGGCGAAGCGCTGCGCAACACCGCGCAGTCAGTCAACATCAAGGAGCGTCTGGACTTCTCCTGCGCGGTATTCGATGCGCAAGGCGCGCTCGTCGCCAACGCGCCTCACATGCCGGTGCATCTGGGCTCGATGGATCGTTCTGTCGAGACCATCATCCGCCAGCGCGACGGCACCATGAAGCCGGGCGACGTCTATATGCTGAACGCGCCGTACAACGGCGGCACGCACCTGCCCGACATCACGGTCATCACGCCGGTGTTCGCGCCGGGCAAGCCGGAGATCCTGTTCTACGTCGCCAGCCGCGGCCACCATGAAGACATCGGCGGCCTGACGCCGGGTTCGATGACGCCACGCGCCACCCACATCGACGAGGAAGGCGTCTACATCGACGACTTCAAGGTGGTCGATCAGGGCCGCTTCCTGGAGCAGGAAACGCATGACCTGCTGATGGGTGCGCGTTATCCGGCGCGCAGCCCCGGCAAGAACATCGCCGACCTGAAAGCCCACGTCGCCGCCAATGCCAAGGGCGTCGTCGAACTTGAGAAGATGGTTCATCACTTCGGCCTCGACGTGGTCAAGGCCTACATGAACCACGTGCAGGACAACGCAGAAGAAAGCGTGCGTCGCCTGCTCACCCGCATCGACGGCGGCGAATTCCGGGTCGAGATGGACCAGGGCACGCACGTCTCGGTGAAGATCACGGTCGATCGCAAGAACCGCAGCGCGACCGTCGATTTCTCCCAGTCGAGCCCAGAGCAGGGCAACAACTTCAACGCCCCTGCGCCGGTCACACGCGCGGCCACCTTGTACGTGATGCGCGTGATGGTCGACGAGCCAATCCCGATGAACGCCGGTTGCCTGAAGCCGATCAACCTGGTGGTGCCCGAACGTTCGATGCTGTCGCCGCAGTATCCGGCGGCGGTCGTCGCCGGCAACGTCGAGACCAGCCAGATCGTCACCAACTGCCTGTTCGCGGCGCTCAACGCCATGGGCCCCAGTCAGGGCACCATGAACAACCTGACCTTCGGCAACGCCAAGTATCAGTATTACGAGACGATCTGCTCGGGCTCACCCGCAGGTCCCGGCTTCGACGGCACATCTGGCGTCCACGTGCACATGACCAACACGCGCCTCACCGATCCTGAAATCCTGGAACTGCGCTATCCGGTTCTCCTGGAGGAGTTCACGATTCGGCGCGGTTCCGGCGGTCGCGGCAAGTGGTCGGCGGGAGACGGCACCTATCGCCGGATCCGCTTCCTGGAGAAGATGGATTGCGCGATCCTGTCAGGATATCGCCGGGTTGCTCCGTTCGGCCTCGCAGGCGGTCAGCCGGGCGAGTGCGGTGAGAACGCGGTGCGCCGCAATGACGGCACGATGGATATCCTTGAAGGCTGCGATCAGACGGTGCTGGAGGCCGGCGAGGCGATCATCATCAAGACGCCAACCGGCGGCGGCTACGGCGCGGCGTGATCCGCGCCGGCCAACTCACAAGCGAATGGATGGGACGGCGCGCAGTCGCCGTCCCATTTTCGTCAGTCCTTGACTGCCTCGCCCTCGATTTCGACCAGAAGCTGGGGAGCGGCCAATCCGGCGATTTCCAGATACGTGCATGCGCACAAATGGCCGTCGAGCATACGGTCGCGCACATCACGGAAAACGCCGACGCTGCCGCGCTCGGTGACGAAGATCGTAATCTTCACCAGATGGCGTTTCTCGAAGCCGGCCGCGCGCAGCACGCCGAACAGGTTGTTCCAGGCGCGCTCCATCTGCGCTTCCATGCCCTCCTCGATCGTCCGGTCCGGCCGCATGCCGATCTGCCCGGAGATCACCAGCCGCTCGGCCGTCGCCGCGTGCACAATGCCTTGCGCGTATTGCGATGCCGGTGCGACGACGTCGACCGGATTGATGACCTTCATGGCGTTCCCTCGCTGTTGAACCGGTTGGCGCGCGATCCTATGAAAAGCGGCTTGGCGCTGGCGTGCGCTTCGCTACTGGAAATTGGATCAGGTTGATGAACCTCGCACAAGCAAAATGGCGGTTGGCCACGCCCGCCGATGTCCCGACGATCGGGCGACTGTCGCGGAAACTGCTCGGCGTTCTGGGCGAAGAGGACATTATCTTCAAGGAACGGCAGCGGCTGTGTCCGCAGGGCTGCCACGTCTTCAGCGACGGCGTGGACATCGGCGGCTATATCGTCAGCCACCCGTGGCGCAAGGGCCAGCCGCCGGCACTGAACCAGAGCCTCAGCGCGCTGCCCGCCGACGCCGACTGCTGGTACATTCACGACATCGCGATGGATACGCCCTGTCGCGGCACCGGCGCCGCGGCCACAATCGTCAATGCCGTGACGCAGATCGCTCATCGTTCCGGATATTCCACCATCGCATTGGTCGCAGTCGCGGACGCGCTGGCCTTCTGGAGCCGCCTCGGATTTCGCGATGCAATGACCGACGACTTGCGCCGCACGCTGAACAGCTACGGCGCCGATGCGTGCTACATGGAGCGTGAGACCGCTGCGTCGCCGAACACATGACGTGCGGGCGGCTGGTGGTGTCACCAGCCTGCCACCGCCTCACCCCTCCAGCATGTCGACCATCATGTCGGCAACCGCGAGCGACGACCAATGACCGCTCGACGCCAGCATGCGCAGAACGCTGGTGCGGTCGGCGCGTGATTTGTTCTGGTTGAGCTTCCACTGCGCCTCGATGCGGTCGACGCCGACTTCGATGGCCACGATCGCCGCCAGCATCTTGTCGATCTGGCCAGCCGGCATCTTGTCCACGGTCCACGGACGCTTAGGCGCCAACCGGTTCTCGAACTGCGCACTGAGCAGTTCGATATGGTCGCGCGCGCGCTCTCGCGGCATCGCCTGCGCCGTACCGGACAGGTGCACGCTGACGTAGTTCCACGTCGGCACCTGATTGGGCGTGCGATACCAGTCCGGAGAAACGTAGCTGTCCGGCCCGGCGACGATCACCAGAATCCGGGCGGCTTTGGCGAGCGCTGCGGCGATCGGATTGGCCCGCGCGACATGGAACTCCAATCTCCGCGCGCCATCTTTGTCCGTCGTCAGCAACGGCGCATGTACGGCGACCGGCAGGCCATCGGCAATGGCGACAACCGTTGCGAACCCGCGCGCGGCGACGAAAGCCCACGCCGCGTCATCGTCGGTCTTGAAGACAGGTGGAATATACATGGCCGTCTCCGCGAGGGAGCCCATGCAGCCGGACAGAGAACGGGGAGGATCAGGAAACAAAAACACCAAGCCATCCGAACTTCGTCCGGCGGCTCGTGGTGCTCGATTCAGGTTTCCTTGGAATCGATCAGCAACAAGCCGCAGCGCACGCCGCGAGCTCGCGTATATACCGGGAATTTTTGTTTGCTGATCATGAGCGGGGAATACGCATTTTCCGCGCAACAGTCAATTGCTGGCGAAAAGGCGCGCAAGCGGCGGCGCGCTTCGTGTCCGAATTGTCGCTCATTCTGGTCAGATTTGGCCAATAGGTTATAGTTGTATCATACCTGTCGTAGCGACATGGCAGGCAAGCGGAACCCAAACCCGGCCGTTGCGTTCCTCCAACTGTGGAGGTGCCCGTGATCATGCGGGCGCGTGCGCGCTCATTCTCGGCCCTTCAGATTGCTTCCCTATGATTGCTTTCGATCCTGATACCGACGCGTTGTTCCTTGATCTCGACGGCACTCTCATCGACATTGCTCTGCGTCCGGACGATGTTTATGCGCCGGGCAGCCTGATCTTCGCGTTAGAGGCGTTGTATCGGCGAATGGACGGAGCGATGGCCATCGTATCAGGTCGACCGATAGCCGCGGTGGATACACTGCTGTCGCCGCTGCGCCTGCCGGCCGCCGGGGTTCACGGCGCCGAGATCCGCATCGATCCACGCGGGCACATCCGACATGGCGCGCCCTTGCTGCCGACCGCGGTGCGCTGGCTATTGGCACCACTATTGAACATCCACGGCGTGCTCATCGAAGACAAAGGCGTGGCGGTCGCGGTCCATTATCGCCAGGCACCGGAGTCGGTGGAGGTCATCCACGAGGTCGTGATGGCGGCCGTACGCGCCAACAGCGCCGAGGGGCTGACGGTGATCCCTGGCAAATTCGTCTTCGAAATCAAGCACACCAATCTCAGCAAGGGAACGGCGGTCGCCGAATTCATGAAGCATCCCCCGTGGTTGCGGCGCCGCCCGGTTTTCATCGGCGACGATGTGACGGACGAAGCCGCGTTTGCGGTGCTGCCGCGATGGTCTGGCGTCGGACTTTCCGTCGGTCAACCGCGCCCCGGCGCCGTAATTGGATTTCAGACGGCGGACGAGGTCCGCACATGGCTTACGCAGCTCGTAGAGCAGGAGTGCACAACGTGAATGCGCCTGGACTTGACTATGGCTTGATCGGCAACGGACGGATTGCGGCGCTGGTCGATACCAACGGGCGGATCGTATGGTGGTGCTTCCCGCGCTTCGACGCCAATCCGGCTTTTTCCCGGCTGCTCGCCGGCAAGGAAGAGAAAGGCTTTACCGACGTCGTGCTGCAAAACCAGGTGCGGTCGGAAAGTGGTTACATCCGCAATACGGCAATCATTTCGACGGTGCTGACGGATTCGGATGGTGCCAGCGTACGGATCACCGACTTTGCACCGCGATTTGCGCAATTCGGGCGCATGTTTCATCCAGCCCAGATTTTCAGACGCATAGAGCCTATTTCAGGCATACCTCGTGTCCGTATCCGCGTCCGGCCGACCTTTGACTACGGCGTGCCTGCGCGATCACGCACGCAAGGCTCCAGCCATGTGCGATACGCAGGAGCCGATGAAGTTATCCGCGTCACCACCGACGCGCCGCTGTCCTATGTGATCGAGGAAACGCCATTCGCCCTGACCCGGCCGATCACGCTTGTGTTCGGCCCGGATGAACCGTTTGAAAGTGGTGTCGAAGCGACGGCGCGCCGTTTTGAGCACGAAACGCACCGCTATTGGCTCGAATGGGTTCGTGGGCTTTCCATCCCATTCGAGTGGCAGTCGGCCGTCATTCGCGCGGCTGTATCACTCAAGCTGTGCACCTTCGAGGACACAGGCGCGATCGTCGCCGCACACACCACGTCCATTCCGGAATCCGCAAACTCCGGACGCACCTGGGATTATCGCTTCTGCTGGCTGCGCGACGCCTATTTTGTCGTGCAGGCTCTGAACCATCTCGGTAAGACGCGATCGATGGAGGCCTACCTCGACTACCTTACCAACGCTACCGCCGCGGAGGGACCATTACGGCCAGTCTATGGCATCGTGCCGGGCCAAGGCCTCGAGGAATGGACTGCACCGAACCTCGAAGGCTATGAAGGGCACGGCCCAGTTCGCGTCGGCAACGCTGCGGTGGATCAACACCAGCATGACGTCTACGGCAGTATCGTACTGGCGGCCCAGCAAATGTTCGTGGACGGACGCCTAGATCGCATGGGTGATGTCACGCTGTTCCGTCGCCTGGAGCAGTTGGGCGAACTCGCCTGGCGCTTGGCGCTTCAGGCCGATGCCGGTCTTTGGGAGTTCCGGGGCCGCTGGCGCGTCCACACACACTCGGCCGCGATGTGCTGGGTGGCATGCGACCGGCTCAGCAAAATCGCAGCCCTGTTGGGATTGCCGACCGATTCCGAAAAATGGCTCGATCGCGCACACCGGCTTCGCGAAGAAATCCTCAATCAAGCCTGGCATCCGAAGCGAAAGGCCTTCACGGCTGCGTTCGGATCGGAGGAGCTGGACGCCAGCTCGCTGCTGCTGGCCGAAATCGGTCTCGTGAAACCCGATGATCCGCGTTTCATTGCGACCTGCGATACTCTTGAGCGTGAACTGATCCGGGAAGGTCACGTAATGCGCTATACGGCAAAAGATGATTTCGGATTACCGGAGTCCGCCTTCGTCATTTGCCGGTTCTGGCTTGCCGATGCGCTTGCCGCAATCGGGCGGGCTTCGGATGCACGCGATCATTTTTGCGATCTCATCCGGTTCAGAAACCCATATGGTCTGATGTCGGAGGATATCGATCCTGCCAGCGGCCGGCTTTGGGGCAACTTGCCGCAAACCTATTCGATGGCCGGCATCATCATCACAGCCAAACGGCTTTCACAGGATTGGGAACAGGCATGGTCGCGCGCCTCATCGTAATCTCAACCCGGGTCGCGGTCCCGGAAAGTGCGAGTGAAGCCTCGGCGGGCGGACTAGCGGTGGCCGTGCAAGCAGCACTCAGCGGCCGTGACGGCATCTGGTTCGGCTGGAGTGGCCGTATCACCGACACGCCGGCGCAGGAGCCCGTAGTTCGGAAGGTCGGCGGAACGACCTACGCCGTTCTCGATCTGACGCAGGACGACTACGACGAATACTACAGCGGCTTCGCCAATCGCGTGCTGTGGCCCATCCTGCATTACCGCCTAGATCTGGCTGAATTCAATCGATCGGACCTTTCCGGCTATCAGCGGGTGAACAATTACTTCGCGGATCGCCTGTCCAAAATCCTGCTGCCTGAAGATATCGTCTGGGTCCACGACTACCATCTCATGCCTCTGGCCAAGCTGCTGCGCGAACGCGGCCACCAGAACCGCATCGGCTACTTCCTGCACGTGCCTTGCCCGCCGCCTGATATTCTCACCGCCCTGCCGAAGCATCGCGAGATCGTCGGCACACTGACCGCCTTCGATCTGATCGGACTGCAGACGGCAAACGATTGCGACAACCTGAGCCGCTATCTCATTCGCCAGGGCGCCACCAAGCTGTCGGACATGCATGTGCTCAAAGCGGGCGATCGAACGGTGCGGCTTGGGGCATTCCCTGTCGGGATCGAAACCGATCGTTTCGAGAAGCTCGCGCGCCGCACGGCGGCAACTTCATTGATCAGGGAAACGGCTGAAAGTCTGGGCGGACGGGCTCTCGTCATGAGCGTCGACCGCCTGGATTACTCCAAAGGCCTGCCGAACCGGATGGACGCGATTGAGCGGTTCCTGACCTCGTATCCTGAATGGCGCGGTCGCGTCACATTCCTGCAAATCGCGCCCAAATCACGCGCCGAAATTCAAGAATACATGGATATCGACCGCCAGGTGTCCACGCTGGCCGGTCAAATCAACGGTCTGCATGGCGAGGTCACGTGGACGCCGATCCGCTACGTCAACAAGGCTTACTCACGCACCGCTCTGGCCGGACTATACCGGATGGCCAAGGTTGGGCTAGTCACGCCGCTGCGCGACGGCATGAACCTCGTCGCCAAGGAATATGTCATCGCCCAGGATCCGGCCAATCCTGGAGTCCTGGTGCTGTCGCAGTTCGCTGGGGCAGCCGATGAATTGCATGGTGCACTGATCGTCAATCCGCACGAGCCGGAAGCCGTTGCTGCCGCCATCCGCATCGCGCTGGATATGCCGCTCGAAGCGCGCCAGTCACGCCACCAGAGCATGATGACTGCCCTGCGCGCCAACGATATTCGGGATTGGTCGTCGAGATTCATCGATTGTCTGGAACAGATCACAACCAGCCCAGAGGCGGAAACGCGCGGTTCTGCCATGCCCGCCGAACTGAAACACTGACGCTACACGCAAGCGCCTAACGGCCGGCGCATCGACTGCGATCCACCGCTGTTCGCGAAGCGCACATCTGAGGAGTTGCAATCCCCCAGCTGACACGACAGGTTAACGTCTCGCATCCGTCGCTTCATTGTTCGTGTATGACCGCTCATGCGCTCCAGATCGCCGCCTTCCTTCGCCCAGCGGCTTATTCTTTACGGATTGTCCATCGCCGTGCCGGTCCTGGCGCTGTGTGGCGCGCTTGTCTATCAGTATTCCGTTGACCGGTACCGGGTGATAGAGGCGGACGTGACAGAGGCTGCGCTCCACCTTGTCAGAGATCTCGATGGTGAAATCGATCGCGTCGTTTTGCTTTTGGACACGCTCGTTGGCACGCTCGGCCCCGAGATGGATCTGGCCCGGCTGCACCGGCACGCATCGAATACGCTTGTCCCGCGCGGATCGAACGTCACGGTGCACGACATCGCCGGATGGCCCCTTCTGGATACGGCCGTGCGTTTTGGCGAACCGCTCCAGCGCTCCGCAAGTCCGGCGATGCACAAATCCATCGCCGACACCAACGGTCCAGTCGTGTCAGACCTGATCATCGATGCTACGCAATCCTCGCCGACATGGATCGTCAGCACGCCAATTCGTCGGAATGGTAATTTCAACGCGATCGTCAGCATTTCTCGCCAGACTGCTGCCTTGAAAAGGGTGATCAGCCCAAAAAATTCTGACGGCCAGCAATGGACGATCAGCGACAGGGCTGGGCTGGTTGTGGCAAGTTCGGACAACTCCGCAACGCCGCCAGGGTCCAGGCTGCCGCTGGCGCTGCTGGCGTCATCGACCGCTACGCAAGGAGTCGGCTGGGTCGACACGGCCGACGGAACCTCAGCCATTCACGGCTATGCGCGGTCACAGGCATCGGGCTGGCTGGCATCGGTCGTCATTGCGTCATCGGTCGTCGAGGCTCCGCTGCGCGACGCCTGGTTGCTGTTCGCCGTCGGCTCGATCATCCTGCTGACGCTCGCCCTTGTGCTTGGCTCGTCCATCGCTCACCGGCTGCACGCCAGCGTCGATGTGCTTGTCGACGCAGCCGCAAGGCTGGGGCATGGAGAACCTTTGCCCGCGCGCAAATTCACCACGCGAGAGTTCGAGCAAATACATCATGCCTTGACGGAGGCTGCTCTCGAGCGGCAGACTAACGAAGCGCGGCGGCAACTTCTGTTGCGCGAACTGCAGCACCGGACAAACAACCTCCTTGCCGTCATATCCTCGATCGCTCGGCGCACGCTGCTTGATGGCCGTCCAATCAAGGACGTTCGCGACACGCTCATGGGCCGCCTCAAGGCGCTGGCCAATGCAAGCGACACGCTGGCCTTGGCGCATTGGCAGGGCGCCGACATCGCCATCGTGGTGAACAACGAAATGCGGACGTTCGCCGGCCGCTACAAATCCTCCGGTCCTCCCGTCCTGCTGTCCTCGCAGGCCACGCAGAACATGTCGCTGTTGATCCACGAACTGGCGACCAACGCTTCGAAACACGGAGCGTTGTCGGCCCCGACTGGCCAAGTCGACATTTCATGGAACATCGAGGGCGATGGCCCAGACGCCCGATTGCGCTTCGATTGGGTTGAGCGCGGCGGTCCGCCTGCGCAACCACCGCAACGGCGCGGCTTCGGCTACACATTGTTGGAAACGGTACTGACGGACCTGAACCGGAAGCCCGAGATGCGGTTTGAGCCCGGTGGCCTATTCTACAGCACCTCGATCAAGCTCAACTCGGTTGTGGCTGCCGGCGCACCACTTGCCCCAGATGCAAGTGTCAGCGACGTGCCGGACCAAGGCCATAAGGACCCATGACATGCCGGCATCCGTTATTTCATGCGGCGGAAGATACATCGGAGGCTGGCATCCGTCGCAATGAACCGATAGGCTTCGCTCTCGGTCGCCTCCCCGGCGCAACAATGCAGAACACGACCATGCCCGATACCGATACGCCAGAACACGGCCTTCTCGTTGAAGTCTCGCGCAGCAACGCTCCAATGATCAGCTTTGCGATAGACGGCGTCCAGGCACAGGCACGGCGCGGGCAATCGATTTTCGCCGCTGTTCTGCTGAATGGCACCAGCTTGCGGCGCAATGACTTCAGCGGCGAAGCACGATCCGGTTTCTGCATCATGGGCGCCTGCCAGGATTGCTGGGTCTGGCTCGAAGACGGCCGACGCATCCGCGCCTGCACCACGCCGCTGGCAGACGGCATGGCCATTCGCACGACACCACCGGAACGGTTTACGCCATGACCAGCGTTGCCATCGTCGGCGCGGGGCCCGCCGGTATTCGGGCCGCCGAAGTTCTCGTCGAAGCCGGCGTCACCCCCATTATGATCGACGAAGGTGCGCGCGCCGGTGGCCAGGCCTATCGCACGCCCGCGCCTGATCTCGATCTCGATATGGCATCGCTGCTGGGCTCGGAAGCGGGCAAATACCAGAGCCTGCATCAGACGTTCGCACGCCTCAAGGAAGCGGTCGACTATCGCCCCGGAACCACCGTATGGGGTATTTTCGATAACCAGCTCTACACCCGCAGCGCGGATGGCGACGGGGCGGTTCCGTTCGATGCGCTGATCCTCGCCACCGGCGCGACGGATCGCACATTTCCCGTGCGCGGCTGGACCAGACCGGGCGTGTTCACGCTCGGCGGCGCGCAGGTGCTGCTGAAGGACCAAGGCTGCCTGATCGGCCGCCGCGTCGCCTTCTGCGGCAGTTCGCCCCTGCTGTATCTGGCGGCGTTGCAATACCGTCAGATGGGTGCCGAGATCGCGGCCATCCTGGATACCAGCTCCCTCATCGACAAGGCGCGCGCTTTCGGCGATCTCGCCGCCAATCTGCCAACGCTGCGTCGCGGACTTGGCTACATGGGCAAACTGCGCGCGGCCGGCGTACGCATGCGCCACGGCGTGAAACTGTGCGCGTTTGAAGGCCCGGACCGCGTTTCCGGCGTCACCTTCGACAACCGCAACGGAACAACCGAGACGATCCCCTGCGATGCCGTCGCCTACGGTTTCGGCTTGAAACCTGAAACGCAGTTGGCGGAGCTTGCCGGCTGCACGCTGGCCTATAACGCAGACTTCCGCCAATGGCTGCCGGTCGCCGATGAGGACGGCCGCAGCAGCAAGGGGCTCTACGTCGCCGGCGATGGCGCCACCATCGGTGGTGCGGATGCCGCCGAACTCAGCGGCGCACTCGCAGCGCATGCCCTTTTGGAAGACCACGGCATGACGATCTCGCGCAGCGGCGTGGCGGACATGCGCAGGCAGCTCGCCCGGTTTCGCCGCTTCCAGCGTGGCCTTGCCCGCGCATTTGCCTGGCCGTCCCAGGACGCCTCCGCGCTCGCGGATGACATCACGCTATGCCGCTGCGAAAACATCAGCGTCGGCGATATGCGCGCCGCGCTCTGCGTCGATCTGAAACCGCTCGAAATCAACCGCACCAAAGCCATCACCCGCTGTGGCATGGGGCGCTGCCAGGGACGGTTCTGCGGCCTCGCCGCCGCCGAATTGACCGCCGCGGTCATCGGCCGGCCCCTGTCAGAAATCGGTTATCTGCGCGTGCAGGCTCCTGTCAAACCGCTGCTGATCACACACGTCGAGAGCATCTGAATGCCGGTGATCAAAACAGAAACCGCCATCATCGGCGGCGGCCTGATGGGATGTTGGACGGCCTTCCATCTGCGCCGGCGCAGGCGCCCGGTTATCGTTGTGGAAAAGGGCGTCGTCGGCGCGCAGGCCAGCGGCGTCAACTACGGCAATCTGCGCTTGCAGGGCCGCCATCGTGGGCAAATCCCGCTGTCGCTGCGCGCCCAGGCACAATGGGAAAACCTGCAGGCGCTGATCGGCGAGACCTGCGAATACCAGAAGACCGGCCACCTCTACGTCGCCAAGGATACCGAGCAGCAATCGAAGCTCGAACATTACGCCGAGGACGGTCGCGACCATGGCATCGACATCGAGACTGTCGGTCCAGCGGATATCGCGCGCCGCTGGCCGTGGCTGGCTGGAAACCCGGTTGCGGCCAATTACTCCGCCCGCGATGCCGTCGCCAATCCGCGCATCGTGACCGCGGCCGTTGCGCGGGCCGCGCGCCAGCTCGGCGCCGACATCCGCGAGCACACGCGCGTCGCCGGCGTTGAGAAAATCGGCACGGGCTTCCGCCTGACGACGGAATGCGGGCTGACAATCGAAAGCGATATGCTGCTCAATGCCGCGGGCGCATGGGCGATGGACGTCGCCAAGGTGTTCGGGGAAACCGCCCCGATGTTCGCCGCCGGCCCACCGCAATTCGTGACAGAACCCCTACCCTATTTCATGACCCCGTCGGTCCAGCTCGTCGACGGCACGGTCATCTGCCGGCAGATTCCACGCGGCAATGTCATCGTAGCGGGCTATCCGCGCGGTCCATCCGATCCGATCGCGAACCGCGCGCCGGTTCCACCCGCCAAAATCCTCACCACGATGAGCCGCCTCGTTGCTCTGGTTCCCGCGCTGGCCAACACGCAAGTCATTCGGGTGTGGTCCGGCATCGAGGGTTACATCGCCGACATGCTGCCGGTGATCGGACCCAGCGCCACCACGCCTGGCCTGTTCCACGCCTTCGGCTTCTGCGGGCACGGCTTCCAACTGGCGCCCGGCGTCGGCGAGGTGATGAGCGAACTTATCACCAACAGCACGACGCCGACGCCGCTGAATGATTTCACCATCTCGCGCTTCGCGGATGGCAAGGTTACCGAATCCTGGCGACTTCGGCAGGAATTCGACGCAAGCTTCTCGACACCGACAGGAGGATAACCGTGACTGAACCCGCCGACATCGTACTGTTTGGAACCGGCAGCTTCGCAGCACGCATCCTGTTCGACATCGCATCGACTGCGACTGAGCCGGTGCGCGTTGTGGTGGCTGGCCGCAATCCGATCCGGCTCGACTGGCTGAAGACGGCGGCCAACGCCCGCGCCGTCATTTTCGAGCGCCCCGTGACCGTGATCGCGAAATCGGTCGATCTGAGCAGCGTCGATGCGGCGACGGAAGTTATCGCCAACGCCCAGCCGAAGCTGGTCGTGCAGGCGGCTTCTCCGCAAACTTCGGCCGTCATCGCCGAGAAGGGGAACGCCTGGACGCGTCTCGTCTCGGACGGCGGGCTCGGAACGACCGCCGTGTTCAATGCACTGTTTTCCGTGCGCGTGGCGGAAATCATCAAGAAGCTGAACTTAGACGCCAAGTTCATCAACTGCGGTTATGCCGATGTGGTGAATGGCATCATTGCCGCGCGCGGCCTGCCGATCACCTGCGGCGTTGGCAACGTCGCCATCCTGGCGACCACGTTTGCCGGTGAGCTCGGCATACGGAAATCCGGCAAGCTCAAGGTTCTGGCGCACTACCAGAACATCACGCCGTTCCGCCGCATCGCCAGCGAGCGGCATGGGCCGGTCCCGCGCGTGTGGATCGACGATAAGGAAGTCGCCGACGTCTACGCCAAGTTCGCCACCGTGAAGCTGACCCCGGAGCCGGTCATCGACGTGTCGGGCGCCAACGGCGTGCCGCTGATGCTGGCAATGGCCACAGGCCGCGATTGCCTCGGCCACGTGCCCGGCCCCAACGGCCTACCGGGCGGCTATCCCGTGGCGCTGAAGGGCGGCGTGTTGCAGCTCGATCTACCGGCCGGCATCAGCGCGGCGGAAGCCATCGCCTGGAACGCCCGTTTCGAGCAGGACAACGGAATGGTGGTTGATTCCGACGGCCAAGTCCGCCATACGGGCACGCTGTACGATGCGCTCAACGCCGTCAGCCCAGAAATCGCGAAAGGCTTCCACGTCCGGGATCTCGATGCCGTGTTCGCGGCGATGCAGGCTCTCCGGTCGCGGTTGCAGGAAACCAGTTAAGCCACGTCAGCACGCCAATGTATCTCGAACGGCCGGAACAGCCGCCAGCCGGCCTGAAAAGCCTGCGCGCCGATCTCACGACAACGAACTTCGCCGCCGGGGTGGTGGGCTTCGTGTTTGCCGCGTCGGGGCCGCTCGCCGTCATCCTGACGGTCGGCACGCAGGGCAATCTCGGCGAACAACAGATCGCATCGTGGGTGTTCGGCGCGTTCTTCCTCAACGGGCTCCTCAGCATCGCGATGAGCCTGATCTACCGGCAGCCGCTGGTCTTCTTCTGGACCATCCCGGGAACGGTGCTGGTCGGCCCGGCGCTGACCCACGTGTCGTTTCCCGAGGTGGTCGGCGCGTTCCTGGTCACCGGCCTGCTGATGCTGGCGCTGGCGCTCAGCGGCTTCGTCCGCCGCAGTATGCAGGCTATCCCGATGCCGATCGTGATGGGCATGGTGGCCGGCGTATTCTTGCAGTTCGGGCTCGAATGGGTGCGCGCGTTCTCGGTCGATCTGCGCATCGCGTTGCCGATGACGCTCGCTTTCCTGGCGCTTATGCGGCTGCCGAGGATCGCGGCGGTGGTCCCGCCGCTGATCGGCGCGCTGGTGGTGGGTGTCGCGGCCGTGATGTGGACCGGCACGCTGGCGCCGATCGCAACGGATGGTGCGATCATTGCGGCCCCGCAACTCGTAACACCCGTCTTCTCCTGGCAGGCGATCGCCGAACTCGTGCTTCCGCTCGCGATCACCGTGCTGGTGGTTCAAAACGGCCAGGGCATCGCGGTGCTGACTGCGAGTGGCCACCAGCCGCCGATGAACAGCATCGCGGCCACGTGCGGCATCGGCTCGATGATTTCGGCCTGCGTCGGCACGGCATCGACCTGCCTGACCGGCCCCGTCAGCGCCATCCTGGCCGGCAGCGGACAGCGCAAAACGCAATATGCCGGCGCTATCTGCGTCGGGGTGATGGCGCTGACGTTCGGACTGTTCGCGCCGATCTTCACGCGCCTGATGCTGGCGGCCCCGCCAGTCTTCATCGCGACGCTGGCCGGCCTGGCGATGCTGAAAGTGCTGCAGACAGCCTTCACCATCGCCTTTCAGGGACGCTTCGGTTTCGGAACGCTGGTCACGTTCCTCATCACCGTGACCGGCATTTCGATCTTCAGCATCGGCGCCCCATTCTGGGGCATCCTATTCGGCTATATCGTGTCGCGCCTGCTTGAGCCGGACGACTTCAAGACGGATTGAAGCGATCCCACACCGGCTCCGGCCGCGATGCCAGCCGGTGCTTCATGATGCGCTGGCTCGGCGTGCGCTCGAATTCGTCGATGATCACGATGTAGCGCGGGTTCTGGTAGCGCGCGAGGCGTTCGCCAAGCCAGGCCGACAGCGCCACCGCGTCGAGCTGCTCGCCCGCCTTGGGCTTTACGAACAGCTTGATGTCCTGCTCGCCGACGTCGGATGCGACGCCGATCATCGCGCAATCCTCGATGCCTGGATGCTGCGCCGCCACGTGCTCGACCTCGAACGCCGACACGTTCTCGCCCTTGACGCGCACGCTGTCCGTCATGCGGCCGTGGAAAAACATATTGCCGTCAGCATCCCACGAACCGATATCGCCGGTGTGAAAACCGTCCGGCTGGATCGCGCGCGCGGTCGCCTCGGGATTGTTGAAATAGCCGGTGGTGATGGCGCCCGGCTGCAGCGCGCTGACGACGATCTCGCCCCGCTCGCCCTGCGGCACGGGCCTTCCGTTCGCATCCTGCAGGCGCACCTCGAACCACGGCAGTGGCTTGCCGACCGAACCGAGCACGCCGGCAGTGTTGTAGGTCGTGACGCTCGAGCACTCGGTCATGCCGTAGCATTCGCGGATCTGGACCCCGAACCGCTCCTCGAACTGCCGCCATATATCGCGAGGACAGCCGCCACCGAACGCGAGCATCGCGCCATGAGTGCGATCGAGCTCGGACGGCGGCTGCTTCAGCAGGATTTGCAGCAGACCGCCGAGGAAATGGATGCGCGTCGCACCAAACGCCTTGATCTCGCTCCAGAAGGTCGAGGCGCTGAAGCGGTCGACCATCGCAAGCCGCGCTTCGCGGATCAGCGGGATCACGATCATCTGTGCTCCGCCGATATGAAACAGCGGCTCCCACATATGAAACACGTCGCCGTCCTGGGCTTCCGAGATCAGCGCAATGGCCTCGCCGGACAGCCGCAGCATGCGATGGGAAACGATGACACCCTTCGGCCGCCCGGTGGTGCCGGAGGTGTACATGATCGCGTATGGTGCATCGGCATCCGGCTCGGGAGCATCGAAGGCCGCGGGGTAGGAGAGCCCAGCTTCCAGAGATTGCTGCGTCGTACCCGCACCGACGACACGCAGCTTCGCGGTGTCGAGCGAGGGCACATCGGTTGCAAGCGTCGCCGTTAGATCATGATCGGCTATGACGATGCGCGGTCCGGCGTGTTCCACGATGTAGCGCAGGTTATCGCCGCGGCTCTGCACATTGGCTGGCACCCACACCGCGCCGACCTTGCCGATCGCGAACAACAGCGCAATGATCAGCGGACTGTTTCGCGTCATCACCAGAACGCGGTCACCTGCGACGACACCCTGGGCCTTCAGCCAGTTCGCAAGTGACGAGGACTGCGCATCGATCTCCGCGCACGTCACCGGCGCATCGCGATAGATTGCAAATGGCCGCGATGGATGCGCGCGCGCGCGCTCAACGAGAAGAGGCACAAAACCGTCAGTGATCATGCTTAGAACCTGTCGATGCGATAGGGCGCCAGATCGATGGAGGGTGTCTGCCCGGTGGCCAACTCGGCGACAAGCCGGCCCGTCGTCGACGCGCACGACAGCCCCAGGTGCCCTTGGCCGAAAGCGAAGATTACGTTCTTGACCTTCGGCGACGGGCCGATCACGGGAACGGAATCCGGCAGGCATGGGCGATGCCCCATCCACCGGCTGACTTCGCCGCCCTTGAGGCCCGAAAACATCTGCTTGCCGAACGCCAGCAGCGCATCGGCACGCCTGTAGTCAGGCGGTTCATCGAGCCCGGCGAGTTCCACGGTGCCCGCGAACCGCAAACCGGGCTCCATCGGCGTCGCCATGAACTTCTTTTCCGCCCACATAATGGTGGTGTTCGGGGCCACACTGGGCTCGGACAACATGGCGTGATAACCGCGATGGGTTTCGAGCGGCACCTTATGCCCGAACATGCGCGCGACCTGATGCGACCACGCGCCGGCCGCAACGACAACCACGTCCGTATAATGGCGCCCGGCAGACGTCACCAGGGCACGCGGTTGATCGCCATCCATCTCCACGTCCAGCACGCGCTGAGCGATGATCTGCCCGCCGCGCGCCCGGACGAGATTGGCGAGTGCCTGCACGAGACCGAACGGATTGGCGCAAAAACCGTGCTTGGGGAGAAAAACACCCTTGGTGAAAATCGGCGCCAGCGTCGGCTCGGCGTCGCGTATCGTATCAGCCGACCATTCTTCTATGGTCGCCCCATACCGGCGGCGCACATCCCAACCGAGCGCATCGCCCTTGAAGGCCGCTTCGGTCTCGTAGACGTAAAGCTGCCCGCGATGTTGGAACAGGTGCTCGACGCCGGCGTCCGCCAGTAGCGGCGCGTAGTTGTCGAAGACTGGCTTCATCACTTCATTCAGGGCGGCTGCACTGCGCTCGAACTCAGCCAAAGAACTCGCCTTGATGAAACGCACCAGCCACGGCATCACGCGCGGCAGGTATGGCCACTTCAGGACCAGCGGGCCTGTCGGGTCGAACAGCCAGCGCGGCACCTGCTTGAGCACGCCGGGATAGGCAATCGGAACGATCGAACCTGGGCTCAAACCACCGGCATTACCATAGGAACAGCTCCGCCCGGGCTCGATCGGATCGAGCACGGTAACCTTGGCGCCCATACGCTGCAGGTAGGCGGCAGCACACATGCCAACAATACCGGCGCCGACGACAGTCACATTGCGCATCTGAGTGCCTTAGCCTTTGGCGGCAGACCGCCGCTGCATATACTCAGCCAACAGGATGACAATGGTCACGAAAATCAGCAACAGCGTCGATACCGCAGCAAGCGTCGGCGATACCTTGAGGATCGCATCGTCCCACATCTGCTTCGGCAACGTCGTTGCCAAGCCGCTCGATATGAACAGCGCGATGGTCAACTCATCGAAGCTGGTGACGAATGCGAACAGATAGGCTGCGATCAAGCCGGATTTGATCAACGGAATCGTAACGTGCCACAGCACACGCGGCGGCGATGCACCAAGGCTGGCCGCTGCCTGATCCAGCCGCTGATCGTAGTTCTTCAGCACCGCCATCACCGTGATGACGACATAGGGCAACGCCAGCACGGTATGGCCGAGGATCAAGCCGATTTCGGTCCCGATCAGGCCGAGGCGAGCATAGAAATAGAACAGCGCCACCGCGATGACGATGCGCGGCAGGATCAACGGCGACAGAATAAAGGCCATCGCCGCGGTCTTCGCAAACATGCGCTGCCGGGCCAGGAAGAACGCGGCCATGCCACCGATACCGAGCGCCAAGCCGGCGGTTACGAAACCCACGAATAGCGAACGCGTGATCGCAGGGAGCCACTGCGGATGATCGAGGATCGCAGTGTACCACTTCAGCGAGAAGAACTTCGGCGGCCACTCGATGAAGCCTTCCGTGGTAAACGACACGGGGATGATGAAGAAGCTCGGGCCGGCCAGGAAGATCAGCAGCAACGCAACCGATATGCGCAGCATGGAGCGGCCGGATGCGCGCGCCGGCCTCTCAGCGCGGCTGCCCATGATCTTTTCCCAGACAATCGCAATCGCATCCGTGATCCGGGCCAGCACGCCGATAAGCAGCGATCCAACCCAGCCGAAGGCACTGCCGATGATGCCCTGATTGCCGTCTTCGCGCTGACCGGACGTGCCCGAACCGGCCAGCGTCGACATGCCGAGTGCACGGTCGTAGAGGTAGAATACCAGCAACGCCGTCGCCAGCAGCAGCATGGCAATTGCGCCGGCAAACGGGTAGTTCAGCATCTCCTCGACCTGCTGGATGATCACCTGGGTGATCATGGTCTGCCGTGGACTGCCAAGCAGAGCCGGCGTGATGAAGAAGCCAAGCGAAGTAATGAACACCAGCAAGCCGGCCGCGGCCACCCCGGGCAGCGACAGCGGGAAATAGATACGCCAGAACGCCTGGCCGCCGCGCGCGCCCAGCGTGCTCGCCGCAGGCACCAGATTGCGATCGATGTTCTCCATCACCGATAGCATCGTCAGCACGGCGAGCGGCATCATTGCGTGCACCATGCCGATCATCACGCCGGTCATATTGTAGAGCAGCGCGATCGGTTGATCGACCAGCCCGAGCGTCATCAGCACGTCATTGACGGCGCCGCGGCGGCCGAGCAGCACGATCCAGGCAAACGTGCGAACCAGGAAGCTGGTCCAGAACGGCAGCAGCACCCACAGGATTAGCCTGTTGCGCGTGCCGGGCTCTGTCGTCGCGAGCATATAGGCGATCGGATAACCGCCGATGATGCACAGCAAGGTCGTCCAGGCGGAAATTTCGAGCGTGTTCCGCAGGACCTGAATGTAAACCGGGCTGACGAACAGCCGCTCATAGTGACTGGTCGTCAACGCGCCGGATGAATCGATGACGCTGAGCGACAGCAGTTGCGCGACCGGATAAACGAACAGCGCCGCGAGAAACAGCAGGGTCGGATAGATCGGCCAGGCCCGCAGCCAGACGGAACGCGGCCGATAGACCTCCACCGGCTTGGCCTCGGCTTGCAATGTCTCTGTCGCTTGCGTCACTGCGCGCGCTCTCCGATAGGAAGAACAACCGCGGAATGCTTGGGCCAACCGAACCGCATCATGCTATCGCGCGAGGTTGCCGGCAGTGGCCCACGGGTCAGATCCGTTGCAGAGATTTCCGTACCATCGGGCAGCTTGCCGTAGAACTTGGTCACGCCGCCAACCAGAATAGCGTCCTTCAATCTGACCTCGGCAATATTGTCCGCGGTCCCTTCCGGCGTGAGCACGGATATCATCTCTGGCCGCACCATCACCTTGACCTTGTCACCAACGGCAAACGACCGCGCCGGATCGCGTACAGCACGGACCATACTGCCG
>JAEZBZ010000250.1 GCA_023412745.1 Pseudomonadota bacterium | reverse complement strand
CAGCGCGCCCACGATCCCAACGCCACCGAGACCGCCAGTGAATTGCCGTCTGCTGATCCGCCGCATCCCCACCCCCTTTTTGAATTCGTCCTGTTTACACACCATCAGCAACGGGTGATCGCTGCACGTGAAGCTATCGCCCGTAGCTTTCTCGCTGGCAACACGTCAGTTGTAGCTTTCATGCCTCACGCCGCATTCGGCCTGCCGAACATGGCTTCCATTTCGCGGCGCACTTTAACGGCGCCATCGTTCGGATCGAAGGCAACGTCGTCCCATTTGAGCCGCTCGCCCTCGGCGACGTCGCGCTTCAGCTTGACGTTATGAGCTAGGCCGAGGGGCAGATAACCTTCCCTCAGCGACATCTGCGCCGGTGTCTGCTTGCCCCAGACGCAGAAGCCGCCTTCGCCGTCGAGCATCTCGTCCTTTTTCAGTGCGCGCTTGGCGGTCGCCACGACGTCGGAGTTGAAGCAGAACGGCGCGCCGGTCGGTTCCTTGCGCAGAACCGCGGATGCAACCGATTGGCCGAGTTCCAGCCCGATCATATGGATGGGTCGGTACAGCGAGGCATAGCGGCCGGATTTGTCGGGCAGCATGCTGTATTCCTTGAAGCAGCGGCGGCTGTAGTCGTTGTCGTCGGCAGCCTCGAACACGACGTAGGTACCGACCACGAGATTGTGCGGTACGTCGCTACCATCGCGATACAGCATCGAGGTGACTTCGGTCACGCCGGCCTTCTCCAGCACGCCGCCATCGGCCTTGGGCTTGCAGATTTCCGCGTGCTCGAAGCGCGAGGCAGGCGGAAAGGTCAGGCCGTCGGTCTGCGATTCAAGGCCGGTGGCATTGCAGATAGCGGTCATTTCGATGCCGGACTTGGTGCCATCGAAGAAGCTGTTGAACATCTTCAGATTGATGGTCTTGGGGTCTTCGATGTTGAGCTGCCGGCGCAGCACGTCCCAGACCGTGTCCGGCGTGAGCTGGTGATAGGTTGGATGATAGCGCGTACCCTTTCCGGCCGCGACGACCTTGAACCCACATGTGCGGGCCCAATCGACGTGATCGCAGACGAGAGCCGGCTGGTCGCCCCAGGCGAGGCTGTATACCACTCCGGCCTCGCGCGCCTGCTTGGCCAGCAGCGGCCCGGCGACGGCATCCGCCTCGACGTTGACCATCACGATGTGCTTGCCGTTGGCGATGGCCATCTGGCACAGCCGGATGCCGGTGCCGGGATCGCCGGTTGCCTCGATGATGACGTCGATGGCCGGGTGGCGGATCATCGCCTCGGCGTCGTCTGTGAGAAAGGTCTTGCCGCTCTTCAGGGCATCGTCGATAGAGGCGGCGCCGTACTGCTCCTCGGGCCACGAGGCCATCTTGAGCTGGGATTTCGCGCGCGCGACGTTGAGATCGGCAACCGCGGCGACATGCATGCCGACCGTGGTGCGCGCCTGCGCCAAAAACATGGTGCCGAACTTGCCCGCTCCGACCTGGCCGACGCGAATGGGCTTGCCCGCGGCGGCGCGTTCTTTCAGCATGAAGGACAGGTTCACTGGAGTCGTTCCTTCCCTAAATTATTGATTTGTTTTGGTAGAACTGCATCGCAAGCGTTCCGAAGCGGCCAGCGGTCCATTTTTAGTTGCTATTTGAGACCGTTGTCAGGCGGATCGTCTCATGATCTTCTGACAAGCTCAATCGACCTCCGTTGAACAGGAGGATGGGAGACGCCGCATGCAACAGTCCTCGACCGCCGACCCTGCAACAGCACCGCGCACGCTGCGTCTCGATCCGCGAGACAATGTGGTCGTCGCCGTAGATACCGTGCCGCCGGGAGCGACTGTCGAGACGATCGCGGCGAGCGCACGTGTGCCGCGCGGACACAAGATAGCGACCGTGAAGATCGCGAGTGGCGAGCCGGTCCGTAAGTTCGGCCAGATCATCGGTTTCGCCAGCGAGGACATTGCGCCTGGCCAGCATGTCCACACGCACAACTGCGGATTCGCTGCATTCGATCGCGATTACGCATTCTGCCAGGACGCCCGCGAGGAACAGTTGCTGCCGCCGGAAGCGCGGGCAACGTTTCAAGGCTTCCGCCGTAAGAGCGGCCGGGCGGGAACGCGCAATTACATCGGCGTCGTAACAAGCGTGAACTGCTCGGCCACCGTCGCGCGCTTCATCGCCGAGGAGGTCAATCGCTCAAGCCTGCTCGACGACTACCCGAATATCGACGGCGTCATTCCGCTGGTGCATTCGACCGGCTGCGGTATCGACTACAACGGCGAGGCGTTCGAAGTTCTGAAGCGCACGACCTGGGGTTATGCCTGCAATCCGAACATGGCCGGCGTTCTGGTGGTCGGGCTTGGCTGTGAAGGTTTCCAGATCGCGCGCATGAAGGAAGCCTACGGTATCAGCGAAAGCGATACGTTCCGCACGATGACGATCCAAGAGGTCGGTGGCACCAAGAAAACCATCGCTGCCGGCGTCGATGCGGTTCGCACCATGCTTCCCATCGTCGCCCAGGCGCAGCGCGAGACGATCCCAGCGTCCGAATTGACGCTGGCGCTGCAATGTGGCGGCTCTGACGGCTATTCGGGCATCACGGCAAATGTCGCTTTGGGATTGGCCGCCGATATCCTGGTGCGCCACGGTGGCACGGCTGTTCTCTCGGAGACACCTGAAATCTATGGCGCGGAACATCTGCTGACCCGGCGTGCCGCAACGCGTGAGGTCGGCGAGAAGCTGGTCGAGATCATCCGCTGGTGGGAGGACTACACCGCGCGTGCGCGCATGAGCATGGACAACAATCCCTCGCCTGGAAACAAGGCGGGCGGCTTGACGACCATTCTCGAAAAATCGCTCGGTGCGGCCGCAAAAGGCGGTTCAACGACACTCAACGCGGTGTATCGCTATGCCGAACCGATTACCGCCAAGGGATTCGTCTACATGGATACGCCCGGCTACGATCCGGTATCGGCGACAGGCCAGGTGGCCGGCGGATGCAATCTCATCTGCTTCACGACGGGCCGTGGATCTGCCTACGGTTGCAAGCCCTCGCCATCGATCAAGCTGGCGACGAACTCCGACATCTACCGCCGCATGATCGACGACATGGATATCAATTGCGGCGATGTGCTGGATGGCGTGCCGCTGGAGCAAAAGGGCCAGGAGATCTTCGAGACCATCCTGCGCGTAGCTTCCGGAGAGCGGTCAAAATCGGAGCTATTGGGCTACGGCGATGCCGAGTACGTGCCCTGGCAGATCGGCGCGACGATGTGAGGGCGATGCATCTGCTGTATGCCATCGTCCTATCGCGCCCACATCCATCAAGGTAATCGCCCATTATGACCGACGCAGTCGCGAACAGGCGTGTGACGCACTGGCTCGCCGAATTGAATACCGCCCTTGGTAGCGGAGACACGAGCGCCATCGTGCGCATGTTCGACGACGACTGCTTCTGGCGCGACGTGGTTGCGCTGACCTGGAACATCAAAACTATGGACGGGCGCGCTGCAATTGCCGACATGCTGGCCGCGACGTTGGCTGATGCCCGGCCGGGTCAATTCGCGTTGCACGGCGACGCGCGCGAAGTCGATGGCGGAATTACTGAAGCCTTTCTGACATTCGAGACTGCGACGGGGCGCGGCAAAGGTCATGTCCGACTGAAGGCTGACAGCTGCTGGACGCTGATGACCATGCTCACCGAACTTAAGGGGCATGAGGAGCCGGCTGGTCCACGCCGCGAGCGCGGCACGATTCATGGCGTGCACAAGGATCGCAAGACCTGGTTGCAACGGCGCGCCGAAGACGAGCAGGAGCTTGGCATCACGCGGCAGCCGTATTGCCTGATCGTCGGCGGCGGGCAGGGTGGCATCATGCTGGCTGCGCGCCTGAAGCGACTGGGCGTGCCGACGCTGATCATCGAGAAGAATGCGCGGCCGGGCGATAGCTGGCGGCAGCGCTATGAGTCGCTCTGTCTGCACGATCCGGTCTGGTACGACCACTTGCCATACATGCCGTTTCCGGATCACTGGCCGATCTATACTCCGAAGGACAAGCTCGGCGATTGGCTGGAAATGTACACCAAAGTGATGGAGTTGAATTATTGGACGTCGTCGGAATGTGTCAGCGCGACGTTCGATGACGCGGCGAGGCAATGGTCGGCGGTCGTCAATCGCGATGGTGAAACGATCACTGTAAGCCCGCAGCATCTGGTGCTGGCGACGGGCATGTCCGGCATGCCGAACATTCCGCAGTTTCCCGGTGCGGATCGTTTCCGGGGCCAGCAGTATCATTCGAGCAAGCACCGTTCGAGCCGTGGCTTTGAAGGCAAGCGCTGCGTGATTATCGGCTCGAACAATTCCGCGCACGATATCGCCGCAGATCTGTGGGAGCATGGTGCCGACGTCACGATGGTGCAACGCTCATCGACGCTGGTCGCAAAGTCCCAAACCCTGATGGACGTCATTACCAGCGCGCTATATTCGGAGGCGGCGCTGGCCAAGGGCATCACTACCGACATCGCAGACATGACCACCGCGTCGATCCCCTACAAGGTGATGCCGGAACGCCAGCGGCCGCTGTTCGAGGAAATCCGCGTGCGCGACAAGGACTATTACGATCGCCTGGAAAAGGCGGGATTCCTGCTCGATTTCGGCGAGGACGACACGGGGCTGCACACCAAGTACATCCGCCGCGGCTCTGGCTACTATATCGATGTCGGCGCGTCGGAGCTGATCGCCAATGGCAGCATCAAGCTGAAAAGCCGCGTCAGCGTGGAGCGTTTGGCGGAAAACGCCGTCGTACTTTCGGACGGCAGCGAAGTGCCCGCGGATCTCATCGTATACGCGACCGGCTACGGTTCCATGAACGGCTGGGCGGCGCGGATCATCAGCCAGGAGGTCGCCGACAAGGTCGGAAAGTGCTGGGGCGTCGGTTCCGGAACCTCCTACGATCCAGGCCCTTGGGAGGGCGAATTGCGCAACATGTGGAAGCCGACGCAGCAGGAGGCGCTGTGGTTCCACGGCGGAAATCTGTTCCAGTCGCGGCTGTATTCGCGATCGCTGGCGCTGCAGATCAAGGCACGGATGGAAGGTATTCCGACGCCGGTATATGGTCCGCAGACCGTCTATCATTTATCCTGATGAGGAGCGTTAATTCTTATGATCAAGCGTCAACTGGGCACCAATGGCCCGCGCGTTTCGGCTATTGGCCTAGGATGCTGGAGCTTCGCCGGCTCATATGGTCCGACGACGGAGCAGGAAAGCCATGCGACGCTGGCACGGGCCATCGATCTCGGTATTGATTTTCTCGACACGTCGGATGTCTATGGGCATGGCGTCAGCGAGGAGGTGATTGGCAACTTCCTCAGGGCCAACCCGACGCAATTCGTTATAGCGACCAAGGGCGGCATCAAGCGCAAGCCGGGATCGACGGAGCGCACGTTCGACAACAGCCCGCAATATCTGCGTTCGACGTTGGAAGGTTCGCTGCGCCGGCTGGGTCGCGATCACGTCGCACTGTACTACATCCATCGCCGCGATCAGAGTCGTCCGGTCGAAGAGGTCGCCGAAACCATGGCCGGCTTCATCAAGGAGGGCAAGATCGGCGGCTACGGCCTGTCGGAAGTTTCGCCCTCCACCGTGCGCCGTGCCCATGCCGTGCATCCGGTGTCGGCGGTGCAGAGCGAATATTCGCTGTGGTCGCGCGCGCCGGACCTCGGCGTGGTTCAAGCCTGCCGCGAGCTTGGCGTGGCGTTCGTGCCGTTCAGCCCGCTCGGCCGCGGATTTCTCACCGGCACCGTGGCGCGCAACGATAGCTTTTCACCGGGCGATTTCCGCATCCCAAATCCAAGGTTCATCGAGCCGAATTTTTCGTTTAACCGCAGGGCGCTGGAACCCTTCCTCGCTCTGGCGCGGGAATGGGACGTGTCGCCAGCGCAACTCGCCATCGCCTGGGTCCTGGCGCAGGGCGACAATATGCTTCCAATCCCGGGTACGCGCTCTGTGGGGCATCTGACGGAGCTTGCGGCGGCAGCGGATGTCGCGCTCAGCCGCGAACAATGCGCCGCTATCGAGCGGGCGCTGCCGCCCGGCTTCGCGCACGGTGACCGCTATTCGGATAACCAGTGGATCGGCGCGGAACGCTACGGCTGATGTCTTAAAAAGTATAACCAGCGCCGGTCCGTGGACGTTTGATATTTGCCAAAGACATCACCATGTTTCAGGTGTGCATAATGCATTCCAGGTGACCGGTTTTCGCGATGACATATCCCTATTGGGCCGGGAACCCACGCCACATAGTTGGCGTCTTTCTAAGAGGGAATATTGAAGCTGACCTGAGGTAGAACAAGGCAAATCATCATGAGAGACAATGGGGCGGAAGCCAATGTCGAGTTGTCCTTCAAGGGAATGGAGCCTTCCGAAACCATCAAGTTCAAGGTTCGCGAACAAGCCGATAAACTCCAGGCGCGCTATCCGGATATCACGACATGGCACGTCCACGTGAACGGGCCGATCGGAAGCGCCAAACTCTTCGAAATCACCGTCGAGGTACGCGTCCCCGGCACAGAGCTTGTGGTCGGCCGCAAGCCCGGCGGCGATCGCAACGCCCATGACGATGCCTTGATCGCCCTGCGCGACAGCTTCGCGGCGATCGAACGCCAGCTCAAGAAGCGGCGGCGCCAGCGTCATGGCGAAGTCAAAACGCATGAGGGCAAGCCGCAAGGGCAAATTGCCCGCATCCTTTCCGATCAGGGATTTGGCTTCATCAGAGTTAGCGATGGCCCGGAGGTTTATTTTCATCGCAATGCGGTTCTGGACACCAGTTTCGATAAGCTGAGCGTCGGTGATCCGGTCGAGCTGACGATTACCTATGGCGAGAGCGCGCAAGGTCCGCAGGCAACCAGCGTGCGCCGGATCGGCGTCATGAAATACGATCCGCAACCGGATTGAAATAATGGCTCGGTGATAAAAATCAGGGCAGCGCCTTTTTATGGCGCTGCCTTTTATGTTTTAAGGGGTAGGTTTAATACAATCTCGCCGAGATTGCTATTCGTTCAGTAACGGAATAATCCCGCCGCGGGGCCGGCTTTCTTCTGGATGTCTTCCGGCAGCGTAAAGACGTCGCCGCCACGATTGAGCGTTTCCATCGCGAGGCGGTTGAGCACGTCTTCGTTGTCGGGGCCGGGTTGGGCATCCAGGCGCAGCACCTGATAGGCATCGTCGAAGTGGCCCCACACATTTGCATCAGGGGCCAGGAATACGCTGTCAATGCGTCCCTCCATCGCCGCGCGCATCAGCGTTTGGATTTCATGAGCGGCGCTGGGCGCACCTCCGTTCATCTGCGCGCGAAGCCTCTTGCGTGCCGCTTCGCGATCCGCGCGGACGATGGGCTCGGCGATCATCCAGGCCTTTGCGTGCAACTCCTCATCGCCTAGGGCGACCGGATCCGTCTGGATGTCGCTGCCGGCTAGATGGCGGTAGCTGATGTGTTTGCGCAGCTTGCCGAGCACGCGGGATTTTGCTGCCAGTACCAGAGGCGCATCGCTGCGGGCCAGATGATGCTCGACCGCTTTCACGGTTTCGCGCAGGTACGTTTCCAGTTCCACATCCTCGTAGTCGACCGGACTGATGCCGAGCGCGTGATACTTTGCTGTGGTGCCGCCGCCAATGGGATCGCTGCGATCGCGCGCATGAAAACCAAGATCGTCCTGGAAGTTCGTTCGTTCCATGATCTCGCTGATACCGCGCGGCATCCCCTCGATATCCACCTCGATCATCTCGCGTGCCCGGCCGTCGAAGAAGCGGACGTTGTCGCGCGTGATGGCGAGCACGTGGAACTGTTCGCCGTTGCGGAACATCGGGATCATCGGCCGCAAATGATAGCGCGTGGCAACGATGGTCAGCTCCGGCACCGCTTGCGGCAGCTTGATCCAATGGGTTTGACCGGGTTCGATCAACACGGCCAGCCCCTTGTCCTGGTAACGCCAGAACATGGTCGCCGGAATTCGTCCCTTGGCGTCCGCCAGAAGGTCCCCTATCTCGGGCCGCCGCATTCCAGTAGCCGCAAGTTGGCGCTCGACCTCCTTCAGCGCTGTCGCCAGCCTGATCGGATCCTGCTCGATGGAAGGGTAGGTTTGATGCGTTGGAATATAAAGGCTGATCCTGGGAAAGCCGATCGATTGGGCAAGTTCGACGAGGTCAGCTTTTCTCATGATTTCTCCCGCTTCTGGTCATTTCCGACGGCCATCCAAGGCCGAATGCCAGACTGCAGTCGGCCGCGCCGCAATTTACGGAACGCATCTTGGGAAAGTCGGTTCCGCCCCTTGCACCGCTCGACCCCTCGCTCCCTGTCGATCGGCTCGCAGGCCCGTTGTCGAGAAGGGCGTCCGGCCACGGCTGGGCGCGCGACATATGCCCTAAAGCAGGCGCCGTCGCGAAAATGCCGCTCTGCGCGCTGATGGAAGCGCCATTGAATCGACGCGAAAAGAGGCGAGACGGGGCGGACGGGGCCGTATAGGTTGCTGGCGAGAGAGAAAAGGGTTCGGGGTCATGAAACGTTGGACGGCGGCACTCGCCGGCCTTTTCATCGCGGCAGGCACGGGCTGGAGCTGGGCCTCCGGAGCGATGGACGATCACGAGTGTTTTACGGCAGACAACGAGCGGCGCATCACGGCCTGCTCCGAACTAATCGAGCAGCCTGGCATCACGCAGCAGACGCAGAGCTCCGCCTATGCAATGCGGGCGCTGGCCTATTCGCTGCGCGGTGAATATGACGTCGCAATCAACGACTACAATACGGCGATCCAGCTTGTGCCGGACTTCGCCGTGGCCTTGAACAACCGCGCCTGGGCGTATTTCAAGTCCGGCCGTGCCCCCCAGGGGCTGCCGGACGTCGAACTCTCGCTGAAGGTGCAGCCGACGAGCCCCCATGCCTACGATACCCGCGCGCATATCCGTCAGGCGGGAGGTGATTCCGCTGGCGCGCTGCGTGACTACGAAACGGCCATGCGCTTCGGTGGCGAGCGGATGATCAGGCTGTATCAATGCGGTCTGGCAGGCCTTAAGCTCTACAACGGCGCGATAGATGGCGCCTACACGGCGGAACTGCGCCGCGCCATGCAGGTTTGCGTGCTCAGTACAGACTGCGATCCGCTGCCGCCCGATGAGGAATGCCGCGCCGCGACGTCGTGATGGGCCTCAGAGGGCCTGTCCACCGCACATGCTCCACTCAAGCAGCCGTCCCGGAAACGCGAAAAGCGCGTGCCGAATGATCGGCACGCGCTCATTTTCCGCTGGTGGCAGGCGAGTTAGGCCGCCTGCCGGATCCTGGTCTTGGCGGCGCGAATAGGTGCTTCTTTCGAAGCGGCTGCCTGCCAGTTGGAGGCAGCCATTTCCTTGCCGCGCTTGTGTTCCTTGACCGCGACGTCGCGAGCCTGGAAAGCCTGCTTCAGGACGTCGATAGCCAGATGCGGTTGCGCATCGCCGCACATGAACACATCCAGCGCCGCATAGTTGGCCTCAGGCCAGCTATGGATGCTGATGTGGCTCTCGGCGAGCACAGCAACGCCTGCGACACCACCGTTCGCCGGCATGTGATGCAAGTGGATGTTCAGGAGCGTAGCCCCTGCAACTTCCGCGCACCGTTTCAACGTCTCTTCGACGTGGTCCAGCTCGTCGAGGCGCTTGGCCCCGAACAGATCGATAATGAGGTGACTCCCCGCATACCGAACGCCGTTGCGTTCAACGAAGAAGTCCTTCCTGTCCTCGTGCAACTCTCGCACGTGCTCAACATTGTGCGCATCGTGCGCGGCAGTTACATAGTCTTCCTTTTGGGCGGTGCTTGAACGAGTCAAGTCCATCC
>JAEZBZ010000371.1 GCA_023412745.1 Pseudomonadota bacterium | reverse complement strand
GATCACGGCTCTGGAGGGTATTCCCCTTGTCCGCGCGGGTGACGACGTTGCCGCGCTGCTGATCGGGGCTATCACGCAAGCTTCTCAGGTCCTGCAGAACAAAGATATCGTTGTCGTCACGCAGAAGATCGTGTCGAAGGCGGAAAATCGTTATCTCGATACCGCGTCGCTGACGCCATCGCCGCGTGCCATCGAACTGGCTGCGATCACGGGCAAGGACGCGCGTCTGATCGAGGCGATCCTGGCCAATTCCGTCGAGGTCATTCGCGCGCGGCCCGGCGTTCTCATCGTCGCCACGCCGCATGGCCTTGTCATGGCCAACGCGGGGCTGGATCAATCCAATCTGGAAACGGGGACGACGCAGGGTCGCGTGCTGATGTTGCCTGAAGCGCCCGACGACAGCGCGGCGCGGATCAAGCTGAGGCTGGATGCGCATTTCTCGGTCGATATCGGCGTTGTCATTTCGGACAGCGTTGGCCGCGCGTGGCGGCTGGGTACGGTCGGTCTGGCGATCGGCGCGGCCGGCGTGCCGTCATTGCTCGATCGTCGAGGCGAGCTTGATCTGGCTGGGCGGCCGCTGGAAGTGACGGAAGTCGGCTTTGCCGATGCCGTCGCATCTGCTGCTGTGCTGGCCATGGGCGAGGCGGCGGAGGCGACACCAGCGGCTATCGTGCGCGGCCTAGATTGGCGTGCGCCCGCGACGTCCGCCGCCGCGCTGGTCCGGCCGAAAGCGCAGGATATGTTCCGATGAGCAGCTTATCGGAAACCGCGCGCTGGGTGGCGCTGTCGGGCGGGATCGGCGGCGCGAAGCTGTCGCTCGGCCTGGCAAAGCTGCTTGGCGACCGCCTCACCGTCATCGTCAATACTGGCGATGATTTTGAGCATATCGGGCTTCACATCAGTCCTGACATCGACACTGCGATGTACACGCTGGCTGGTCTCGTGAACTCGGAAACCGGTTGGGGGCGGCGCGATGAGACGTGGTCGTTCATGCGCGCGCTGGGTCAACTGGGCGGCCCGTCGTGGTTCAATCTCGGTGACAGCGATCTCGCCATGCATGTCGAGCGCACGCGCCGGCTGAAGGCGGGCGAGAGCTTGACGGCGGTGTGCGATTTCGCGCGAGAGCGTTTCGATATCGCTGCGCGCGTCATCCCGATGAGCGATGATTCCGTTCGCACCATCGTCGAGACAGATCGCGGTACGCTCGGTTTTCAGGAGTATTTCGTCGGCGCGCGCTGTGAGCCTCGCGTCACGGCGATCCGATTTGAAGGTGCGGAGAATACGCAACCGAGCGCGGCTGTGCGCGCGGCGCTGGATGATCCAAATCTCGCCGGCATCATCATCTGCCCGTCCAACCCATATCTCAGTGTCGATCCGATCCTGGCCGTGCCGGGCATGGCCGATGCGCTGTGCGGCAGCAACGCGCCGGTGGTCGCCGTGACGCCGATCATCGGCGGCAAGGCGGTGAAGGGGCCGGCGGCCAAGATCATGAGCGAACTCGGCATCGTGCCGGATGCCGTCAGCGTCGCGAAGCATTACGCCGGCCTAATCGATGGTTTCGTGCTCGACGCCAGCGATGCCGGAAGCGCTGCCGCCATCGAGATGCCGACCAGGATCGTCAACACGATGATGATCACACTCGACGACCGGATCGCACTGGCCCGCGATTGCATGACGTTTTGTGTCGAGCTGGCGGAGGCGGCGCGATGACGGCGCGGTGCCCGGTGATCATTCCCGTCAAGGGACTGCGCGGCGCCAAGCAGCGGCTGGCCGTTGTTTTGAACGAGGCTGAGCGCGGGGAACTGGTGCTCGCCATGCTGTCCGATATGTTCGAAACGCTGAGGACCGTCGATAGCGTCGGCGCTGTCCATATCGTCACGCCGGATGCAGATATCGCGTGGTTTGCCGAGCAAAACGGCGCGTGTGTGATCGCGGAGACCAGCGGCCATGGGCTCAACGAGGCCGTTGTGCAGGGATGCTGTGCGCGCGAAATTCGTGCGGCTGGGCGCGCTCTCATTTTGCCGGGCGACGTTCCGCTGGCGACAGGGGAAGAAATCGCCGCTGTCGTGGACGCCGGCACGCGCCGCGATGGCCGGCGTGTGACGCTGGTGCCGTCGCGTGATGGCGATGGCACGAACGCGATGCTGCTGGCGCCGCCTGACGCCATCGCGTCGTGCTATGGTCCCGGTAGCTTCGTAGAACATCTGGCCGCCTCGGTCGCGCGCCGCATCGATACCGAAGTCATCGAGCTATCGGGCATTGCTTCCGACATTGATTTGCCCGCCGACCTGGCGCGGCTGCTGCGGGTCCGTCGCGATGCGCCGCGCTATGCTTTTCTTGCTGACCATCAGTCGGTCCATACGCTTCCTGGAGATCATGCATGACCGATGATGCTGGCATTCGCTGCGCGCTGGCTGCTGCCGAATCCGGTGATCTCCCGCGCGCAGACGATGCGCTCGCGCTGGCGGAGTCCGACGACATCGCCCGGCTGACGGCGATTGCCGAGCGGCTCTGCCGCGCGGGCCATGGCACCACCGTGTCGTTTTCCAAAAAGGTTTTCATTCCGCTGACGCAGCTTTGCCGCGACGTGTGCCACTACTGCACGTTCGCGCATGCGCCGCGTGAACTGGCGGCACCTTATCTCGATCGTGACGCGGTGCTGGCGATCGCGGAGGAGGGGCGCAAGGCCGGGTGCAAGGAGGCGCTGTTTACGCTCGGCGATAAGCCGGAGCTGCGCTATACGGCGGCGCGCCAGGCGCTGGAGAAACTCGGCCACGACAGCACGCTGTCGTATCTGGAAGAGACCGCGCGGCTTGTGCTGGAAAAGACCGGCCTGCTACCGCATCTCAATCCCGGGCTAATGGATGAGGAATGGCTCGCCCGCCTGCGGGGTGTTTCCATCTCCCAGGGCATCATGCTGGAAACGGCGTCGGACCGGCTGTCGCAGCGCGGCGGCCCACATTTCGGATCCCCCGATAAGGTACCCGCGGCTCGGCTTGCGACCATCGAGGCGGCCGGCCGCGCGGGCGTGCCATTCACCACCGGCATCCTGATCGGCATCGGCGAAACGCGGCGCGAACGCGTCGAAGCGCTGCTGGCGACCCGCGAGCTCCACGCGCGCTACGGCCACATCCAAGAAATCATCATCCAGAATTTCCGCGCCAAGCCGGATACGCGCATGGCTCACGCGCCGGAGCCGTCATTGGACGAGCACGTCTGGACCATCGCGGTGGCGCGCATCGTTTTCGGCGCGGCCATGAACATCCAGGCGCCGCCAAACCTGCGACCGGATGGGCTGGCGCAGCTCATTGGCGCCGGCATCAACGATTGGGGTGGCGTATCGCCAGTCACGCCGGATCACGTCAATCCGGAAGCGCCGTGGCCGCACCTGCGCGATCTCGAGCACGCGACGACGCGGGCAGGACGTGCACTGACGGAACGCCTTGCGCTGTACCCCGCGTACGTCGCGGAGCCTAAGCGCTGGCTCGCCGGGCCGATGCAGACTGCCGTGATGCGCCACGCGGATGGCGAAGGGTATGCGCGCGAAGATGGCTGGCTGACCGGCGCGCTGGAGCCGCTGCCGACGCCGCACGTTGAGCGCGCGCATTCAAAACAGCCGGCGCTTTCAGGCGATGTTGCAGGCATTCTCGACCAGGCGCGCAATGGCCGCGTTCTGGACGAGGCGCAGATAGTACGTCTGTTCGCGGCGCGCGGTCGCGATTTCGCGGCCGTGTGCGCGGCGGCCGACCGGCTGCGCGCGGAGCGCGTCGGCGATGACGTCACCTATGTCATCAACCGGAATATCAACTACACCAACATCTGCACCTATTCGTGCAGCTTTTGCGCATTTTCCAAGGGCCGCCATTCGCTGGGCCATCGCGACAAGGCGTATGAATTGCCGCTGACGGAAATCGCCGATCGCGCGCGTGAGGCGTGGGCGAAAGGCGCGACCGAGGTTTGCCTACAGGGCGGAATCCGGCCGGGCTACACCGGCGCCACCTATCGCAGCATCGCGGAATGCATCCAAAGCGCGGTGCCGGGAATGCATGTCCACGCATTCTCGCCATTGGAAATCTGGCATGGCGCGACGTCGCTCGGGCTCTCGCTGTGCGACTATCTCGCCGATCTGAAGGACGCGGGGCTCGCGAGCGTTCCCGGTACCGCGGCTGAAATTCTCGACGACGAAGTACGGGCGGTCCTATGCCCGGATAAGGTCAATACCGAGCAGTGGTTCGACGTGATGCGCGCGGCCCATGCCGTTGGTCTTCGCGCGACGTCCACGATCATGTTCGGCCACGTCGACGGCTATCATCACTGGGCGCGGCATTTGTTGCGCTTGCGCGCGATGCAGGCCGAAACCGGCGTCTTTACCGAATTCGTTCCGTTGCCGTTCGTCGCCATGGAAGCACCGATCTTCGTCAAGGGGCGGTCGCGGCGCGGGCCGACATTCCGTGAATCCGTTCTAATGCACGCGATCGCGCGGCTCGTGCTAGATCCGCTGATTGCCAACATTCAGACGTCCTGGGTCAAGATGGGTCCGGATGGTGCCGCGCTATGCCTTTCGGCTGGCGCCAACGACTTTGGCGGCGTGCTGATGAACGAGTCGATTACGCGCGCGGCGGGCGCAGCGCACGGTCAGGAACTCGATGCCGCGACGCTGGAAACGATAATCAAATCAGCCGGACGAACGCCGCGTCAGCGCACAACGCTGTACGGAACGCCAAAGCCGCGAGCGCAATGGCGCGAAAATTGGCAGGATGAAACGTTGATTGCTGTTGATCGTTGAGGCGCGCCGTAGGATAGTAGTACTAAGAATAGCACAATAGAAAAAGTGTACTTTCATTGTGCACCAGTGAAACGTCAGCAGGGTTTGGCGCGAAATGGGTCCATTCGATTTTCCGGTCAGGGTAGAGGATGCCGCGGTTCGTAAACGCGCCATCGATCGCCTGAAAGAGAAGCGGGTGCGCCTGCCGACATTCGCGGAGCTGGCTGATCCGGCCAGTGTTCCGGCGTCGATCCGCGCATCGCTGAAGGACATCGGGCCCGATGATGCGCATCCTGCAAATCTCTATCGCGTCAACTGGTTCAATGACCTCGATCGCACGGGGCAGGTTGCCGTTCCGGTGCACGTGGAACTGCCGCGGGCGCTGACCGGCGTCAGTGCGCGCATCGTGGTTGCGCTCGGTGCGCTGTTTCCGATGATTGGCGCGCACAAGGTGCTTGCAGCCTATTCGTGCCTGGCGCCTCGGCTGGTTGCTGGCCGTTTTGATCCGACGCGTCAGCGCGCGGTATGGCCGTCGACTGGAAACTATTGCCGCGGCGGTGTCGCTATTTCGCGCATTCTCGGCTGCCGTGGCGTCGCCGTTTTGCCCGCGGGCATGAGCCAGGAACGATTCGATTGGCTGGAAGGCTGGGTGTCGGAAGCGGGCGATATCGTGCGCACGCCAGGCACGGAATCGAACGTCAAGGAAATCTACGACGCGTGCGCCGAGTTGGGCCGCGATCCCGATAATGAAATCCTCAACCAGTTCAGTGAATTTGCCAATTATGTCGGGCATTGGCGTTGCACTGGCCCGGCGCTGGAGAAGGTTTTCCAGTCGCTGCCGAAATTCCATGATCTCAAGCTGGCCGCGTATGTTTACGCGAGCGGTTCCGCCGGCACACTGGCAGCGGGCGATTACCTGAAGGAAAATTACGGCGCCAAGATTGCGGTGGTCGAGGCGGTCGAATGCCCGACGCTACTGATGAACGGCTACGGCGAGCACAACATCCAGGGCATCGGCGACAAACACGTGCCGCTGATCCACAATGTCACCAATACCGACGTCGTTATCGGTATCACCGATCACGCGACGGATGGACTGAACGCTGTATTCAATACCGATGTCGGTCGCGATTATATTGCCCGGCGCCTCGACGTTCCGGCTGAAACGATCGAGAAACTGAAGCATTTCGGTTTGTCGAGCATCGCCAACATTCTCGGCGCGATCAAAATCGCCAAACACTACAATCTCGGCAGCGACAGCGTGGTGATGACGGTCGCAACCGATCCGGCCACGATGTATACGAGCGAGGTGCGCCGCTATCTGGCGCGGCGGCATAATTCCGGTGAATTGAATTCCGAGATTGCCGCCGAGTTGGTCGGCCGTCATCTGCTCGGCGCCGATAGCGAGTACGTACTGGACGCGACGCATCGCGAGCGGGAGCGCATTTTTAATCTCGGTTATTTCACTTGGGTCGAGCAGCAGGGCGTTCCGCTGGCGGATTTCGATCGGCGCAAGAAGCAGGAATTCTGGCGCGGTTTGCACGATCTGGTTCCGCAATGGGACGAGATGATCACGGCGTTCAATCGCGACGCCGGCATGGAAGCGGCGGTCGCGTAAGTCATCAATCGGAGATATTGACCGGACATGAGCACCGAAGCGTTGGTTAAACCCTACGAAACCATCCGTCGCGATACGATGACGCGCGATCGTGGTTTGCGCGAAAAGGTCATGTCCCTGGAAGAGGCCGCGCGCCTTGTCAATGACGGTGATCACGTCGGCATCGGTGGCTGTACCATGTCGCGCACGCCGATGGCAATGGTGTGGGCGCTGATCCGCGCGCGCAAAAAGGATCTGGTCGTTTCCCGTTCGATCACGTCGTCGGAAGGCGAATTGCTGTTCGCGTCGGGAACCTCCAAGCACGTGATCACGAGCTGGTTCACGCAGGGCATCGTGTGGGGCGTATCCAAGGTGATGCGCCACTATACGGAAAGTAAGCTGGCCCGGTTCGAGGAATGGAGCCACATGTCTATGGGGCTGCGCTATCGCGCCGGCGCCATGGGCATACCGTTCATGCCGGCGCGCTCGATGATCGGTTCAGATATTGCTACCAAGCTCGGCGGCGATATCAAGTCGATGGAGTGCCCGTTCACCGGGGAAACCGTGGCACTGCTGCCGGCGCTCAATCCTGATGTGGTGCTGATCCACGTGCAGCGCTGCGACGCATACGGCAATGCGCAGATCGACGGCCTGCAGTTCATGGATATCGATATGGCGATGGCCGCCAATCGCGTGATCCTGACGACAGAACGCATCGTTTCCAACGATCAGATCCGTCGTGCGCCCGATCAGACGCGCATTCCGTTCTTTACTGTCGATGCCGTCGTCGAGGTGCCATTCGGTTGTGCGCCGCATGAATGCTACGGCATTTATGAGCCGTTCTTCGACCACCTCGATTATTATGCGGCGCTGATGAAAGATCCAATCAAGGGACCGGAAAAGTATCTTGGCGAATATATTTACGGCGCCAAAGACTGGCCCGATTATCTTTCCAAGCTTGGAATGGCGTCGCTGCTCGATGCCAGCCGCCGCGGCAGGAGCGTTCACAATGACTGAGCAATCCTCACCGAATGCAACCTATACCGCATCCGAGTTGCTGGCCGTGATGGCGTCACGTCTGATGAAGGACGGGGATACGGTTTTCGCCGGCATCGGTATTCCGCTGCTGGCGGCGACGCTGGCGCAGCGCAAATTCGCGCCGCACCTGACCATCCTGTTCGAGGGTGGCACCATCGGTCCGTTCATCGTGCCGGGAGAGTTGCCGCCGTCCACTAACGAGCAGCGCTGTACGCGCCGCTCGAATATGGTGCTGCCGATCACCGATGTGCTGCTGCTGTTGCAGCGCGGATATGTCGATGTCGGCTTCATGGGCGGCGCGCAGATCGACCGTTTCGGCAATCTCAATTCGTCTTATATCGGCGATAGCGACAATCCGAAAACCAGGTTGCCCGGCACGGGCGGCGGCAACGACATTTCATCGCTGACGAACATGATCGTTGCGATGAAACACGAGAAACGCCGTTTTGTCGCCGACGTCGATTTCATTACATCGCCGGGCTGGATCAAGGGGCAGCGGTCACGCGCCGAACGCGGGCTGCCGCAGGGTGGCATGTGGCGCGTGGTGACCGATATGGCGATCCTCGGCTTCGACGATGAAACCCGCGAGATGAAGGTGCTGGCGCTGCACGCCGGCGTCACGCGCGAGCAGGTTCAGGAAAACACCGGGTTCAAGCTGCTGTTCGCTGACAACGTCGAGATTACCGAGCCGCCGCGGAAGGAAGAACTTGACGTTCTGCGCCACCTTGATCCGGAGCGTCTCTATACGGCGTAAGCAAGCCAACTGTTCATCGCACTGTTAGGAGCCGTCATGGCGAAAAAGAAAAAAACGGAATTTGGCGTCGCGATGCGCAATTTCACGCGCTATCCGGAAATGCCGAGCGCGCAGGAATTGATCGACTACGGCGTGCGCATGGAGGAGCTGGGCTACGAATCGTTGTGGGCCTGGGACCATATCCTTCTCGGCGTCGATCCCAACTTTCCGATCCATGAGGCGCTGACGATCCTCACAGCGGTGGCGGCTCGCACGACCAAGATCAAGGTCGGAACCGGCATTCTGGTCATGCCGATGCGTAATCCGGTACTGCTGGCGAAGGAGCTCGCTACCATCGACCACATTTCCAACGGGCGCTTACTGGTTGGCGCAGCAGTCGGCTGGTACAAGCGCGAATTCGACTCGCTCGGCGTCGATTTCTCCAAGCGCGGCAAGATCATGGAGCAGAGCCTGGAGATCATCAACCGGCTGTGGACCGAAGACAAGGTCGATGGCGATTATCCGCCCTACAATCTGCGCGGCGCGGTGCTGTTCCCGAAGCCGGTGCAGAAGCCGCGCCCGCCACTGCTGATCGGCGGCTACGTCGATGCCGTTCTGAAGCGCGCCGCCACCAAGGGCGATGGCTGGCTGACCTATTATTATACGGCGGACAGTTTCGCCAAAACCTGGGCCAAGGTCGTTGCCTTCGCGGAGGAAGCCGGCCGCGATCCCGATGAACTCATTTCCACCAACCAGCTTCCGATCTGCATCGGTCCGCGCAGCAAGATCGAAGAGCCGATGAAGCATTGGCTGCAGACGGAATGGGATTACGCCTCGTGGTCGGAGTCGACCATGGACAGCGCCATCATGGGAACCGTTGAGGAATGCGTCGAGCAGTTGGAGGCGCATGTAGCCACGGGCATAGATCGCATTATTTTCGTTCCCTATAAATACGAGAAGGAGCAGGTTGAAGCTGTCGCGAAGGAGATCATCCCGCGGCTGCAAAAGAAAATGGGATGAGGCCGTAAGCGAGGCCCTCCTGCTACCCGGTCCGATCACCGGGAAAAAAAACTCAGCTCCGGGCGCGACGAACCGGAGTTCAAAAATGAGCATTCGTCGGGGTGTGCCGGCTTCGCCGTTTCCAAGCCGGCTTGGGTGCGCCTGAGCGTTCAACAAAGGGAGAGTCATCATGAGATTACCGTTACTCGCCATGCTTGGCGCAGCGGCCTTCGCAGGCCAAGCTGCCGCGCAGGACACGATCAAGATCGGCGTAACGCAGCCGCTCACCGGCGCGTTCGCGGCGTCAGGAAACTACGTCGCCCAAGGCGCCAAGATTGCCGAAGACGAAATCAACAAGGCCGGTGGCGTGCTGGGCAAGAAGATCCAACTCGTCGTCGAAGACAACAAGTCCAACCCGACCGAAGCCGTCGCCACGATCGAGAAGCTCGTCGTGAAGGACAAGGTGCCGGTGGTGATGGGCGCCTGGAGTTCGACATTGACGCTCGCCGTCATGCCGAAGCTTGAGGAATACGAAATCCCGATGGTGGTGGAGACCTCATCGTCCGGCAAGATCACGACCTCGGGCAATCCTTATGTGTTCCGCATCAGCCCGACGTCGGAAATGGAAGCCAAGGCGTTCCAGCCACTGGTCGCAAAGCTGAAAATCAAGAAGGCCGACTTCCTCAACACCAATAACGACTTCGGCATCGGTTCCGCGCAGGAATTCTCCAAGATGCTGAAAGCTAATGGCGTCGAGATAGGCGCCATGGAAACGATGGATCCCAAGGCGACCGACTTCTCCGCCCAGCTGACGCGCATCAAGGCGTCCGGCGGCGATGCGCTGTTCGTGACTACGGCCGTCGAACAGGTCACGCTGATCATGAAGCAGGCCAAGGATCAGCGCCTGGAGCATCAGATCATCACAACGGGCGGCTCCAACTCTCCGGATCAGGTTGCCCAGCAGGCTGGCGATGCGGCCAACGGCTCGATGCACACCGTGTTCTTCCCGCCGTGGTTCCCGGAAGTGACGCGACATCCTGAGGTGTCCAAGCGCTATATGGACGAGTGGGCGGCGCGTGGCCATCACGTCGGCGGCCTGACGGAAGGCTTCCGCGGCTATGACGGCATTCGCACGATCGTCGAGGCGATCAAGCTTGCCGGAAAGGCCGAAGCCTCGGCGATCAAGGACGCGCTGTGGAAGGTCAAGCTCGACGGCGTTTATGGTGACATCGCCTTCGCCAAGCAGGGCCCGGCCGGCAAGGAAAGCGGTCAGAGCACGCCAAGTGTCTACCTCGTGAAAATCGAGGGCGGCAAGGTCGTGAAGACCCAGTTCTAAAACCTGCACTGTGCGGCGCGGCTCACTCCGGGCCGCGCCTCTTCCCATCGCTCCGGGGGCGAGGCATTTGGAACAATTCCTCCAACACATCGTCAATGCGCTGATTTTGGGTGGCACCTACGCGCTGCTCGGCATCGGCCTGACGCTGATTTTCGGCATCATGCGTGTGGTGAATTTCACGCATGGCGAGCTGTACGCATTCGGCGCGTACATGATGTACGCCATGGTGATGCTGCTCGGCGTCGGCTTCTTCCTGTCCTTGATACTTGCGGTGATCTTGGGCGTTGCGCTTGGTGCACTGATCGAATTCGTGCTTCTTCGCAAGCTGCGCGGCGCGGACATCGATACCACCATGCTCGTGATGATAGGCGCCTGGATTGCATTGCAGAACACGGAACAGTTCATCTGGACCGGGGTCGCCAAGTCCATCGATAATCCGTTTCCGTCCGAGCCCCTGGTGCTTGGCTTGGTGTCGGTGTCGTGGAACCGCCTGTTCGTGCTCATCATGGCGATCGCGCTGATCGCGGCCACCTATGCGCTGGTCAATCGCACGCGGCTCGGCAAGGCGATGCGCGCAACCTTCCAGGATCGCGAGACCGCGGCGCTGATGGGCGTGCAGATCGGCAATGTCTATCTCGCGACGTTCGCGCTCGGCTCCGGCCTGGCTGCTGCTGCCGGCGCGCTGCTCGGGCCGGTGTTCGTCGTGGTGCCGACCATGGGTGATCTTGCCTCGCTGAAGGCGTTTGCCATCGTCATTCTCGGCGGTCTCGGTAGTCTTCCCGGCGCGACCATCGGCGGGTTCATCCTGGCATTCATGGAGGAACTTGGGGCGGGATACGTGTCGTCCGGCTACCGCGACGCCATGGGCTTCCTTTTGATCATCCTGATACTGATGTTCAAGCCGACGGGCTTGTTCGCGCGCAAGGAGAGGATCGGGTGAAACACGCGCTGAC